>JBAZHV010000006.1:0-44654 GCA_041652155.1 Minisyncoccota bacterium
TTTATTTTAAATTATGGGTCATTGGGGCATTCCTTCGACCCCATCCCATTTTACATTCCCACTATTGGTCTTTCCTCGGAAAGACTACTCAATATTAAACCAAAATTCTAAAAACTTCAAGGCGTCCCCTGCTTCTTTGGCAAAAGGACGCCTGGACTCGCATTTTATTAGTATCCTTCGAGTTTTTTCAGGCCGCTGTGCTGGCGGATCTTTTCCAAGGCTTTGGCTTCGATCTGCCTTATTCTTTCGCGGGTCACGCCGAACTTCTGGCCTACTTCTTCCAGCGTGTAAACCACGCCGTCATCAAGGCCGAAACGCATAGATAGTATTTTCTGTTCTCTGGGGGTAAGCTCTTTCAATATCTCGTCCAGCCTTTCGCGCAACAAAGTGCGGCCGGCAATGGTTGCCGGAGATTCCGCCTTGTCATCTTTGATGAACTCGCCCAATGTGCTGTCTTTTTCATCCTCGCCTACCGGAGTTTCCAGAGAGATGGCCTTCTGCGAGATCTTTTCCAGATGGCGGATCTTCTCCACTTCCAATTGCATTTCATCGGCGATCTCTTCTGCCAAAGGTTCGCGGCCCAATTCCTGCAACAATCTTCTTTTCGTCTGGGTGTATTTGGTCAAGGTTTCGATCATATGCACCGGGATCCTGATGGTCCTGGCTTGGTCGGCCAGCGCGCGGGTGATGGTCTGGCGTATCCACCAAGTGGCATAGGTCGAGAACTTATATCCTTTGCGCCAGTCGAATTTTTCCACCGCGCGGAAAAGGCCGATGTTGCCTTCCTGTATAAGATCCAACAAGGTCAGGTTCGGAGAGCGGTTGACGTATTTTTTAGCGATCGAAACGACCAAACGCAAATTGGCTTCGGTCAATTTTCTGCGGGCGTCCTTATCTCCTTTCTCGATCCTCTTGGCCAAGCTCTTTTCTTCTTTGGCGGTTATGGAAGAGATGCGGCCAATCTCTTTAAGATAGGTTTGCACCGAATCTATTTTGCGGATGGCAAAGGTCCTCGGTTTCTTTTTCTCTTTTCCCGCGTCCATATCCAAATATCCGCGGGATTCTTTCACCTCCACTCCCTGCTTTTCCATTTCCTGGTAGAGCTTGTCCAATTCTTCGATGTTCTCTTCGATGTTGGGCATCAAAAAAAGGATCTCCGAAAAAGTGACAAAACCGCGGGAGCGGCCTTTCTCGATGAGATTTTGCAATATCTCCGGGGTCAAAGAATTTTTGGACTTTGCCGCCGGTTTGGTTTTTTTAGCGGCAACCGGTTTCTTTTCTTTCACCTTTGCCGTTGCTTTTACTTTTACCTTTACCTTGGCTTTGATCTTGGCCGCCTTTTTTACTCCCGGCTTTTTCGCCTTCTTGGCCGCGATCTTCTTGGCCTTTACCGGTTTTGTTTTTTTTGGGTTTGTTTTCTTAGCCATGGATTGGTTTCTATTTATTAGATTTTTTAACCGCGATGTTATAATGGCTTAATAGGTCTTTAAGCTTCTCCGAATCCCCCGATTGCTCGGCGTCTTTTATTTGAGAGGTCAATTTTTTCTGGGCTTCCAGCCCGTGCAATTTTTCCGTCTGGTTCAGACAATCGTCAAAACATTTCTCGATGCTCTCGACCGTTTCTTTTTCGATATCCGACCGAAGAAATATTTCTCCCAAAAATTTGGATATCTGCTCCGAGCTTTCAAAACTTTTTTGAAGGTCGGCCTGGGTTATTTGAGGTTCTGATATGATCTTTAGAAATATATCTTTTGCCGGCCCGACGAACATTTCTATCGTCTCCTGCGGCACCTTTTCTATAAGGCTGGCATCAGCCAGAATAAAAGTCAAAAGTTCTTCTTCTAATAGCTCTTTTCTGGACTTTTGGCAATGCTCCGGCGGTTTGGCTTTTTCGCTTCGCGAAGGGTCGTTCTGGCCGGAAGGCAGATATGCGGTTTCCATTTTTATTTTTTTCATTTCTTCTTCCAGATCTTCATGGCGGACCTTCAATTTTTTGGACAGCTCGTCAAGCCAGAAATTTTGCTCTATTTTATTGGAAATTTTCTTTATCTCGGGTAGAAGCATTTGCGCGATGGCTTTCTTTTCCGAGATCGCGGCCGGATCGCGGCCGGTAAAGGCCAAATTAAAATAGTATTCTATGACAGGCTTGGCTTTTTCACAAATATCCTGCCATGCCTGGTTCCCCTGGTCCACCATCACATCAGCAGGATCTTTGCCCTCCGGCATTATGGTCATTCTTATATTGAATCCCTCTTTCTGGGCCAGATCTATTCCCCTTTTGGAAGCCTCGTTGCCTCCGGTATCCATATCGAAAGACAGTATTAAATTCTGCGAATAGCGGCTAAGCAAGTTCAAATGCCAAGGAGTAAGCGCCGTACCCGACGCGGCAACGACATTAGATACTCCCGCCTGATGGCTCAAAATGCAGTCCATATATCCTTCCACCAAAATGCAAGCGTCTTTTTTTCTGATCTCCACTTTCGCTTTATCCAATCCGTATAAAATGCGGCTTTTATCGTAGAGCAAGGTATTGGAAATGTTGATATATTTGGCCTGCTCGGAATTATTTTTGGAATCGCCGAACACCCGTCCGCCGAATCCCACGACCTGGGAATTTATATCGAACACCGGAAACATTATCCGTCCGCGAAAACGGTCATAAAAATTCCCTCCGTTATTCCTTACGGCCAGACCGGCTTTGCCGGCATCCTCTCTTTTGAATCCCCGGCCCACTAAAAAATCGGACAGCCCCTGCCAGGCGTCGGGCGCGAATCCCAACCTCCATTTGGCGATCGACTCTTCGGACATCCCCCTCTCCAATAAATATTTTCTGGCTTCCTGTCCGACTTTGCTTTTTTCCAGCTGTGTTTCGTAAAAACGGCAAGCCAAGCCGCATATCTCCTGCAAGTTCTGTCTTTCGGTTTTAATATTCTGCCATTCCGGCGATTGCGGCTTAAGCTCCACTCCGGCCCTGTGGGCCAAAGTGCGCAAAGCGTCGCCAAACTCCACTCCGTCGATCTCTTTTATGAAAGCGAAAACGTCTCCTCCTTTGTTGCATCCGAAGCAATGCCAGATCTGGCGGCTGGGCGAAACAAAAAAAGAGGGGCTTTTCTCGTTGTGAAAAGGACAGCAAGCGCGCCAGTTGGCTCCCGCCTTCTGAAGTTTTATATAGCCTCCGATGACCTCGACGATATTAAGGCGATTCTTGATCTCTTCTATTGGAGAATCCATTTGGTATTGATATTATTTGACATTTTAGCAACTTTTTGTTGAAAAAACAATGATAAAAACAGGGCCGGATGCTAGCTAAAAGATTGGTTGCGGACCTGTCTTTCTAAGGAGATCGGTTGCTGTTTTGGCCTCGCCGTTCGGCAAAGCCTTTATCTCCGAGGCCGAAGACGATCTTTATTTTTTCAGTATATCGACGATCTTTGATTTTAATTCTTTGCTCCGCTCTTTGCCGTAATAGCCTTCTATCTTGCCTATCATTTTATCCTGATCAAAAAACAACAACGCCGGAAGCTTGGAAATTTTATATTTTTTCATAACTTCCCCTTTCCCTGTTCTAAGCTTCAAATAGTTGATGGAAAAATCGCCGATCAATTCCTTAAGTGGAATGGAGAGCAAAAGGCACATTATGGAATCATCGCTAAAAACCTCCACCGCCGTTCTCTTTTTGGACAGTAAATTATCCGAGCTGAAATTTTCTTCTTCGATCAGAAATGCCGGATGGATGGGCTGGGCTCCGTAACGGTCGATGAACAGATCACAAGCTTTGCGCGGATCTTCATCGGTCTCTTTCTTGAATTTGGCGTATTGCTTCTCGTTCTTCGCCACTTTGATGGCTCCTATCGGGCACGCTTTTTCGCACTTGCCGCAGGACAAGCATTTTGAATTATCGATCTTTATCGTTCTTTTCTTTTCATCCCATGACAGCGCGCCGGCGGGACAAGCCGCGATCCCTCCGCACTCCTTGGCGTTATCGCAAATTTTAAAATTAATGATCGCCGCCATAACTTTATTTTTTAATTTCCTTTTGATATTCCAAATAAGAATAAAATATCAGATAGACCGAAAAGACCGACACCGGTATCAGCACCAGCCAGATGGCGGCGCTGGGGAAAACCATCCCCAACAGAGACAGCAATCCCGCTATTTTGAAAAGCTTGGCTCCCAGCTTGTGGGTTTTGTCCCAAACCACATCGCTTGTTACGGTCCATGGAGTTTTAATACCTATGAACCAATTCCTTTTGGTGTTACCGATCATTACGCCCGAAGAATAAAAAAGAATACCGAGAGCGGGCGCCATAAACTGGGACATATTAAAAATATGGCCTAAATTCCAGACAATGGTCAAAATATGGATATAAAAAAGGAAAAGGAACATAGAGACTATGAATCCATCGTAATATTTTCTGAACGACTCTATGTTGGTTTTAAGAGGATCTATTTTGGGAATAAGCAAAAAGAAGCCGAACATTATCAAAGAAATAATAGGCATCAGGAACGTCCCCCAAAACTTAGGCATATAGCCGTTCACATTGCCGTTCTGGTCCCAATGGCTGGCAACCATATCCGGAAAATTGGGGTAAGCCAAAAACCCGATCACGGATGAAGCGACTATGATCGATAAAACTAACAATTTTGTGTTTTTCATAATAATTTGAAAGCAAATATTATTACGGCCTCCGTTGTTATCCTACTTTAAGGAGAAAGATGTCCTCACCACTCCGGTCACTTTCTTCTCGAAAGAAGAAGTATCATATGTGCCGTAATCGGAAACCTCGACAGAATTCTTGGAGGTGACCTGGAACACGCCCATGCTGGCGGCCTGCAAGGAATCTATTCTCTTGCCGGTGCTCTCGGCGATATTCTCGGCCCGCAATTTGGCATCCTGGGTAGCTTGAGAAAGCAACTCCAACCTCAGATCGGCCAGCTTGCTGTAATAATATTCCAAATTCTGCGTATTAAAAACCAACCCCTGACTGATGAAATAATCCGAAGCCGCTCGCGAAAGATTGCCTACTTCCAAAACCCTGTTGGATTCCACGACTATGACCTGCTGGAGATTGTAACCTGTTATCCGGCCGGTGCCGCAAGTTTGGCTGCCGTATTTGTCGTAAAAAGTGTTATTCTGGCTTTCGCAGACAGGGCTTACGGTCACGGGATCGACGCTTATTTCCGGATCCTGCACCCCGGAGTCTTTGAAATATTTTTTAACGATCTCTATATCGTTCTTCATTAAAGCGCTCCCCTGTTTCAGGCCGTTCGCGTCAACGGACCGGGAAAGTCCGCTCTGCCATTTCACGGTATCGGAACTCACTATTTTTTCCGCCGAGCCGGTTACCGACAAAACGTTCGAAAGCTGTTTTGATCTATAAAAAGAATCCGCTCCGACAGCCGTGGCGGCGATCAAACAAAATCCTATGACCGCGGCGGCCCAAATGATCTCGCTCTTGGCAAGGGACTTTCCGTCCTTTTTGGCCTCTGAAGTATTTTCCATATTTTAAAACAAATTTAGGACATTGCTTATTATCTCTTTCTAGCTAAAGGATAGCTCAAAAACACGATAGCCTCAACCAATTTTTGGATCTTTTGGCCTTTCATGTCCTCGCCCAAACTGTTCGCCGGACTGCCCTCTAAAAAATATGCGGGGTATGCCCGCATATTTTCTACCGTTATTCAGTTGGCTCCGCTTGATATATATCCACCGATGTTATCTTTACCGGATCCAGCGGAACGGATATCTCTCCGTAAGCATTGGCTTTGGCCTGAGCTTGGGCGATCTTATCGACAACGTTCAATCCCTCGGTCACTTTGCCGAAAATGACGTAATTGGGACTAAGCAAATAGTCTTTATGCATTATGAAAAACTGGCTGCCGTTTGTATTCGGACCGGCGTTGGCCATAGCAATGGTTCCTCTCGCGTAGTTATATTCTGTCGGAAGGTTCTCATCGTTGAATTTATACCCCGGACCGCCGGTGCCATTACCGATCGGATCCCCTCCCTGGATCATAAAACCGTTTATGATGCGATGAAAAACAGTATCGCCATAAAATCCTTTGCGGGCCAAGTAGATGAAATTATTGACGGTGATCGGGTTGCTCTTGGCGTTAAGTTGTATCGTTATATCTCCGACGGAGGTCTTTAACACGGCGGTATAAATTTTGTTGGCGTCTATCTGCATCGCCGGTCCGCTGGCGGCGGTGATCTCATTTTTAACGTTGCCGTCTAGTTTTGTTCCCATATTTGTTTGGACTTTATTATTTTGATTATCGCTGGTCGTGGAAGCGGTTGACGTGTTGCTGACGGATTCAAATTCAATATTCAAATTATCGCCCTGGCTGGCGTTATTTTGATTTTGGCCTGCGGTGGCCAGAGCGGCCAGACCATCCTTATTGGTCCCCTTCGGCCAAAAGGCAAAAGCCAGACCGGCGACCAGAATTAAAGCGATTAGCGGATATATAATTTCTTTTTTCATAAACTTTTAAATTTAACTTATTAATTTAGATCCTTAAAACTTTTCCAAATTTGACTGGGTCTCGGCCTCACATCGCCGATGTATTTGCTGCCGATCTCTTTGGAATAAGGCCTTTCGCACTGGCTGGACAACTCTTCGAACGCCATTTGGGCGATCGGCATCTTGTAATAAAGCAATATGGGCAGATTTGCGGTGTTGTGCAGTTCCAGGGTCATTTTCAGGGAATTGCCCGGGTCCAGGAACCCTGCGGTGACATGGATCAGCAAACCCATGCGGCCGATCGAACTCTTTCCTTCCAGCCTCCCCACCATTTTAGCGGAAACCCCGGTGGTTTCATAGATCATTCCCAGGGCGAATTCTCCCGGCTGGAGAACAAAAGGTTTTTGCTCGTCTATCTCCACTTCCTTCATCAGCGGCTCCATCGGCATCTTCGGGTCGATGACATAATTTTGGTTTGTATCATAGGTAAGAAAATACTTGTCCAGATGCAAATCCACCGAAGCCGGCTGGATATATTTTTTATCAAAGGGGTCGATGCTTATCTCCCCCGCCTCTATCGCTTTTTTGATGTCTCCGTCCGACAGGATCATATTGATGATTGCCAATAAAAAATTCCTTAACTGTTACTGAAAAAAATTAAGGAACCATTGATTATCAAACAGCGCTGAACGGAATGCTACGCTTCCGCTCTTTTTTTGATCAAAACTTTGTGCCAATCGGAATAGCAAGCCACTCCCTGAAAGATCATCCCCCCCATAAAACCGTATCCCAAATTGCTGGTCAGGATGCTTACATCGTATTGCCAGCTGATCGCCAAAGCGGCCGAGCCTAACAGCCAGTGATGCAAATGAAGACGGTAAGAACCAAGGTCAAAAGCGATGGACCTCACCCTGCCGCGTTCGCCGGTTTTTTTACCGGCCACCAAAAAAGCAAGAAAATATCCGGCCAACACGCCCATATAAAGCTGGAATGAAAGCAAGGCGAGGGGCGCTCCCCAGATGACTTTTTGTTTTAATATCGACATAAATTCAATGTTTAAGGCAGATAAACGGCTTTTGGGCCGTCTTTGCCGCAACAAAAATATATTACAACGAAATGGGCCGGCAGACAACCCCGGCTACACCAATAAAATACCAGACAGCTACATCTCCTCGAAAAGCTCGAGGAAGGTTGCCGCGCTCCAGGTTTGGCTCAAACAGCCGCCCAATTCGAACTGATCGGCGGAGCTGATCTCGCTTATGTGGCCGATCACTCCTTTCCACAAAAGATCCGATGAAGAAGCTTTGAAAATTTTCCTTATTTGGAAGGCGAAATGTATCGGGTCGACGCGCTGCATCGCTATTGCCGCGATATTGTTCAGATAAAACCAGCTGTCTCCGTTATGATAGCTGGCCGAATCTTCACCGGTATATTTGGAGATGAACCTCGGGTCTCTCTTGTCGATGCTGGATACTCCTCCCCAATCGCACCAAAGAACGGGCAGGATGTTATCGAAGCAAATTCTCCATTCTTCTTTCGACAAAAGATCGGGGTAGGCGTAAGCGGCCAGAAATATATTCGGCCTTACGGTCATGTCCGCCGCCCAATTCCCCATATCAAAACCGTCGGCAAGAGTCTTCCCGTCCCAAAAGCAACGCCTCACCTGCTCTCTTAATTTTATCTCCAGCCCCTTGAAATATTCTTTTTGGGCCATCAATTTGGAATGGTCGGCGGCTCCTTTAAGGACAGCCAAGCGCAAAGCCTGAACTTCCAAGCGCGCTCCGCTTCTCTGCAGGCTGTCCATCCAGGTCCTTTGAGGCCCGCTGGACAACAGACGCCGTTCATCTTCCCGGCGGAATAATGAATAAGCCGCTTCTTCAAAGATGGCCGCCAGTTCTTTTCTGTTCCTGTGAAAATATTTTTTAGACTGGATGCTGCGATCCAGCTGTAATAACAGCCACCAGGCCGCGTCATCCGACAGGTCCGATTTCCAATTCTTTGACCGGAGATCTTTTAGGCGGGCCATCATTATTTCTTCAGCGGCCTGCTCTTCGTAACGGGCCAAAGATCTCAAAGAGATAGCCTCGTCCCTCATCCAAAATTGGAAGAACCAAGGCAATCCGGCAAATATTCCTTTTAAAGAATTTCTGGTTTTGTCCAAAACCAGCAAGGATCCGAGAGAATATAAAGCTAAAAATTCCAAAACCCTCGATTCCAGACAAAAAACTTTCTCCCCTCTTCTTTCTTCCGCGGCCAAAACCTTGCCGAGGACCTCTTTCATCTCTTTGCGTTTTTCGATCTTCAATTGCTCCGAATTATCGAACGCGAAATTGGCATCTTTTATCGCCGCGTCTTTTTTGTCCGAAACGGCGATCGAGAACTTCCGGGCCTTGTTAAGGCGCAAAGCTTTAAAAACATACAAGCTATGCGGCGAAGAATTGCGGCGGCGGTCGGAAGGATAATCTTTTTCAAGCCAATCGTTCAAGGGATCAATTTCGCGGCTGTCCGATCTGACAGCCAAAAAGATCTCCGGAACGGCCATTCCAGGGTGGCTATAGCTCACCACCGTCAGCCCTTCTTCCTTGAAGATATTGTAATGCCTTTCCTTGTCGCCATAATCCTTAAACTCTCTTACATCCAAAACGATCTCCAAATCGGCGGGACGATCGATCTCGTAGACCAATGCGTCCATCTTCGAAGGCAGGAAAAAACTTTCCCTGTAGCTCCCTTTGACCCTTTCCACCGACCAAAAATTATTTTTTATTTCGGATACGGGATCGTTCCTCCCTGCAATTTTGATCTCCTCCAGGGCTTTATAAATAGTGGAACCGACGAGTTCGGGAAAATTAAAGAACCACCCCTGGTATCTGCTGGCCGGTTCTTGTCCGAACCAAAGATAACCTCCGATCCTGTTGGTCAGAAGAAAACTCGATTCCTCTCCTTTGACTTCCTTCTCTATGCAAAATCCGTTTTCTTGGGAATGGATTATTTTCATTTTTCCGAAATTCGATGTCTTCGCGTAATTTTATTCTCCCAGCGCTTGATCGTGCGCCTTAAGATAATTTTCGACCAGATTGCTCCAATCGCAATGGCTTACCAGATCTTTGGCCTCGATCTTGTCCTCCACCCTATCCTTTTGCGGCAAATGGGCAAAGTCATAAAAAATATCGGCCATTTGATCTACCACCTGTTTTTCCTCTTTTTTAAAATTATTGACGACAAAAATTCCCGGGTTGTCTTTGCCTTTTGTCAGCGGCTCCATGAACCTCCCCACCCCGCTAAGATCGCTCGTGACCGCCGGCACCGCCTCTACCGCCGCCTCCAGAGGAGTGTACCCCCAAGGTTCATAGTAGGATGGAAATATCCCCAAATGGCAGCCCTGAACCGCGCCTTGCGGGCTTAGATTCAAAAGCTTATCGCTCTCGGTCAGATAGATCGGATAAAAAACGACTTTCACCCTGTCATCCTGCTTGTTGTCCAAACCAGCTGCGCGGAAGGCCTGGATTATCTGGTCATTCGGGTCCACCAATTCATGAGTGCTCAATGGCGGAACTCCGGTGCGCCTTATTTTTTTGAGCTTGTTTTCCAAAATGGAATAGCTGTTGTCTTCGAACACGTCCGTATCTTTCAAGTCCTGCGTGGAGAACAAAGAATACATAAAACTGTCGGCCAGGTCTTCGGAGTCTTCTTGCACGAACTGTTTTATCTCGAAATAGCTGCTGCGATTCTCTATGATCTCCTGCTTTATTTCTTTAACGTAAGCGGGCACCCAAAAAAACGTGACTATCGTTTTTTCGCTTCTCTCTTTTTTCAGCCGGTCGTTAATGATGCCGAGAGACTTTATCATCGAGTCTATCCCTTTGGCGTGGAATTCGTAACGCGACATTATGAAATAGAAAAGCGTATTTTTCAGGTCGAAGGTGTAATGCGGGAAAAAATAATAAAATAAAAATTCCCTCAAGCGCGAACGCTGGGTTCTGTGCTTGATGACCAGATCCTCGAAGGTCAAGTATTTTCCAACATCGAGACCGTTGGGCAGGACGATATCCGGTTTGCGTCCCAAAAAGTATTGGCACTCCAGTCCTGTGATCTCGCTTACCGTGGTAAAAACGCTGCTTTGTTCCGCCGCGGCTTTCTCCAGCAAATGCTTTGATTGGATGCCGAAATGATAAGCTTCTTTTTGCGGATCGATCGATTGGATATCGGAATAAAAATCGACGCTGTTATAGGCGAGGCTGCGGCCAAGCGTGGTGGCGTGGGTCGTAAAAACCGTGGCTATGTTCGGGTTGAATTTTTTGGAAAAAAGCAAAGCCGCGCCGGCCAGCCACTCATGAAAATGGCCGACTATTTTTTTATCCGGACTTGCAGCGCAGAGGCCTTTTAAAAATTTCGCGGCGGCATATCCCCAGACAACGGGTTCGTTAAAATCAAAACCGGAGTTAAGAGAGTCCACCTTGTAAGAATCCCAAAGCTGCCATTTATAATCATTCAAATTGGAATATGTATTTTTAAAATCTATAAGAATAACCCTTGGATTGCCGCTGATCAGCCAGTTGCCGAAATGGCAGTATATCCCTTCTTTGTCCAAATTCTCAAAAATAGGGCGCAATTCCGGGGTCGGGCTCTTTTCCTCGAACTGGTGTTTGAACTTTTCGGGGATATAAGGACCCACGAGATAATAGCCTTCGTTGCCGTAGGCTTTTATCATCTGATCCGCTTTCGAGGCCAAAACGGTGTTGATGCCTCCCACCTTGTTGCAGACCTCCCAAGAAAATTCGATGGCGATATCCACCGAGGTTTTAAATTCTTTTTTCTTCTGCGCCATAAAAATGATCAGGCAATTAGGAGTTTGCCGCGAGAACGATAAAACCGCCGCAAACGAAGTTGTATTTGCCCTGTTAAAATTACCGGCTGCGAGCCGTTTTTAAAAATATAGAAAGGATGAAAGCTTCGGGTCTTTTGTTTTGCCTTTGGCTTTTTTGGCCGCGGTCTTGGGGTCCTTGGAAGCTCTGATCGCCAAGCCGATCTTTTTTTCTCCGAACACGTCTTCCACCCAATTGGCAAAATCATTTTTCTGCACGGTAACGTGATATTCCCAAACGGATTGGGACATCTCTTCCAAGGCTTCCGCCAATTCTTCGACGCTCTTCAATATGCGGCCGTCTTGAAGCCAGAACCTTTTTCCTTCCTCGGCCTCGATCGCCGGGTTAATGGTTTTTTTGATCTTAATTTTGACCATAATATTTTTAAAAAAAATTAATTGGTATCGACCTTTATCCCCTGGTGATTGTAACCAAGGCTTTTATGGTTATCGATCTTTATTTTCAGATCATTATAAATATTCATAAAAGATATGAACGATTCATAAGGGCTTTCATAAGGATTGAAATATTTGTGCACGTCGCCGTCGGAAAACCATTTGGTGCACATATAATAAAAATGATCGCTGGTCTGCATCTTCCGCCAACGATCGGTCAGTTGCGGATCGCCTATCGCCATAACCTTCTTTTCCAGCGAATATATTTTTTCCGTCGCCGACTGTTGCATCTTATTGCCAAGCCATGCGCTCAGATCGCGCTCCATATCGGCCCAGGAAACCAGTCTGTGGAAATCAAGTTCTCCTGCCGGTTCGCACGCCGCGATCAATTCCGACGGAGTGGTAAAACTGTTCTGCGGATGTTCCAGCGCCTGCCAGCAAAACGCTTCAAAAAATTTAAAAATGCCTGTTTCCGCCCACTGGTGCTCGCCGAAAGTTTCGTAGTCCATGAACAAATTGAGAGTTTGGCTGTTCGAATTGATGTTCAGCAGATTGACCCAGCTGGCGTACTTTTCGGCGGTCAGCGGCCATTCTTTCCATCCGCGGTTGGAGAAACGAAAACCTATATCATCGCTCAAACGGTAATTACGGACCAATAAACGCAACGGCAGATCTTTGGCGGTGTAAACAAAATTCGGAGATCTCCACCCGAGTATTTCGTCCCAGCCTTCGGCCAGCATTCCCTTAAACCCGAGCTCATGAACCAGCTTGGCTATCTCATTATTATATACCAGTTCGGTATTCCTAAAAAACTTCGGCTCATAGTTGAACAGCCTTTTGAACATCTCGTTCTGCTTGGCAACCTGGGCATGAAATTCATCCTTGGAACAAACCGACGCCAACGAATGATAATAGGTCTCTGATATCAATTCGCAGCAACCGGTATCGACGATATCTTTGAAACTTTTCAATACTTCCGGAAATTCCGCTTCCAATTGTTCAAGCAATATCCCGGTAATGCTCATACTCACTTTGAACCGGCCGTTGGAACGCTTGATCAGGTCCAGCAACATGCGATTGGTCGGCAAATAACTTTTGCGGGCAACTTTTTCCAATATCTGGCGGTTCTTATCGTCATCAAAATAATTACCGTGCGCTCCGATATCGAAAACCGAAAACTTTTTCAAGCGCCGCGGCTGATGGCAATGCAGATAAAGACAGATCTTTGGCATAAAATTTTATTAGGCTTTCAATACTTCTCCATAGATAGAAAGGCATCTCTTTGCGGAATCTATCCAGCTGAATTTATTAACCTCGTTGGATCCGTTCATTTGAAGGGTCTCTTTCAACTCCGGATAGCCGATAACGGCCAATATTTTATCCGCTATCTGATCAACGTTCCAAAAATCAACTTTAAGGCAATGGCTTAACATCTCCGAAACTCCGGACTGGCGGGAGACAAGGATCGGAGTGCCGCTGGCCAAAGATTCCAAAGAAGTGAGCCCGAAAGGTTCCGAGACCGAAGGCATCACGTAAAGATCGGCGGCCTTATACAATCGCACAAGATCATCTCCCCGCAAAAACCCCGCAAAAATAACTTTGTCGGAGATACCCATTCTCGCGGATTCCTCTATCAACTGCCTCTCCATGTCTCCCGAGCCGGATAATACAAAATATACGTCCGGGTCTATATTCAATACTTTTTGAGCGGCGCGCAAAAAATAATCAGGCCCTTTCTGGAATGTCAGCCTTCCCACAAAAAGCACTATCTTCTTCCCCTGTTTTTTTAACGCCATTGGCTGAAAATCGTTCGACAAATAGATCGAAGCATCGACAGCGTTGGGAACAACGCTGATCTTGGAGGCCCGGACGCCGTAATTTTCAACGATCTTGCGCTTGGTGTAGTCGCTGACGGCGATTATCCTGTCCGCTTCCTCAAAACCTTGCTTCTCGATCAAATAAATGTCTTCATTGAGGCAATTTTTTCCTACCCGGTCGAACTCCGTCGCGTGAACGTGAAAGACCAACGGTTTGCCCGATACTCTTTTCGCCTCCAAGGCGGCAGGAAAGCTTAACCAATCATGGCAATGTATGATATCAAAACTTTCAGACTCGGCGATGGCCCGAGCCTTCGCCGCGTAACGCAACACTTCTCCAACAAGCGTCGGGCTATAGATCAATCTTTTTTTCCCGTCCCCTTTTCCTTTTAAAAATGACAGGTAATTTGAATAATTTTCCTTGTAAGACTCCTCCGTCAGATAAGGAGACAAAAAAACCTCTACTTTGTTCTGTTTTACATTCGAACCAAAAATTTTTTTCCAATCATCTTTATCTTTAACCTTCAACCCGCTATCGCCAAAAATAAAAGAGCAATAATCGGGATAGCAATTCATCCTTTTGGGCAGGACAAAAGAGATCCGCGCTCCCTGCGAAGCCAGACCCTTGACCAAACCTTGGCAAGCAACTCCCAACCCTCCGCTATTGAACGGCGGGAACTCCCATCCAAACATCAAAATTTTCGGCAAGCGAATTTTCCTCATCTTATAAGATCCGAAATAATTTTCCGGCCGCCTTCCTATTTAATACGCAACTTAATCCGGCTTTGGTCTTTCGCCATCCGTTCTGGCCCGCAAATCAGAAATTATAAACCGAGAAATCAATCCTTAAGATTATTATAATCCAATGTGCCTTTAATACAATTAAAAAAATAATACACAGGCAAAATTATGTTGCCTTAAACCGGATATTCGCTCTAAAAAGTCGGATAAACGTACAAAAAAGCGAATCCCATCATAAACGCAAATAAAAATATAAAGCTAAGCACGTATAAAAATTTTTCCTTCGATGATGCTTTTTTACTCCCCAGCAGAGGGATAAGGATGAATCCTCCGGAAGAGATACCGTACTTCTTCCTCATATCTATTTCATAATTTCCGAAAGTCATCACGGCGAAGAAGATAAGGAACCAATAGGTCAAAGCGTTCTTTTCCAGCAGAAAATTAAAAAATTCCCTTGCTGCAATATAATAGACCAGTATCGACAATGCGAAGAGAACCGTACTGGTGATAATAATTTTGACGATAGACATATATTTATTGCTTCGTTTCTAAAAACGTTATTTTTATGCCGGGCCCCTCTTCCCTCTGAACAAATATTTCACGATCAGCCCGTTGGCCATCAGAGAATAAGTGAGGCAGATCGAAAAAGTGATGGTCCAATGGTTTTGAAATACGAAATTGCTTAGAAAAAAGATAATACCGACCGCCGCAGAACCTATAATTATTTCAGGAACTCTGGCATTCTTATCGGGAAGCAGTACTTCTTCCGCAACTTCGTCCCTTCTTTTTCCTCCAACGGCCATAAGAGCAAAAGAAGCTCCGATCAGATTGAAAAACGGAAGGAAAAGAAGGAAAAATGAACCATCTTGCAAATTTTTCCAAGCTTCGTCGGCAACAAGAAAATTAACGGACACGATTGGAAACAATACCAATCCTTTAAGGCCTCCGGGGAACATTTTCGACGAAAAAGAATAATAAATGATAAAAAAGACTGCCGCTCCTAATATCAGCCACGCCACCCCATCGTTGAAAAAACCTTTTAGAACAAGACCAAATGACGGGCAGAAGAGAAAAAGTAAGGTGCATATCAATACCATAAGAGACAAAGACAGCTCGTCATATTTTGGGAGAAATCCTATTTTTTGCAAAAAAATCAATTTCTCCTTCCTGGCCTCATCTGAAAATAAAAACTTATTCTTGCCGGTTTTTTTAATGGACCCGAAAAATAGAAAAAGGGAGATAATGGCAACCATCTCCATCGCTGCGATAATGGGATCTTGTTTGATCCATCCTACTATTTGTCCAAAAAAATCCATAAATTAGTTGTGCTATTTCTTCCAAGGTTTTCTCCTCGGTCTCCAAGCCGAGACGTTCTTTTTATATTCTCTGTATTCTTCCCCGAATTTTTTCTCCAGGGTCGGCTCTTCGTAATAGTTGAAATACAGGCTGTTCAAAATGAAAAAGGTAACAGCCCAAACGAGTATGGGCAGAGATCCGAAGATCGCCGCCTCTCCCAATAAAATCAAGATCGCTCCGCTGATCATCGGATTTCTGGTGTAAGCGTATAGTCCCGAAGTTACAAGCTTCGCGCTCGCGTCCCAGGGAGCGATAGCCCCCTCTCCCGCCTGATGCAATGCCATCACGGAAGTCGCCAGTATGACCGATCCCGCGATGACCAACAGTATCCCGATAAAAATGAACGGATCGTAAAAACTAAAAATAAAATTTCCTTCCTGAAAATTGTAGATCAAAACCAACGGTATGAGGATAAGAAAGGTCAGCGGAAAGAACAGAACGGCGAGTTGTTTAGTTTCCATAAAATTAAAAAATAACTGCTTACAAGACCATTCTACCATTTATAAAGCATCCGATGATAGAGAGAGAACGCAGGCAGTCAATTTACCATAGAATTGCCTCTGGCGGAGCAACCTCGTCAAATTTTCAAACCTCCAATTTTTAATTTTCCAAACGTTTGAGATATTGATACATTGTAATTTCATTCCTGCCTGCCGGCAGGCAGGGAAAATTGAAGCTTGAAAATTAAAAATTATTGCGCCGGGTAAAAGATTGTTTTAGATATTAAACTCTTATTTTGCGCTTTGCGTTTTTAATTTTACACTTTGCTACTCTATCTCTGCGAACACTACCACGTAGTTCTTTCCGTAAAGCTTGGCGCATTTCGGACAAGTGGTGTAATAAAAATATATTTTCTTGGGATCTTTGCCGGTTTTCGATCTGGCGTAATCTATCATTTGAGGATACCAGTTTTTGGCTTCCTGATACGGCCCCTCGAAAACCTTGGTCAAAAATTTGCCGGATATTTTTACATTCTCCATCCCCGGCACTTCTTTGGCCACAGCCATAAACTGCTCGCTCTTCCAAGAGCTCCCCTCGTAGGAAAGCAAAAGCCAGTCCTTCGGCTCCGTCTTGGCCCCGGCGGCTTCGACCTTGCTCCACATCCTCGTTATGACCTGCCCCATATTAAGGGGTATGTGCATAAAGGACGTTACCGAATCCTTAACAAATAATTTGTCCTGCCAAAAGATCTCCTTCTCGTCCCACAAGGCGGGATCGAATTTCGGGCAGCATATTTGCTCCTGTGATTGTTCGTTGTCCATATTTTTATATTTTTGCCTTTAATTATTATCAAAATTATTTTATAAATTATTCTCTCGCCATGGCTCTGGCCTTCAGCTCTTTTGGCATCAGCTCGATCGCGTATCTCAAGGCGGTGCGGGGCATTGTTTTTTTATTTTTCATCACATAGTCGAAAACTTCTTTTTGACGGGTGCGGCTCTCCTCTTTTAACAGCCAGCCGTAGCCTTTCTGTACCATATCGTCTTTATCCGAGATCAGCAGATCGGAGATCTCAAAAGCGTCCTGCAAAAATTTTCCTTTCTTTGCCGGGACTATAAATGAAACGGCTGCCGCTCTTTTGAGCCAACGGTTGTTCGAAGCCGTCCATTTTTTCAATTCCTCGGCATCCTGAGGATAAATTTCCAAATAATTCCCCAGCGTATGGTTGCAAAAAGTATCGCATTTTGCCCAATTATTGACGTATTCCGATATCCACCGCTTGAATATTTTCAGATCGCTTCTCTTGAACTGCCCGGACAAACGAGGGAGCCACCAGGAAGCCATAAAAGATTCTTCGCAATGATCGGATCTATACATTTCTTCACAGATATCGAAAATGTCTTTCTTCTCCAAGGCTCGAACCTCCGCCCAATATTTCCTGGCAATCTTGTTCACCGTCCCCGATCTCACCCCGTAGCATTTTATCTTCTCCTTAAAAAATCTCTGCGAAGACGCCTTAGTATGTTCATCAATATTGGCTTTTAACTCTTCTCTGATCTTTTTGATTATCTGGTTCATATTTCTTAAGCTCTTTCTCTTTTTTCTCCCGCTCCCGGAATCGAACGGTCTTTGGCTTTTGCTCCCAGCAAAAACAAAGATCCGATCACGATCAGCGGAAAAGATATCAGCAGAAAAGGAACGATCGATCTATAAGAGTGGAAAAAATAAGTAAAAAATAAAGAGATCAAAATGAACATTATTCCTCCTGTTGCTTCCCTTTTCCAAGAGATAACAAGAGCTCCGATCAATATGTAAACAGGGAAAAGGTGGACCAAAAGTCCTCCTGCCTTCTCGTACCAGGGAGCGGCTCCGCAAAAAACGTCCATGGAGAACATGCTTATAAAAAATATATAGAATACGGTTAAGGCTCTGGGGAGCCAGTACAAAATTTTATTCATAGCTGTTTTAATTTTGCAATTTATCGACTGTTTCTTTCGCCCACTCCGCCGCTTTGGCCGCCGCCCGGGACGGATCTTTTTTAACATTGGCGAAATCCATCTGCCCGGCGAAAGAATTGCCGCTTAACGCTTCTCTCATATTCTCAAAGGTCTTCTCCGCTCCTCCCTCGTGAGTGCAGAACAAAGCCACGCTCTTGCCCGAAAACTTGCACCGGTCAAAAAAAGACCTGATAGCCGGAGCGTAATTGCCCGCCCAAACAGGAGTGCCTATAAAGATGACATCATAAGCGGACGGATCTTTCCCGAAAGGCAAAAGCTCCGGTCTCTCTTTGAAAAGAACTTGTTTCCCTCCCCAAAAATATTTTCCGAAACCCTGCGCTTTGACATTTCCCTCCCTAAGAGCCAACGGCAACAGATCGGCTCCGACCGAGTTGGAAAGGGCTTCGGCGACAAGCTTGGTGCTTCCGTCAAGAGAATAATAGATGGTTAATATTTTCATAAATTTTTAGCCTTAAGAAGTATTAATATTCAATTCCCGGTCCGCAAGCCTAAGGCAAATGATCGAACACTTCGCTGATATTAGAGATGACCGCTTTCGCCCCGGCGGTTAAAAGCTTCTCCTTGGGGAGAGTGTTTGCCACCCCTATGCCAACGATGCCATTGCGCGAAGCGATCTGCATGTCGGTGGTCCCGTCCCCTACGAACAAAGCCTGGCGGCAAAATTCATCCTTGGCGACGGAAAAATGCTCGGCAAAAATTTCTATATGCTTGTCGCTTTTTAAAATTTTATCGGACCCCAAAACAAAATCGTAGGGCAGACCGTTCTTGGCAAAGATCTTATTGAGCTCATCCGTATTCGAACCGCTGCTTGCCATAAGGAACAAACCGGCCTCTTTTATTTTTTGCAAAGTCTCTTTGACCCCGGAAAAGATTTTTATCTCGTGTCTTTCTCCGATGCCTTGGAATTCTTCAACCAATTTTTTCAAAGCCTGATCGTCTATGCTTATACTATTCTCTTCCAACACTCCCCTCATCTGCAATTCGGCTGGCGTTCCCAGGGAATTATAATAATAACTTTTTAAGGATTCTGCCGGGATGCCGAACGGCCGCAAAACTTCAGCAAAAGCCAGCCTGTAGATCGGCATCCGGTCCAATATCACGCCGTCGACATCCGTAATAAAATATTTAGTGATCATTTGCTTCCCCTCCTTACTTGTTCGGATCGGCAACTCTGCCAACGAATAAAATATTATCTGTTTTGCTGTCTTTTATCAAAAACATGAACGGATGATCCGCGCGAAAAACGAGCGGTTCTCCAACGGGCGCGGCCGTCGTTGCCATTATCACTCCGGTTGCGGCGGCGGCTTCGGTCCCCTCCTCGTTCACTTCGACAAAAGCTTTATGCACGGCATCGCTCACGAAAAGATCCTTGGTCCCGTCCATCCCGGAAAAATCAGCGGCATCCGGCATAAAAGCGGAGGCTATACCCATCCTTTGCAACATCTCTTTCAAGGAAAGCTCCTTGGTGAAAGAAAATTTTGGCATATAGACATTCACTTCTTTCTTCCCCATCTCCTTCTCCCATTCTTTAACTTTATCCAGTGATATGGAATTTTCTAAAGATCCCAAGTCCTGATCTTTGGGAAGAATAACCAACATAGATAAACTTCCTCCTTCGTAAGGCATCTCCAATATTTGAGCGTTTTCTTCAGAAAGCTCGGCATAAGAAAAACTATCTTTAAGGTTCATCATTTGAGCCCTGACCTTGTTGCTCTGGCTGGTGTAAAAATCCGCTTCTTTTGTCGACTCTTTCAAAAACGGTTCGGCCCATTTTCCTTTGAAATAGATCGCGTTGGTGAGCACGACGCGCGTTGACCCGTCCACTGATCCCTGCGGCAAAAGGTCGGTTATCTTATTGTTGGTCCTTTCTTCCACCCATTTGTTTATTACGCCTCTCGACTGTTCGGCTGCCGTTTTAAAATCAAGATTATTGGCTCCCGCCCCGTAATAATTTTTAAGAACATCGACATAATCGCTTAGCAAAGCATAATCCTTTTGGACCCATAGAGCATTTGCAACGCCAAGCTTGTACGGAGCATCTTTTGCATTAAGCTGGTTGTAGATCGAAGCGAAAGCCGCTCCCCGCTCGCTGCTGTCGGCTGGAAGATCAAGGACGGATAATATCTCTTCCGCGGTTTTTCCGCGGGCTCCTTCATAGACCATGGCAAGGGCGGAAGAGATGCTGAAAGGAGAAAAGAACAGGTTGCCATCCTGGCCTTTAAGCCTGGAGTAAAGATCGAAAGCAAATTTATTATTAGAGGCGGAAACCTTCCCTTTTCCTTGGGGGGTCGCTCCGACATCATCAAGGACCGAGGGTATCACGGCTAAACTTGTGGTCGCGCTTGCTTCAGGCTCCCCCGGGAGAAGCTCGGGGATCGGCTTCTGTTTGTCTGCCGAATATGAATAAATAAGACAACCGCACAGGGCTGCAACCAATAAGACCGCCGCGACCGTTCCGAATATTTTTTTATCCATATTTTTTCTGCTCTTAAATTAATTTATTATTTTCTTCTGCCGAATAGCCTCAGCAGATGAAGGAACAAATTCACAAAATCGAGATACAGATCTAAGGCGCCTATTATCGATCTTTTTGTGCCTTGGGATCCTTCACTCTCCGCGGTAACGCTGATCGCTTTCAATTTCTGAACGTCATAAGCAGTCAGACAAGTAAAAATTATAACCGCTATAAAGGAGATAACGTAATCCAGCATGCTGTTGTTAAAAAAGAAATTGGCGAGCATCGCTATGATCAATCCGAACAAAGCCATCAACAATATTTGTCCCATTGTGGTCAGATCTTTGCCGGTATAGTAGCCATACAAGCTCATGGCCCCGAACATGCCGGCCGTTATGAAAAAGATCATTCCTATAGATGACATTTCATAAACTAAAAATATTACCGAAAGGGTGAGCCCGGAAACGAAACAGTAAAATAAAAAAGCGAATATCGCGGTATTGGCGGACATTTTTTTGACAAGACCGGTCAGAAAGATCACTAAAAGAACTTCCCCGATAAGCAATGAATAAAAAACGAAAGAATTGAACAGAATAAAACTATACAAATTTTCGTCCAAAGCAACCCAATAAGCGGTGGCTCCGGACACAACTAACCCGGCGAACATCCAGCCAAAAACTTTCTGGAAAAAAGTTTTTGTTCTTTCGGCCGATTGCCCTCCCTGCTGCAACGGCCCGGTAGATTGCTCGGGTTGAAGCGGCATTTGCGAAGGTAAAGATTGTTCCATATTTTTGTATTTAACTTTGATTATTCTTATAATCGCTGGCCGGGGATCCAACCCTGGCCCCTTTGGTATAATGATAGACAAAATTTAGCTGTTCTTCAATGAGCGGTATTCGAATATCACAAAGATCATCCATCCAAAACAAAGGGCCTTCGGATACGAAAGCCCTTTGTTCTATTGGTTGGCAACTTGCTCTAGCCCTTGTGAAATCCCAAATCCGCAGGGTTGCTTCCTCCGGAAACACGATTAACTTTCCCTCCGATCTTCTCGAACGCTTCTCTTGCCCCGGAAACTTCTCTGGCCAGTTTGACCGTCTCCTGGCTGACCCCTTTTTTGACCATCCATTTGGACCAATAATCGATGACCAGCTTGCTGTCTCCGAAGACCTCCTTAACTCCGTCTTGAACGGCTATCTGCAGTGCGTATTTGCAAGCCAGCAATTCTCCATAATTGTTGGTAACTCCCGCAGGTAATAAAAAGTGTCCCTTAAAGCCCAGCGTCTCTTTATTTAAAACCTTGCCGAGCAGGCTCCGACCCTTTTCATCGGTAACGTTGATCTCCACTCCGTTGCCCGCTCCCGTCCCCGCGTCAAAATATATTCCTTCTTGTGCGGCCGTAACGTGTTTGATGCTGTAATCGGCTCCGGCTTCCAGCCATCTCTCCGCCGCTCCCCTGTCCTCGAACCCCTTGAACCTGGCGCTGGGCTTGCCCGAGACGATCCGCTCGCACTCCGCCCAAGTGTCGGCGATGCCTTTCACTTGTCCGATGCAATACGCGTAAACTTTTCTTTTTGCCATGAAAAATAATTTAACGAAATTTATGGGATAATTATACTACAAAATCCTATTATCAACCCTCCGATCGCGCCAATGCCAATGATCGGGGCGTAGGCGCGGGTGATGATCGCCGACGGCAGGCTCAACAGAGTTCCCAGGAACAAACCGGCAACAGGCGCGCTGATCCCCAGATTGACGTTGGGTATCAAAAATCCCGCCATGAACCTGTCGATGAACGCGGACGACATCGCCTCGGCCATCTTCCTCTTATTCTCGTATTTGAGAGGGACCATGACCAAAACATCGATGATCCCGAAAACCAAACCGCAGATCACGCCTAAAATTATTTTATCCATTTTATATCTCTTAAACAAATTATGCGCCTTCCTATCCTATATTTTTAAAAACGGGAAATTAAACCGGCTGCTGCCCTTTTTTCAACAGTTTCTGCGATTCCCAAAAAGCGATACCGATAAAAGCGAAGGTCACTACCGGAGCAACGATATCCGGAAAATCAAAACCGAAACTTTCAAGGATGATGATGATCCCAAGAACGCCGACAGAGGTCATCGCTCCGTTCTTTAGAAATTTATACCTGGCAACGCGATCAATATTATTAATGGTCAGATCTCTCATAATGAACGCTCCTATCCCGTTGCCGATAAGGATCAAAAGAATATTAGTGGTGAAAGCGAACGCTCCCAAAACTCCATCGAAAGAGAAGGAAGCGTCCAACACTTCGAGATACAAAAATTTAGAGAGATTGCTCATCGCGTCTCCTCCTTTCATCAGATTCCGGCTTCCCTTCTCCGCCTGCTCCCGAAATCCATAGAGTATGAAAAAGACCGCGTTTCCTATTGCCGCGGACAACATTAAAAACGGACTGCTATGCGCGAAATAGAGGACCGTGACCAAAAGGACCGCGGTAAAAGCGAAGAACCATATCCCGTAATTAGGCTTAACGAACCTATCGATCACGAAAAGAGGGCTCTTTTCCTCAAGGAACAGCCAATGCAAATATAAGAGAAGAAGGAATACCCCGGCCCCCATAAGTATCAAGGGCTTTCCGGCATCGATAGACTCGGTCACGCCGGGAGACTGGGAGAACACCGCGGAGATCGCTTGCATGAGACCCATATTGGGAACAGTGATCCATACTATCAAAAACGGAAGGATGCCGCGCACGACGAACACGGCGATTATCAGTCCCCAAAAAAGAAATATCTTGCGCCACTTCTCGCTCATCGATTTGAGAATATACGCGTTGATGATGGCATTGTCGATGCCATTCACGATCTCAAAAATAGCTAAGCCGGCGATAATAAAAAACGCGTCTATAAAATTCATAACAATAGCTTTTGATCTATTTATCCCGCCTTTCCCCCTCCAAAGACAAAGACGAATAATTTTTATATTCTAGATCCTAATTTGGCCTTTATTCTTATTGCTTGTCTTATTCCGAACATTTGAGCAAATAACCGGTGTCGGAGAACAGGAAGGACAAAAGATCGTACGCCGAAATTTTTGTTTCGGAAAGAAGCTCCGCGTTTCCTTCTACTGCCGTTCTGGTCTTTTCTCTGAGCTGGGCTGTCGCTAAATTATAGTCTTCGTTACTGTCCGAAGCAAAAAGTTTTTTCAATATTCCGCTGCTGATCCGCGTATTTATATCCCCCTCGATCACGATCGAATTGACGGCCGGATCGGGAAGCTTTATGCAAATAGTTTTAGCGGCAGGATCTATGGAAATATCCTCTTTTTTGACTTGCGCCAAGTCAACGCCCAGATCGACCCGCACCAAAGCTTCCGCTGTTATTTTATGGCCCCACCAAAAATTGGACCAATCAGACCCGTTGTCGATCTCGATATCTATATTCTGGTCGAGGTAAGCCGACTTGGTGACCAGAAACCCTCTCGAAGATACCCTGTCAAAAACCGTCTGCGCGGTAATAACCTCTTTTTTATTGTTCTGCCCTTGTCCGAATCCAACGCCAAGAGCAAACCCGGCGAACATCCCGAGAATAAAGACCAAAGAAAAAGTGATGATCTTGTTTTTTATAAAAATTTTATCCATTGATCTGTATGTTATGGTTATCGCGAAACAAATTATTTCTCAAGACAATAGGTTGCGTGTTTAAGTATCAGGGATGAATGGTTGTACTTCGCGTCAATAAGCTTCAATCCCATTTCTTTGAATACGGTTTTCCATTGGCTGTCGGTTTTGTTCGAGTGAGCGTGGCCGGCAAATTCAAGATTGAACAAACTGTCCAAAAAATAAGTCAGATGCTTATGGGCCTCGCTCGTATAGATATCTTCGATTATAATAATTCTTTTCGAAACTCTTTTTGCTTCCTCGATGATCTTTTCGGGATAAGGAGTATGGTGCAAAACGGTTATTATCAAAGAGGCGTCGAAACTGCTGTCGCCGAAAGGTATTCTAGTCCCGTCATACAAAATTGGTTTGATATCGTTTACAAAACTAAGGTTCTGGACATCCAAAGGCGCGACATTGTAACCCTTTTTGGATAAAATTTCACAAATATTGCATGTACCGGATCCGACGTCCACGATATTGTCATCCTTGTTCAGATAACATTCTATCCTGCCGACGACATCATCGCCTCTCTTCTTAGCGGCTTTATAAACAACGCTTCGAAAAAAAATATTTTTTTGCAAAAAACTGATCTTATCCATTGCAACTGATTTTAGATATTATTCCTCTCCTCTCGCGGCTTCGATATAACCACCTTAAACCTGTGGCCCGGCGGCAGATCCCTTCTCTATCTTAGAATAACCAGCCAAAACTATCAAAAAAAATAATATAAAATAACATCGAGGGCTTTATCCGCAACGTACTGCCGGGAAGGATCCGGTCCATTCCCTTCGGCGAAATCTAATCATCCAGCAATTGGCTGACGGTCGCGAATCTATAGCCTCTAGCTATCAGCCCGTCGATTATTTTTGGCAAAGCTTCCCTGTCCGACGAGCAGACGCCGTTGCAGGAAGGATGGAGCAAAATAATAGACCCCGGCTTAACTGCGTCCAGCGTATATTCCGCGATAAGCTCGGCGTTCCCCTGATAGTAAGTATCCGGCTCCACATCCCACATAATGGTTTTTATATTGTGCCTGGAGAGATACCAGGGCAATCCCAAAAATTTCTTCCCGAAAGGAGGACGGAAAGTTATTTCGCCTGCGTAACCGGCCTGCCTGATAAGCTGATCCGTCATTTCTATCTCGCTTTGGATAGACGACTGGGTTTTGAAGATCATCTGCTGGTGCGAATAGGAATGGCTGCCGAGTTCGTGCCCCTGCTCAACGATCTTTTTTGCCTGGTTCGGATATTCTTCCATCGACTGGCCGATGACATAGAAAGTCGCTTTGATATTTTTCCCCGCCAAGATATTCAATACTTCTTCGGTGTTTTCCGACGGCCCGTCGTCAAACGTCAGCGCCACTATTTTTTCATTCGTATCAACCCTATTAACCAACCCTCCAAAGAACTGAAACGTCCGAGACTTGCTTATCTGCCACAAAAAATATCCAGCCAAGATCAAGGCTGATAACGCAAGCACCAAAATAAATATTTTCTTTTTGTTTACACTCATATCCCCTACTAAATTTAGCCTCAATAAAATACAAAGTCCAGCGCGAGGCTGGACTTTGATGATTGTTTTCAAGCCGCAAATCAATCACTTGTAGCTACAAATGCTGGAATTTTCACTTCTTTTTTAACATTTATTAGCCCTCCTTCTATCGGCCCGAAGCAAAAAAATACAATAAAATTATTATTATTTTTCTCAACAGCCGAAAATCTACAGTTAGCAACTCGTGTATTTTTTATTTTTGTTTCGGAAACAATCTCAAGAATTTTAACCATAATATTAAAAGCCTGAGACCTGAATTTTGGTTCTTTGAACCCAAATATTTTATTAGTCTGGGCAACTTTAATCAATGCTGACACAACCTTTTCTTGGCTAAAAATTGGTTCTGGAATTTTTATCGATCCGCCAGACATAGCAAAATCAACAAACTTGGATATAAAATTATTTATATGGTTGTACGATATGCCTTTGGTACGCTCGTCACGATGTGCAACAAAATCTCCAAGTTCTTCTAAAATAGGTGAACGTGGCTGCGCGTACCTGACACTTATTAACAGCGAGAGAATATCTGTTCTAAGGAAAGTCCCGCCCTGAATTTTTTCGACAATAATTTCTAAATCCTCGGATAAATTTGCCATAATTTTGTTTTCAATTTAGCTGTTAAATCAGTTCGTCGGCCCCATATTCGATGCTATGAACAGGGTGGCTTTGTCCTTAGGATATTGGATATCCTATCTCTCTGATTCTTTATCCTTAATGGGTTTTAATATCTTTTTCCAAAATTCAGAATTAATAAATTTCTCGACCTTCTGCTTTGCAATCTTATTTAATTTATGTTTTCCGCAATGATGATCTCCTAAAACCTTTATCATCTCGCCTTCCGCGTTAGGATCTTGCCAGATAATTGTAATATCTCCGTAGCCTTCTTCTAATTTCTTTTGTTCCACCTCCCATCTTTTCCGATAATCATTTCTTAATTTATCTAAATCGATAAAACAAATAATCAAGTCATAGCTCTTTCCTAAGGCAGATTTCCGGCATTGGTCAAGAATTGTTTTGGGAGAAATACCGCTTGCGCCGTCGGTAGTAAAAGTCCATTTTTCCGTATGATCTTTAAATTTTTTTAAACTAATCAAGGCATACAAAAAATTTTTATCCCTTCTGCCTTCTCCAAACATTAAGCAAGAATAAAAATATTTCATGAGTCTATACTCTTATTTTTGGAAAAGCGCCATATGATCCAGCCATATATTTTGCAAGGAAATTTTCATCGGTCCTTACGCCTTCAACCTCATTTAAACGATACGCAAAACTTTCGCCATTCTTATCTTTTTCGGTTAAAAAAATCTGATGCATATCCAACTTATTCATAAAACTAAGTGAATGCGAGGAAAAAATTATTTGAGCTTTTCTACCTTTATCTTCATCGATAAAATAACTTATAAGTTTATTCAACGCTTCCGGATGAAGACCAGCCTCAATTTCATCGATAATGACGATGTTGTTATTCTTTAAAGCGCTTAGAATGTTTGCCATTACAAAGAACAATGATTGCGTGCCCCTCGACTCGTAGCCAAAATTCAATTTATTGTTTTTTGTTTCAGCGGAATGAATGCCATACAAAGAGATGGAAAATCCCTTTTCTTTAGGTTCTTTTTTTATTTCAATCCCGCTCAAACCGACATCAAAATTACAAATAAAATTTTCTACTTCTTTCTTCAGCTCCGGGTCCTTTAAATAAAAATTAAGCGCTTTGAATAAATATGCAGGATTGTTTATTTCCCCTATCTCGTTGATATTGGTATTGAACCCTAAAAAATAATCGTAAACGCTGTTGATTATATCAACGCTATAAACAGAATTTTTAATAAAAGCTATAAAAGAAACATCCTCCCTAATCTTTGGAAGCGCGTCTATCGATATATTCTTAAAATAATCATTATCTAATGTCTTGATAACCCCTGACTGTCGTGAGAAAACTTCTATTTTCCTGGCTCCCTTTTGTATTTTTTTAACAGCCAACGATTCTTTCGAGACTATATTTTTTTCGTCAATAGAAAAATCATAGAAAAATATTGAATTTTCTTTTTCAAATTCGATATAAAAAGTTGACGGTTCGTTGTTATTAAAAAAACTTTTATGAGCAATATTAGCAAGCGGGGATTCATCGTTTGTCCCTCTGCACACAAAAAAACTCAAAAAACTGAAAAATCTCATAACATTCGTTTTTCCAGAGGCATTGCCTCCGACAAAACCAGCTACCTTTGAAATCTGATCTCCAGATTTTGATTGGTAGTAATCATAAGTTTTCTTCTTTTTAGCCAAAAAACTAATTGCTTGTTCTTTATAAAAGGAATAAAAATTGCTAAATTTCACTTTTCTTATCATAGAATTTTTCAATTATATTAAATATAAGGGTAGTATAGCATCTGCCGACAGGATGCGCAAGTTAATACATATTTTTGTATAAAATGACATCAAAATATTAATATTGACGACAAAAAATGGCATTTCCTACAATAAACGCCTCTACTAATCAATAAAACACAAAGTCCAGCGTAAGGCTGGACTTTGTGTTTATTCCTTAAAGGCCGCCTTCGCTCCCCGCTGGGAGCTACGGCGTGCTAAAAGCGGAGGGGACAGGAGTCGAACCTGCAAGTCCCTTTCGAGACGCACGCTTTCCAAGCGTGTTCCTTACCATTCGGAGCACCCCTCCATCGGCTGTCCCGGATCTGGCCGGGACAGTTAAAATATCGATAGAATATTATTACCCTAAATTTGCATTCCTAGCAATGCTTTTATCCTATCCTCTGTCGGAGGATGGGTCAAAAACAATTTTGAAAATGCACTCATCCCCTTTCCCTTGAACGGAGATGAGATGAACAAATGCGCGGTCGAATTGTTGGCCGATCTCATCGGCGTCGGATCGCTGGATATCTTTTGCAAAGCGCTGGCCAAGCCTTCCGGATAGCGGGTCATCAAAGCGCCAGAGGCATCGGCAAGAAATTCCCTCTTGCGGGAAATGGCAAGCTGGATCAAGGTTGCGGCTATGGGTGCCAATATGGCGGCGACTATGCCAACGACCATAAGAACGGCTCCTCCCGAATCTTTATCGCTACTTCTCCTTCCCCCGCCCCAAAAGCTGATCCTGAAAAAAAGATCCGATAATAGGGCAACCACTCCAGCCAAAACGACCACGACAGTGCTCAAAAGAATATCTTTATTCTTGACGTGGGACATTTCGTGGGCGAGAACCCCCTCAAGCTCGACTTTGTTCAATCTTTCCAGCAGTCCGCGCGTAACCGCCACCACCGCGTGTTTCTCATCGCGTCCGGTGGCGAAAGCATTGGGCTGGGCTTCCTCCATAATGTAGATCTTGGGCATCGGCAAGCCGGCGGTGATCGAAAGATTTTCCACGATATGGTACAGCTCTCTGTTTTCGCTTTCAACGACCGGCCTTGCGCCGTTCATGGCCAAGACTATCTTGTCCGAATACCAATACCCGATAAAGCTTTGAAAGAAAGCGATGGCTACGGCTATATATAGAATAAATTGGTCGTTGTAAACATAGCTGAATACGTAGCCCACCCCGATGATCAAAACCAAAAATACGGCCATCAAAAACCAGGTTCTGCGAACGTTTGACTGGGCTTGGGAATATAAAGTTGGCATAAGCGAAAATTAGCTTACGGTGATTAACAAGGCGCTGCCTTTGGAGGAAGCATCCTGGTAAAAAGACTTCAAAGCGTTGAAATGTTCCAACAGATATTCCAGGTCTCCTTTCTCCCAGCCGCATTCTTCCATATCCGTTGAATCGAATATGGACTTGAAATCCTCTTCTTTAAAAGACGACAAGGCTTGCGCTATTTTGGCGACCTCTTCTTTTTTCAGAGAGCCGATCAAAAAATCATATTCTTCATCTTCGAATTTCATTGAGCCGTAAATGGCATCGGCCAAGGGCTTCTCTCCATCTTTCTGGAAGTTATTGAAAACGGCGTCTATACCCGAATCAGCTTCGTCTATATCGATGGATATTTCATCGGCGGAAGGAGCCTCATCAAGGGATTCCTCGATATCTTTCATCACGATCGAAGGGTCTTTTATTATCTCTTCCAATTTGGAAGGAACGATCTGCTCATAGGATATTATCATTCCCATAGTCTTTTATATATTTAATATTTTATTTTATCCGACAAAATAACAAACCTGCCTCCTCCCTCCTTGGCTGACGCGAAGGAGGGAAAAAAAGCATCTAGAGAAAAAACGGACTATTAAAACTTTACCTGCGGAGCTTCTTTCTGGGCGGCGTCCGCTATTACGTAAAGCTCCATCACTTTAAATCCGAACATATTGGCGACAATGTTATCCGGGAAGCTTTGAACTTTGATGTTCAAGTCTCTGACGTTGGCGTTATAAAATCTGCGGGAAGCTTGGATCTTGTCCTCGGTATCGGACAGCTCTCTCTGAAGCTCCAAAAAATTAGCGGCGGCTTTTAATTCGGGATAATTTTCGGAAACAGCGAACAAAGATTTCAAAGCGCCGGTCAATTGATCGTTAGCTTCGGCTTGCCCTTTCATTCCCGTCGCGCTCATGGCCGCAGTCCTGGCCTGGGTTACGCGGTCGAAAGTCTCTTTCTCATGAGCGGCATAACCCTTGACCGTTTCGAGCAAATTGGGGATCAAGTCGAATCTGCGCTTTAATTGGACATCTATATCGGCCAAAGCTTCTTTGGCCTGATTTACCAATTTAACGAACCCGTTGTAAATGCCGGCAAACCAAAGTGCTACCAAAAGCAATATTGCCAACAGGCCTAAGACCACAATATCCATATTTTATAAAACCCGGCTGTCCGGCGGATAACATTTGGTTTATCGGCAGAACAACGAAGTTTTTGCTAAATTATTATATTCTTGTTCTGATAATTATAAACGAAAAACACCCCGAAAGCAAGGTGAATTTCATCGGATATCCCCTGTCTTGGGCGGCAATACAGCCTTTAAAAATCATCAAATTGAGCCGAACTCTTAGATAATGTATAATTTCCATCATGGAACCATCCAAAGATTTTTCTCCGGCAACTTATCCGGCCATCAGAATAAAATACGGCCGTTTTCTTGATCCCGTTTTTGAAGTTTATGTAAAAACAAGGCCGAGATGGGAGAAATGGACCAGGCCCGACGATAAAGAAGTTAAGCGGCTGGTCGAGATAGACAGCTCCGCCTGGAAAGAGAAAGAAGAAATAATAATAAAGACAATGTGCGAAACAATGTCTTTGAATTTCCTGCAGAATATTATCGATGTCTATGTGGTCAGCGGGAACAACAGATCTTTTAGCGACCCTATAACTATCAGGACCTATGTCCAACCGGAAAAATTTGTCGATGAGCTTGCTCATGAGTTTACACACAGGCTAATGGCTGATAATGTGCAATGTCTTAATAAGACCAGAATGGGCGTGATACTAAAAAATGTTTTCCCTAAAGAACCAGGCGACGTCAGAAGCCATATCCAAACTTATGCAACGCTTAAACGAATATTTGTCGATACTCTTGGAGATAGCAACTGGACAGAAAGAAATTTAAAAATAATGGCTGGGTCCCCTCGCCCCGAATATAAAAAAGCTTGGAAGATAGTTGAAGAGATTGGCCATACGGAGGTCATAAAAATGATCAGAGAAGAACGAGAAAAAAATCTAAACTAAAAACGAAAAGAACCTCGCTCTATCCAGCAAGGTCCTTAATTTTTATCGATCAATCAGGCCAATCTTCGTCTCCATATTTATCCTCGGAAACTTCATCCACGTCCGGATCATTATCTTTTTCCTTACTCATGGTATTCCAAACTTTTAAAAGTACATCCGCCGGTTCATCAGAACTGGCAAGAAAATAGCTTTTAAAAGCGTTATCTTGCCAATTGGCAACCGACCTTTAAGATAGACTGAATTATACCATCTTTTCATTTTTTTCGAAACAAAAACCCGCCCTAGACAGCGATTTGTCCCCCGAATTGAGCTAGATTATCGGATAAGGTATAATCATCAATTATGGAACTATCTAAAGATTTTTCTTCTACGACTTATCCGCTAATAAGGATAAAACGCGGCCGCTTCCTTGATCCGGTTTTTGAGGCATATATAAGGTCGAATCCCAAATACACGGCTTGGGAAAGACCGAGCGATGAAAAGATAGATAAATCGATCGAGGCCTATAGGGCTGCCTGGCAAGACAAAGAAGAAGATATAGTCAAGACGATGTGCGAGGCTATATCTTTGAATTTTATGCAAAATATTGTCGACGTTTATGTGGTTAGCGGGAACGATCGCCAGTTCAGCGACCCGGTAGTTATAAAAAGCTCTTTTCCTCCGGAAGAATTTGTCGATACATTGGTGCACGAACTGACACACAGGCTGATGTCTGATAATGTCCAGTGTGCAAAACAAAAAATCAGAATGGGTATTATTTTTGAAAAAATTTTCCCTGGAGAACCGTTATTAGTAAGAAATCATATAATAACTTACGCCTTAAATAAACATATATTTGTCGATACGCTCAAAGACAATTGCTGGACCGAAAGGACTTTGGGAATAATAGCCGGATCAGCCCATCTTGAATACAAAAAAGCTTGGGATATAGTTGAAAATATCGGACATATGAAGGTTATAGAGATGGTCAGGAAAGAACGAGAGAATATAAGTTAATTAGATATGCCATGCTAAAAAATAAATTTATGGCAGAAGACTTTTCTCCGACAACTTATCCGTTAATAAGGATCAAGCACGGACGGTTCCTCGACCCCGTTTTTGAGGCTTATATAAAAGCTAATCCTAAGTGGGCGGCGTGGGAATGCCCGAGCGAAGAAAAGATCGAGCAGTCGATAGAACTTTACAAAAAAGCTTGGGAGGAAAAAGAAAAGATCATTGTCAAAGCTATGTGCGAGGCTGTGTCTTTAAATTTCCTGCAAAATATTATCGATGTTTATATAGTCTGCGGAAACGACCGCCAGTTCAGCGATCCGATAGTGATCAAAAGTTCTTTCTCTCCGGAAGAATTCATAGATGTGATAACGCACGAACTGACGCATAAATTAATGGCTAACAACATCCAATGTAGCGAAAATGGCATCAAAATGGGTAGAATATTTAAAGAGCTGTTCCCCGAACAACAATCAGCTACTGTCAGGAACCATGCTCTGACCTACTCTTTAATGAAGTATATTTTTTTGGATGTTCTTAAAGACGACAACTGGCTGGAAAAAACAGAAGACAAATTGGCTCACCGGTCTTTCCCGGAATACAGAGAGGCTTGGGATATGGTTAGGGAAATAGGATATATGAAAGCGATAGAGATGGTCAGAAAAGAAAGAGAAAAAAGTATAAACTAAAATTACTCATCGGATACAAACAAAAATCTGCCGCTCGGCAGATTTTTGTTTTGAGATATTCTTTTATCTCTACTAGTACTCGGGCATTCCCATGCCGCCCATTCCGGCGCCGGGCATTCCCTTGTCTTTTTTCTCCTCTGGCAGCTCGACCACTACGCATTCGGTGGTCAAAAGCATGGAAGCGGCTGAAACGGCATTTTGCAAGGTTGATCTCACAACTTTTGCCGGATCAACTACTCCTGCCTTGAGCAGATCTTCGAACGTGTCGGTGGCGGCGTTGTATCCTTCCGCTTCAGGCATTTTTTTGACCTCGGCGGCGATGACCGATCCGTCTTTGCCGGCGTTATCGGCGATCTTTCTTATCGGCTCTTCCAAAGCTCTTCTGACGATGCCGACTCCGATCTTTTCCTCGCCTTTGATCTTCATATCATCTAAAGCTTTTTGACAGCGGAGCAAAGTGACTCCTCCTCCGGGCACTATTCCCTCTTCAATAGCTGCGCGGGTCGCGGCCAAAGCGTCTTCGGTTTTGTGCTGGCGGGCTTTTTGCTCGATCTCGGTGGCTGCGCCGACTTTAATAACGGCTACTCCTCCGGCCAGTTTGGCCAATCTTTCCTGAAGTTTTTCTTTATCGAACGAAGATTCCTCGTTCTCGATCTGTTTTCTTATCTGGCTGATGCGGGCGTCGATGGCGGCTTTCTTGCCCTTGCCTTCGACTATGGTCGTTTTCTCTTTGGTGATGACCACTTTGCGGGCTCCGCCCAATGAGTTCAATTCGACGGTTTCCAGTTTCAATCCGATCTCTTCGGAGATGACCTGTCCGCCGGTAATGACGGCTATGTCCTGCATCATTTCTTTTTTGCGATCGCCGAATCCCGGAGCTTTTACCGCGATGGCGGTGAACATTCCTCTCAAACGATTGACCACCAAGGTCGCCAAAGCGTCTCCTTCCACATCATCGGCGATTATCAAAATTTCTTTTTTGCCGGACTTGAGAACTTTTTCCAACACAGGGACAAGGTCCTGAACGCTGGAGATCTTTTTGTCCACGATCAAGATATAAGGATCTTCCAAAACAGCTTCCATCCTTTCAAGGTTGGTCACCATATATGAAGAAAGATATCCCTGGTCGAATTGCAATCCTTTCACGACCTCTTTATCAATGCCCAATTTTTTGGACTCTTCGACCGTGACCACGCCGTCTTTGCCCACTTCTTTGATAACTTGGGCTATCAAAGCGCCGAGCTCTTTGTTTTCGGCCGAAAGAGTGGCTACCTGGGCCATCTCTTCTTCGGTCACGACCGGCTTGGCGATCTTTTTAAGTTCTGCAACCACTGTTTCGCAGGCTTTTTCCATTCCGCGCTTAAGGGCCAAAGGATTGGCTCCGGCGGTAACATTTTTAAAACCTTCTCGAACCAGGACCTGGGTCAAAAGAGTGGCGGTGGTCGTACCGTCCCCGGCAACGTCGTTGGTTTTTTCGGAAGCCTGTCTCACTACCTGGGCGCCGAGATTTTCGATCTTGTCCTCAAGCTCGATCTCTTTGGCGATCGAAACGCCGTCGTTGGTAATGGTCGGAGAACCGTAAGACTCTCCGATTATCACATTGCGGCCTTTCGGTCCCAAAGTGACAACTACGGCATTGGCCAATTTGTCAACGCCGGCCCTGAGTTTTTTACGGGCATCTTCGGAATATAGAATTTGTTTAGCCATATAGTCGAACGTCGAAAGTCGAATGTCGAAAGTCGTTACGACGCTCTACATTCTATCTTCGACCCTCAAAATTATTCAATTACCGCCAAAATGTCGTCTTGGCCGGCAATGAGATATTCTTTGTCATCTATAGTTATTTCGCTGGGTCCGTATTTGGTGAATAAAACTTTGTCCCCTACTTTCACTTCCATGGACAAAAGTTTGCCCGAAGATGCCATCTTGCCGGGTCCGACGGCAATGACCTCGCCTTGTTCCGGTTTTTCTTTTTCGGCGGATTGAGGAAGCAATATTCCTCCTTTGGTTTTCTCTTCTTTCTTAAGGGGTTTTATAACTACGCGATCCGAAAGTGGATTTATTTTCATGCTTTCTTCAAGGATTAAGGACCGAAAATTTGAAACAGCCAAAAACTGTTTAAAATCTCAAGCTCTTTACCCCGATCTTTAGGAATTATAATTTTTAAAATTTTATTAACAATATTAGCAGTTGCGACCACAGACTGCTAATTCCTAAATTTTAACCGATTGTATCTCTTTGTCAATGCTTCGTTCGAATATCGAATTTCGAGGGTCGAAAGTCGTTACGACATTCGACCCTCGACGTTCGACTTTCAAATAAAAAGGATTGACTTTGGACCCTCTTTCGTCTATATTTAAAGAGTGAAAAGTCTAATCGGCCAAATGTTAGGCGGGATTGCTGGGATTGCCATAGCGAGGCAATTTGTTTCAGGGGTTTATTACAACGACCTCGCCACTCTCCTGTTGGTAGGCCTGATTCTGGGAATCCTGAATTTCTTTATCAAACCGGTTCTGGAAGTCATTACTTTTCCCATTCGCCTCTTAACTTTAAACTTGTTCTCGATAGTAATAATGATGGGATTGGTCAAGATCGCCGATGTCATCCTTCCCTCCAATCAATTCCAAATAACCGGGTTGATCAGCCTTTTCTGGACCGCCCTGATCGTTTGGATAATGAGCATTCTTTTCGATACCAGCCTGTCGGGAAATAATTCAGATAAAAAATAACTATGATTAACAACATCTTACTTGCCGTTCAAGCAGTTGTCGCCATTTTGATCATCATCCTTATAGTAATGCAGCAGAGAGGAACCGCTCTAGGCTCTGCTTTTGGCGGAGATGGCGGCGGCGCTTATTCAACACGCCGCGGGATCCAAAAAAACCTGCTTTGGCTGACTGTCGTCCTGATCATTGCGTTCCTGGTTTTGGCGGTAGTTTTAATTTAGTTTTTATTCGTGTCCAGTTTTAGTTTTTTAAAATTCAATTCCTTTCGTTTCCCTACAAGGCGCCAATGGACGCAATTTTTCAAATTGCTAAACCGGAAAGAAAAATATTTCTTGTGCGTTTGCTTGGCCCTTTTCGCTTCTTCGGCGCTCTACCTTTATTCCGGCTATTATTACGCGAGCACTACAGTTGTTCCCAAAGACGGAGGCAGAATAAAGGAAGGTTTTGCGGGCCAGCCCCAATTCATCAACCCTCTTTTATATTTCCACTCCGAAGAAATAGACAAATCGCTGATCGAACTGATATTCTCGGGCTTGATGTCTTATGACGAAAATGGCGGGATAGTATCGGACATGATGGACAAATATGAATTCAAGGACGGAGGGAAAACTTTGGAATTTTCGATAAAAGAAAATTTGAAATGGCGGGACGGCCAGCCGTTGACCATAGACGATGTTGTTTTCACCATCGGCCTTGTACAGGATTCAAGATATTTCAGCGATTTCCGGCTTAACTGGCAGCAGATAGAAATTGAAAAAATATCAGCTACCGCCGGACGCTTGAAATTAAAACAGCCGTACGCCGGACTTTTGGAAAATTTAGCTACTCTAAAAATATTACCCAAGCATTCCTGGGACCCGGCAACGCAGATACAGCCGCAAAACTTCGCCTCGGCGGTCGGTTCGGGGCCCTATAAGATAAAGCAGGTCAAACAGAACAAAGACAAAAACCTTATTGATTCGATAATTCTGGAAAGGAATCCCAATTATTGCGGCAAAAAACCTTATCTGGACGAAATCGAATTTGTATTCTTCTCCCAGAAAGACCAGATGATCAAAGCTTTAAAAAGCGGCCAAATAAAATCCGCTTTGCTCGAAAGTTATAAAGACTATTCCCAAAAACAGTTCAAATCTTTCGACCTCAAAGAACTGCAAACTCCGGGATATTTTGCCGTTTTTTTCAACACGAATGAAAAAATATTTTCCGAAAAAGACGTACGGGAAGCCTTCGCTTTCGCCACTGACAGAAACGAGATCATCCAACAGGCCTTGAATCAAAAAAGGATTGCTGTCAGCTCCCCTATTTTGCCGGAATTTTACGGCTTTGCCGGACCCGATAGCATTCCCGGGCTTGATCTTGAAAAAGCTAAAAGCCTGCTGATCGGGCAGGATTTCATTCTTCAGGACGGACGAATGGTAAAAACAGTTGAAAAACTTCCCAAGTTCCAGCTTAAAAACGATCTGATCGTTGGCAGCAAAGGAACAGAAGTCGAAAAATTACAGGAATGCTTGGCAACGGATAAAGATATCTATCCGAGCGGAAAAATTACCGGAGAATTCGGGCAGGAGACCAAAGCCGCAGTGATCAATTTCCAGGAAAAATACAAAGACGAGATATTGGCCCCTTCCAATCTGACCAAAGGCAACGGAAAGGTCGGAGCAGGCACCCGCGCCAAACTTAACGAATTATGCTGGCCCTCGCCCGCGGACGTAACTCCTTTATCCTTCACTTTGACCACCTTTGACAATCCTGATATGACGGAAGTTGCCAAAGTCATAAAAACCCAATGGGAAAAAATAGGCGCCGAAGTGGTCATTAAAACCGTAACTTCGACCCAGGAGATATATAAAATAACCCGAGAAAGAAATTTTCAAGCCCTGCTTTTCGGAGAAACGCTGTCAAGCATACCCGATCCCCTTCCTTTTTGGCATTCCCTGCAGGCGATCGATCCCGGTTTGAATTTGACAGGCTACGACAGCAAAAAAGCGGATGAACTTCTGGAGCAAGCCAAAAAATACTATAACGCGAACGATCCGGAAAGAATAAAAGCGCTGGAAAAATTCCAAAATATCGTGATCGAAGACTCTCCCGCCATTCTCCTTTACGGCCAAAAATATTTTTATCTGGTTGACAAGTCCGTAAAAGGCGCCGAGGTCAAAAAAATAGTTGAAACGGCTAAAAGGTTCTCGGGAGTTTCCAACTGGTATGTTCAGACCCAAAGAATCTGGAACAAAAAATAAGCACTCCTTCGGGATCTGCGGAGCTCCAAAGCCGGTTTCGCGAGCTAACCAAGCTATATATAAAAAACCAAAAATGGAATTTCAAAAAATAGAAAAATTGGATCATTACGCGGCAAAAGCCTTGGACGGCCTTGGAACTTGGAAGTATCCGGATCTTAAATTGGAAAAAAGCGATCGAAATATCTTTATGGGAAGCGGAGACGCGGCCAACACCGGAAGGATATTCGCGCAAATTCTCGGCGGACACGCTTTGAACGTTTGCAACTACAAAATATTTTTTGAGAACGAACCCAACCGCGATTCGAATATTTATATCTTGAATGCTTCGGGAGGGAAAGACGGACTGAAGATGGCGCAGTGGCTGACCGAAAGGAACTGGCATCCAAAACTGTTAACGAACAACCCGGAACCGCCAGCTGGAAAGTTTTTAAGACCGGAAGATATTTTCGTTTTCCCCGCCAATATCGAACCGCCGACATACAATGTGAGCACATACGCTTCAATGCTCTATTGGCTTTTGAAAGAAAACCTGCAAGAGATCAGAGAGAAAATAAAAAATATTGAGATACCGGACCTGAGAAAATATAAATTCATCTTCTTTATGGTCGAGGATAAATACGAGGTCTTGGGAAGAATGGCGACCAGAAAAATCGCCGAAACGCTGGCAGGAGTGGGAGCTAACGGATGCGGCTATTCAAACGCGGTACATGGCATGCTTACCCAGCCCAGCAAAGACCGTCTGGTGTTCTGTATGAACGTTAAATATGACGGGCCGGGAGATATTTATGAACTGAACATCGATTCCTTTTTGGGACTGTTGCTCTGTATTCATTATATCGTCGGCAAAAACCAAACCGACCAGGATTCGGCAAACATCTTGGCTGTCTACGAAGAAAACGCCAGAAAGCAAGGCTGGGAACTGAACAAAGTTTGGTAAAAGTAGAAAATATTTGTTAGTATCCAGTAGTGAAAAATAAATTCGCAGGCCGCAAGGGCCGGAGAACAAAAGTCATCTGTAGCGGGTGAAGTTCTCCTTCACAAACCCTCGGCGAACATAATATTTGTTCTCTGAAGGTTTGTGAAGGAAAACCAAGCACAGGCATATCGGCGGACAGTGTCACGCCGAAGCCGAGCCCAAACAGATCATCAGGGCGAGGCAGAAATGACAAACTTAGGACCCGCCTACGCTCCTGCGAGAGCTACGGCGAGGCGAAGCCCTCCTTCGCGGTCTCTGGCGGACATTGCCCGCCGTAGCCCGCTACGGCGGGCGAAGGTCGCCTTCGCAAACCTTCGGCGAACATAATTTGTTCTCTGAAGGTTTGTGAAGGAAACAAATTACGGTCTATCGGCGGACAGTGTCACGCCGAAGGTCCGCTACAGCGGACCGAAGGCGGACGTGGTGAAATTGGCAGACACGCAAGCTTCAGGAGCTTGTGAGAGCAATCTCTTGTGGGTTCAACTCCCACCGTCCGCACCAATATCTTTATACTTTTTAAAATTTAGGCTAAGGCTCGCGATAACCCTCTTTCGCGGTCCTTGTTCAATTTTTAAACCAGTACATTTTAAATTAAAAGATATATTAATCAGCATTTGCCAAAAAATTCCAAGCTTCTCTTCTAAAAGCTTGGAAAAACGGCAAACGTAAAGAATAAAGATACTTATGGAAAAAATAATAAAAAGAGAAGGTTTCAGAACGGCTCCCAGAAGGACGAGCCATCCTCAACCTATGGCAAGAAAAGAAAATTTAAGACTGATACCCTTGGGAGGGTTGGGAGAGGTTGGCCGCAATATGATGCTTATAGAGTACGGCAACTCCGCTATTATCATCGACATGGGCTTTCGCATGCCGGAAGAAGATATGCCGGGAGTCGATTACATCATCCCAAATATCTCCTATATGCAAAACTACAAGAAGAATCTTCTTGGCATTTTGTTCACCCACGGCCACTACGACCACATCGGAGCTATCCCCTATCTGATCTACAGATTCCCGTTTTTCAAAGCCCCGTTCTTCGCTTCCGGGCTGACCAAGGCCATAATCCAAAAACGGCAGGAAGAATTTCCGACCCAGCCGAAACTGGACATCGAAAAAATAAAAGACGGGTCCAGGATAAATCTTGGGCCGTTCAAAATAGAATTTTTTCGCCAGAACCACAACATACCGGATAACATGGGAATATTCATAAATACTCCCGCTGGAAACATCATAGACACCTCCGACTTCAAATTCGACCCCCATCCTGTCAATGAACCGTCAACGGATTTTGCCCGGCTTAGAGAGATCGGGAGGAGAGGCATCACCCTGTTAATGTCGGACTCGACCGGAGCCGAAGAAGAAGGACACTCCATCTCGGAGCAAACCATCTTCGAAAATCTGGAATTGATATTCCAGAGATCCAAAGGGCGCATTATCTCCGCCACTTTTTCATCGCTCTTGAACCGCATCCAGCATTTGATCTCCCTTTCGGAGAAATACCATCGCAAAGTGGTTGTCATCGGCCGCAGTATGAACTTCAACATCGAATCAGCCAAACGCTTGGGCTACTTAAAAGTTGAGAAAGACACGATCCTTAAAAAGCCAAGCCAGATAAACCAATATCCCGACAACCAGGTCTTGGTCATTTGCACGGGCGCGCAGGGAGAAGAGAGGGCCGGACTGATGAAGATCGCCACGAAGGAACATCCGTTCATCGCGATCAAGCCCCAAGACACGATCATCTTTTCGTCCTCGGTCATTCCGGGGAACGAAAGAACCGTCCAGATGCTTAAGGACGATCTGCTGAGACAGGGCGCCGAAGTGTTCCATTATAAAATGATGGACATCCACGCCGGCGGACACGCCCAAAAAGAAGAGCTGAAACAAATGATCGAAATAATGAGGCCGAAATATTTTCTGCCCATTCACGGACAATATTCGATGCTTGTAGCCAATAAGAAAATCGCTGAAAGCTGCGGCATCCCCTCCCAAAATATTCCTGTCATCGAAAACGGGCAGGTGATCACCGTAAATCAGGAAAGAATATCCGTCGAAAAAGAAGAGGTCCCGTCAAACTATGTTATGGTTGACGGCCTCGGGATCGGAGACGTTGAAGAGGTTGTCTTGAGAGACAGGCAAATGCTTTCCGTTGATGGCATCTTTGTCATCATAGCGGTGGTGGACCGCCAGACCGGAAAGGTCCAAGGATCGCCCGATATTATTTCCAGGGGTTTTGTCTATTTGAAAGAATCCAAAGAACTGTTGCACCAAACCCGCCGCAAAGTCATCGAAACGGTGGAAAAAGCGACAGCTTCAGGCGGAGTCGTTAATTGGACCTATGTGAAAGACAACCTCCGCAATACCTTGGGAGACTTCTTGTTCCAAAAGACCCAGCGCCGCCCGATGGTCCTGCCGGTCATCATCGAAGTCTAGTTCTTTAGACCAATCAAAAAAATTTGGCGAAACAAAAACCGCGTTTGAAAATGATCTGTACCCCAAAAAGTGGACACGAAAGTGTCCACTTTTTGGGGTACAGATCATTCTTTAAAAGCTGTTTTTTTGTTTTAATCTGATTTGATTTTAATACCAAATAACGGCTCCTCCGCTGCCGCCGGGTCCGCCGGCAGAACCTCCGGTACCGCCAGCTCCGCCGCCTCCGCCGAATACTCCCCCTGTACCGCCAGTGTATCCATTGCCCCCTCCGTATCCTCCGCCGCCGCGAGTATTCGAGCCTCCGCTGCCTCCAGCAGCGCTAGCAGAATAAGAACCGACTCCTCCGCTGCCGCCTCCGCCGTTTTGGACCACGAAACCGCTCAAGCCTCCGGCAGAACCGCTCCCGCCGGCTCCGCCCTGATAATACCCGCCGGCTCCGCCGCCATAAGCATATATAGTATTACTCGCATAAGTAAGCGACGATTGGCCTCCGGCCGCCCAAGCAGATCCTCCGGAACCGGTAGTAACGGAGATATTTTGTCCGGGAGACACGGTCAAGAATCCAGTCACGACTCCGCCGGCTCCGCCGCCCGAACCGCTAGCTCCGTAATTGCCGGATCCTCCTCCTCCGCCGGCGCCGTAAAGTTCGACATAAACCTTTGCCACTCCTGCCGGAATGGTAAACGTCCCGGTGGCGGTAAGGACTTGCAAATGAGCAAAACCTCCGCTGGCCGATCCTCCCGTAATGTTGCTGGAACAAATACGCTGGCAGCTTCCGACAGTACTTTGGTGGAACTGGCCCGTCATGTAAGCCCCTGTTATTCCATTGGCCTCACAGCCCACCCCGTCATCAGTAAACCCGGAAGGACAAGAGTTAGGAGTACAAGAGCCCAAAGCCCCGCCTGAATCGATAGAATTCCAGGCGCAAGTAGGCTTCATAGAAGTCTCCGCGCCCGGCCCGATCATATAACAAATACGCTGGCAGCTTCCGACAGTACTTTGGTGGAACTGGCCCGTCATGTAAGCCCCTGTTATTCCATTGGCCTCACAACTGATGCCGGCATCAGTAAATCCCGACTGGCAGCTTGCGGGAATGCAAGAACCCAAGGCCCCGCCTGAATCGATAGAATTCCAGGCGCAGGTAGGTTCTTCGACGGCCATTCCGATCGTTCCGCCTCCTCCCCCGCTTCCGGCTCCACTTATCATACTATTCCACGTCGTCGAGTTCGCACAAGCCGTCCCGATGCAAAGCTGTCCCCCGTTGTTGATGACAACCTTGCCGTCGGAAGTGATGCGAAATTTCTCCGTGCTTGTGTCATGAAATGCGGGGTTGTTAACGCCGGTGGTGCCGCTGCCGGTGAAAAATACCAAATCGGTGCTTTGGATAAGAGCATTGTTGTCCTGATAGACATTCTTGCGGATGGCGGCTATCTTGGCTCCTATCTGCAAAGGTTCGGTATCTCTCCATCCGGGGAAACCTATCTCGAATCTGCCGGTTTCTCCGTTCAATGGGATATTGGTAAAAATACTGTCCCCGACAGTGCCGACGATAAGGCCTTTGTTCGAGATGTTAGTTCCGTTCCCGCCGATATTTAAAGAAGCGTACGGGACCGTTGTCCCTATCCCTACCGGCCCCGCCAAAACAGTCTGGCCGGAAGGATTGACGTGGTAGCTGTTGTTATCGAAGTCGATAAAAGAAGAGGCGGTCAGAGTGCCGGTCAGGGCCAGGTCTCCCGTTTTGGTTTGGGCAAAGCCTCCCGTGTTCAGCGGAGCGGCCACGGTTACGGGCATGGTGCCGACGGGTTCTGTCCAGGCCAGGGCGATGTAGCCGGCCGAGAGGGACAAGACTATGGCCGAGGAGATGACGGCTAAAGCGCGGGGCGATGGTTTGGGGAATGGCATAAAATTGTTTGGTCTAAAAATTGCGGATAATTATTCTTCTATATTGATTCTACCTTTCTCTCTCGTAAAAAAGAAGAGGAAGAAAAAAACATTTAAATAAAATATCCTAGGCCGACCTGGGATATTTTTGGCTTTATAGGCCTAGCTGCTTGCGGGCTTGTTCGGAAATATGCAATCCTGTTTTTTCGAATATGGCGATCGCTTCCCGTTCGATAGCTTTCAAATTTTCTTCCGTATCCCCTTCGAACCTGCATTTTATTATCGGGGTGGTGTTGGCGGCGCGCGCCAAAGCCCAGCCGTGTTCAAAATTTATGCGCGCTCCGTCGACGTCAATAAAATTATACTTGTTCTCTCTCAAATATTTTTGCAGGTCGGAGACAATCCCGAATTTCACTTCATCCGGAGTATCGACGAACAGTTCCGGACTGGCAAAATAATGGGGCAGAGAATCGACATAGGCCGCGAAATCCGGCTGGGCGGCGGCGACTATTGCCAACTCAACGGAAGCGAACACCGCGTCATCGACCAGATAATAATCCAAGGGGAAACCATAATGGAAAGTGACCTCTCCTCCGAAAACCGCTCCCAATTTTTTCACATTGTCCCTGATCGCGTTATGATGAGACACGGAGAAATGAGTGGTCGCTCCCAATTTTTTCATATCATCGATAAAAGCTTTGGAAACTCTCATGCAATGAACGACCGGACCGATCTTTTTAGCTACCGCCTGGCGCGCGAGGATCAGCAAAGAATCATCTCCGTTGACCGAACGTCCGCGGTTGTCGATGATCGCAACGCGATCGCCGTCGGTGTCATAAGCGAATCCCATATCCGCTCCCGTTTCAATGACCTTTTTTTCCAAGTCTTTGCGGTTGGCTTCGACATAAGGATCGGGCAAATGATTCGGGAAAGTGCCGTCGAATTCCCCATAAATAGTTTGAACTTCACAGCCGAGCCTTTTGAACAAATGCTCCGGAAGATATCCGCAAGCGCCGTTTCCCGTGTCCAGGACTATCTTCAACGGACGAGGTATGCTGACTTTGGAAACGACATAATCTATATAGTCCTGTTCCGGATAGATTTTGGTAACCTTGCCTGAAACTTCTTTTCGCGGTTCGGGATTGGCGTCCAGCTCTTGAGCCAGGTCGCTCAACGCCTGCAAGCTCTCCCCCATCAATTCCTCGCTGGGGTCGTTGGCCGTCTTTCGGGCATGGTAGGTCAGCCCGTTATGATGCGACGGATTGTGGGAGCCGCTGATCATCAGTCCTCCGTCATACTTGTAATGAAAAA
>JBAZHV010000006.1:44754-53751 GCA_041652155.1 Minisyncoccota bacterium
CTCTCCCCCATCAATTCCTCGCTGGGGTCGTTGGCCGTCTTTCGGGCATGGTAGGTCAGCCCGTTATGATGCGACGGATTGTGGGAGCCGCTGATCATCAGTCCTCCGTCATACTTGTAATGAAAAATGGAAAAATACCATAAAGGATCAGGGGCTATGCCCAAGTCCATAACTTCCACCCCCTCCTCGGTCATAGCTTTTCTCGCGGCTTCGGCCAAAGCCGGAGAGCTCGGCCTGGGATCGAAAGCCAGCGCCACCTTTTTCATATGGGGATAAAGCCTGCAAAAAGCCTTCGTTGCGCAGTAAACCGCGTTCTCATTAAGATCGGTCGGATAAATTCCCCGGATATCATAAGCTCTGAAAATACTTTGATTGATGCTCATATTCAAAAACAATTTACAGCCAGGCCCGCGCTCGAACGCGAACCGAGAAGCTATAGATCCGTTAAGGTTGTTAATAGTCCAACCTCTGCGACAGCAAAGACCGGAGTGTTATTTTTGGCCGCGTTCGATCGCCGCCAAAGCCGCTGTCCCCGCGGCTCAATTTTTTATATATAAAATTATATCACAAAAAGCCTTTTAAGGCCCAAATCCACCCCTCAAAAAGCCTTATTTTAACTGGATCTTCAGCATTTTTTTTCCTTGACCGATCAGACCCGGCCTGTTATAATAATTTTACTTTAAACCCTGCAAAAAAGCCTATTTTGCGGGGTAAGGCTTAACTCAAAGTCTTACCGATTAAAGCAAATAATATAAAAAATATACATAAAAATTCCTCTCGCTAAGGCGGCGGCGGATAGAAAAGATGAAGTATTACGATCTTAATTTCATGATCTTGACCAGCCTCGACAAAGGCCAGTTAGATTCCACGGTTTCCTGGTTGGATTCCAAATTTAATGTCCAGCCCGAATCGCCTGACAGAAAAGTGCAAAGAAGAAAATTGGCTTACCCGATCAGAAAAGAAGTCGAAGCCTGGCACTATCAATTAAAATTCGTTCCGGGAGCCGACATCAGCCCGAAATTTTTTGAAGAATTGCAGATGGAGCTGAAAACCAAAAAAGAAATTTTGAGGTTTCTTCTTTTGAAAAAAAGGGATGAACCGCCGGCAAAAGAAAGCAGACGAGCCAGAAAACCGGAGGGAGCGGCAGCAGCCGAATCCTCTGAAAATGATGAAGGCTCCGAAACAGTCGAAGTAAAAGAGTCCCCTGTCCCAGAGGCTGTTGAAACTGAAACTGTTGCCGAAGTTAAAAAAGAAACAGCCGCGGAAACAAAAAAAAGCAAAGTCCAGCTTCAGGAAATAGATCAAAAACTGGAAGAAATATTAAAAGAAGAATAATCCTCGACTTAGAAATGCCGAAGCTATAATTAGCTTATAAGCTACCCTCCTTCGCTCTTTCGGAGCTCCGGCGGGCAAAGCAAGCTAAATATATGAACCCCGTTAGAAGCCTTTAACAACGGGGACATAACCAAAAATTAAAGGCCTGTTAAAAATTAGTTGCATAACTATATAATAGCAGGCTTCTAACGAGGTGAATCTAAATAAAGTACTTCTTATCGGCAGAGTGGCTTCCGACCCTGAAATGAGGAGCACTGCTTCGGGACAAAGCGTTTGCTCTTTCAGGATAGCCACCAACAGGACCTGGAAAGATGCTTCCGGCCAAAAAAGAGAAGAAGCGCAATTTCACAGCATTGTACTGTGGGGAAAACAGGCCGAAGTCGCCTCGCAATATATGACGAAAGGTTCTCTGGTTTATATAGAAGGAAGACTGCAGACCCGCACATGGGACAGCCAAAACGGAAAAAGATATATCACCGAGATCATAGGAGAAAAATTTGAATTTGGACCGAAGGCATCGGGAACAGGAAGCGCTCCGTCGGCAAGACCTGCCGCGAACGGCCCGAAAGAAGCAATTTCTTCCAAAAAACAACAGACAGAAGAAGAGGATATCCCGGTCATAGAAGACGGCTCGTTCGATATGCCGGAGGGCAAAGACGAAATAGACGTTAAAGACATCCCCTTCTAAGCGCATTCAATAATACGATCTAACAAAATTATAACAAGACCATATGATTTGCTACTTTTGCAAAAAGAACGTTACTAAAATAGATTTCAAGGACGTGGACACTCTCAAACTGTTCCTGTCCCCTTCCGCCAAGATCAAAGGAGCCGAAAAAACAGGACTTTGCGCCAAACACCAAAGAGAATTGGCCAGAGCCATCAAGAGAGCCAGAGTATTGGGCATCCTGCCTTTCACTTCCAAGCACGCCCTTTAGCAACGGTTGTACCTTAATCAAAAAATCGCTTTTAAAAGCGATTTTTTGATATAAAAATAAATCAAGCAAGCAAGCGTTATGGCCGGCAACAAATAATTGACGATATCCCGTTGGATAGCCAAGGCTCCGGCTTTGGTCTGGGCGGCGGTGCCGGCATTCAACGGAGCGGACAGGCATAGCACCGGTCGGTTCTATCCAGGCCAGGGCGATTGCAGCCGGCCGAGAGGGACAGAACCAAGACCGAGGCGAAGATGGCTAGAATCCTAAGCGAAAACTTGAGAAATGACATATTATGAACCAACTTAAAAATTATGGATCGGCGGGCTCTCAACCTGCAAAAAAACAAAGGGGGTGCGGATAATTTTTAGCTTATCCGCCCGATCGCCTAAAAACTGCCGGGACAATAAAAAACGCCCCGACAGCGGCAGCTGTCGGGGCGTTTTTACATAGGCTGTTTTATTTCTCCAAGGGATTTTCGTCTTTCTCCTCCTCTCCCCCTCCGAGTTCTACGGGAGGATTGTCTTTTGCCTTTATTTCATTCTCTATTTCCCCCGCCAAAGCAATATCTTCTTTCAAAAAATTCTTTGTCGCCTCCAATCCCACGCCGTCTCCTATCTTCCGGCCTTTATATTCGAAATGGTTGCCGACTTTTTTAATAATGCTGTTCTTCACTCCAAGGCTGATCAGCTCGGCCGATTTGGAAATTCCTTCGTTATAATAAATATCATACTCCGCCGTCCTGAAAGGAGCGGCCACTTTGTTTTTCACTATCTTGGCCTTGATGCGGTTGCCGATGATCTCTTCCGCGTGTTTGATTTGAGCTATTCTTCTCAATTCGATCCTTACCGAAGCGTAAAATTTCAAAGCCAAGCCGCCGGGGGTCGTTTCCGGGTTGCCCCACATAACTCCTATTTTCATTCTGGTCTGGTTGATGAAAATAAGGACCGTTTTTGTTTTCGCGACAATGCTGGAAAGTTTGCGCAATGCTTGGCTCATCAATCTGGCTTGAAGGCCTATCTGCATATCTCCGACCTCTCCGGCGATCTCGGCTTTCGGCGTTAGCGCCGCCACGGAATCAACCACGATCACATCCACTCCTCCAGAACGAACCAGGCTTTCAACGATCTGCAAGGCCTGTTCTCCCGAATCGGGCTGGGATATCAAAAGTTCATCGACATTAACCCCAATCCTTCTGGCATAGTCCGGATCCAAGGCGTACTCGGCGTCAACAAAAGCGCAGATGCCTCCCCTCTTTTGCGCCTCCGACAAAACGTGCAAAGCCAATGTGGTCTTTCCCGTGCTTTCTCCTCCATATATTTCAACCACCCTGCCTCTGGGCAAGCCTCTTACGCCCAATGCCAAGTCAAGAGATATGGAGCCGGACGGAATAGCGTCTATATCCGTCTTTTGAACCTCCTTTAATTTCATTATGGCTCCCTCTCCGAATTTTTCTTTAATCTCGGAGATTATTTCCTCAAGATTCCCGCCGACGATCTCTTCGGTCTTGGCCGGAGTTTGGCTGACTTTTTTCTTTTTGGCTTTATACATTTGTTGAAAACTTTTTTAAAAGACCGAGGGGCGCAAACCAACCTTGGACGATCTGCGGATCTCGATCTTAAATTATTAAATTAAAAATTTAATTGAAATTTCAATTTGATACGGAAGCCTACTTCCCAATCTCTTCATCGTCAAGCGGGATATCCGGTCCTTCTTCTTCCTCCAATGATCTCTCCGCTGAGCTCATATAGACCTCTCTGGCCTTGGCTCCTTCGCCGGGGCCGATAACTCCCTTCTCTTCCAAAATGTCCAAAAGCCTGGCGGCGCGGGCATAGCCGACTTTAAGTTTCCTCTGCAAAAAGGAAGCTGAAGCCTTATGCGTCGAAACGACTATATTCTTGGCTTCTTCATACAGCGGATCGCTGTCCCCTCCTTGGGAAAAACCGCTCTGTCCCATTATGCCGCTGCCGCCGGCAACGTCAGGCAAGGTTTGCGCGTTCAACATTTCCTGCGAAAGGGATTCCGATTCGGGCGTGGCTTCCGCGTCTTTTTGATGCTCCAATATCCAAGCGACAACTTTTTTTACCTCCTGCTCCGAGATGAAAGATCCTTGTATTCTTCTCGGCTTGATCAGGTCGGTCGATACGAAAAGCATATCTCCTTTGCCGATCAATTTTTCCGCTCCGGAAGTATCGAGAATGGTTCTTGAATCGATCTGCGAAGCCACCTGGAAAGCGATGCGCGAAGTGATGTTAGCTTTGATCAACCCTGTAATGACTTCCACCGACGGCCTTTGCGTGGCCAGGATCAAATGGATGCCGACGGCTCTGGCCATCTGCGCCAAGCGGGCGATGTAAACCTCGATCTCTTTCCCGCGGGAAGACATCAGGTCGGCCAGCTCGTCGATAATTAAAATGATATAAGGAAGTTTCGGCTCGTCTTTCTTGCGGTTCTTGTTGTTGTAACTGTCGATGTCGCGGCTCTTTTTCTCGGCCAAAAATTCGAACCTTCTTTCCATTTCCACTACCAGCCATTTCAAAGCCACTACGGCTTTTTGAGGGTTGACCACGACAGGGCAAAGCAAATGGTTCAAAGAGTTATAGATCGAAAATTCAACTCTTTTCGGGTCCACCATTATCAATCTCATATCCGCGGGGCCGTGGCGATAAAGCAAACTTAAAATGATGGTGTTCAAACCGATGGTTTTTCCCGCTCCGGTGGAACCGGCTACCAGCATATGAGGCATATGGGCCAAGCTGGCAAAGATCGGCGAACCCTTGACGTCTTTGCCTAAAGCGAAGAGCAACGGGCTGGAAGATTTCTGGAACTCATCCTGCTCCAAAAGCTCTCTCAATCTGACCATCGCCCGTTTTTTGTTGGGCATTTCCACTCCCACCAAAGAACGCCCCGGGATAGGAGCTTCGATCCTGATAGGATGGCTGGCTAACGCCAAAGCCAGGTCGGAAGATAAATTGGTTATCTTGGAAACCTTCACTCCTTCGGCAGGTTTTAAAGTATATTGAGTTACGGTCGGTCCGACGTTGATCTCGGACATTTCTACCGGAATGCCAAAATTCTGCAAAGTCCGCTTGATGATCCCCGCGTTCAATCCTATATCTCCGCTTTGAGGCTTGCTTCTTTCGTCTTCCAGCAAGCTCAACGGAGGCAATTCATAAGTTTCATCTTTTGCCAAAGCCTTTAATTCTTTGACCTTAAAATTCTCCAAATTATTGCCCAAGGTCAAAGGCTTAGCCGGCTCCTCTTTCTCTTTTTTCTTGGGCAGCTTGAATTTTTCCATCTTCAGAAAAGACGGCAAAGCGGGATCTTTCTTCGCGGGTTTCTTTATTTTTTTCTCCTCCTCTTCATCGTCCGCATCATTATCCTTTTTATCGAACAAGGGTTCTTCGAAAAAATTCTTGATCAATGCTTCCACCAAGATGGAAAAGCCGATAATTATTGCCACTAAAAATATCACTATGCTGAGTACGAAATTGAATAGTTTGAAAAGCAAAAAAGATAAAACGTATCCGAGCATTCCTCCTTGTCCTCCGTAAAAAATTTTAAAATGCTGCGAAAGATCGGGATCGCTGTTTATTTCTCTCAGCCCCAGCAGCCCGGCGCAGCCTAAAAACAAAAACAACCCTGACAATATTAAAGGATTTTTAACATCTTTCAGGGTTGTTTTGTTTTTTAAAAATACCAATCCCGACAGGATCAGGAATATTGGCAGAAGATAGATGGAGCCTCCGGCAAGGAAATTGAAAACAGCTTTAAGGCCGTTCCCGACCATGCCGGCTTTGTCGAAAAAAGAAAAAAACAAAATCAGCGACAGCAGCAGGCTTGACCCGCACCATACTATTCTTGATGTTTTTTCCGAGAGTTTGTAAGTAGAAGATCCCTCCCCTTCTCTGCGGACGGCTTTCTTCTGTTTTTTTCTTTTCGACATTGAGATTGATTTAACAACAAATTAAGAATTGGCTGGCTTCTTGGTAAAACCGGTGCCCACTGGTACCAATTTACCAATAATAACGTTTTCTTTCAATCCTCTTAATTTGTCCTGGGCTCCCTTCAAAGAAGCTCTGATCAACACGCGGGAAGTTTCTTGGAACGAAACGGCGGACAAGAAGCTGTCAGACGTTAAAGCGACCTTAGAGATGCCCAATAACAATTCTTGAGCTCTGATCGGCTCTTTCTTTTGCTCCTTGAGCTTGGCCTGTTCTTCCATATACTGTCCGCGGGAGATAACTTCGCCCGGGCTATATAATCCGTCTCCGGGAGTTTTTACTTTCACGCGCGAGAACATCTGCTTGGCCATGATCTCGATATGCTTATCATGGATCGGCACGCCCTGGGTGACATAAACTCTCTGAATTTCTTTGATGACATAGCTCTGAACCGCTTCCTTTCCTTTGATCTTGAACAATTTTTTCATATCAAGAGGCCCAACGGTAAGCGGAGTGCCGGCTTTGACTTCCTGTCCGACTTTGACCAGCATTTCTATCTTCGGAGGGAACTGATATTCGACAAGCTGCACCTCGTCCTTCTTTTCGCCTTCTTTTTTCTTGCCGTCTCCCGATGGAAGAAGAGTTATCAACCCTTTTTCTTCATCAATGCTGGCTATTTTGCCGTCTTCAAGGGCAATCGCCGCCTCTCCTTTCGGCTGGCGCTTTTCAAAAATTTCTTCAACCCTCGGCAAACCGTAAGTGATATCAACCGATTCGGCCACGCCTCCGGTGTGGAAGGTTCTCATTGTAAGCTGCGTGCCGGGTTCTCCGATGGATTGCGCGGCAACTACGCCGACAGCCTCGCCGAGATTGACCAATCCTCCCCAGCCCATATCCATACCATAACATTTGCGGCAAATACCTCTTTGGTTTTTGCAAGAAAGAGGAGAACGGGCTCTTATCTGTTCTATCCCGGAACTGACTATCGCTTCAGCGACGTGCCAATCGATCATACCGCCTTTTTCAATAATGGTCTCTCTGGTTTGAGGATTGACAACATCGTCCATCACGATCCTTCCAAGTATTTTATAAGTGAAATCCTGGCCGATCTCATTGGCTTCGGCCTTAGAGAGAATAGAGCCTACGGAATCATGACAGTCCTCCTCGGTCACTATCACTTCATGAGCCACATCGACCAATCTTCTGGTCAAATAACCTGCGCTCGATGTACGCAAAGCCGTATCGGCGGTACCTTTTCTGGCGCCGTGAGTGGAAATGAAATATTCCAGTACGTTGAATCCTTCTTTGAAAGAACTCTTAATAGGCAACTCGATGATACGTCCGGCAGGGTTGGAGACCAATCCTTTCATTCCGGCCATCTGCGCCACCTGCGACCAAGAACCTTTTGACTTGGAATCGATCATGGAAAATACGGGGCCGTTTGGAGGCAAAATAGTCGGGATGATCTTTTCCAATTCGGTCTTGACCTTTTTCCATATCTCGATAGCTTGGTTGGCTTTTTCTTTTTGGGAAAGCAAACCTTGAGTGTAATAAGCTTCTATTTTCTTTATTTTTTCTTCAGCTTCTTTTACCAAAGCGCCTTTCTGCTCCGGTACGATCAAGTCGTCCATACCCCAGGAGATACCGGACTTCGTGGCATATTCAAAACCAACGTTTTTTATTTCATCCAATATCTTCCAAGCTTCCCCGACCTCTTTTTCTATAATATTTTTAACCAGTTCCTTGGCTGTTTTGGAATTCAAAAGATAATTCTGAAAACCAATGCTCTTTGGAAGAACCTGGTTAAAAATAATGCGGCCGACGCTCGTCTCCAATATCTTGCCGTCGATCAAAGCTTTGATCTTGGCCTGGAGATCGATGATCCCCAACTCGTAAGCCATTATCGCTTCCTGAGGAGAACTCATGGTTTTTCCTTCTCCGGTTTTTCCTTCGATGATCTTGGTCAGATGATAGCAGCCCAATATCACATCTTTTCCGGGCAATACGATAGGCTCGGCTGTGGCCGGTTTCAACAAATTGACCGAGGACATCATCCTCTCTCTCGCCTCTTTTTGAGCCTCATCCGATAACGGCAAATGGATAGCCATCTGATCGCCATCAAAGTCGGCGTTAAATGCGGTACAAACGTAAGGGCTGATACGGATAGCCTCTCCTTCGATCAGAACCGGTTTGAAGGCTTGGATGCCCAAACGATGCAGGGTCGGAGCGCGGTTCAAAAGAACCAGCTTCTCTTTCACGACATCTTCAAGACACTCCCATACTTCATCGGTCTCGTCTTCGATCAACTTCTTGGCGCCGCCCATATTATAAACCAATTCCCTCTCGATCAATTTTTTGACCACGAAAGGTTTGAACAATTCCAAAGCCATTTTCTTCGGAACGCCGCATTCGTTCAATTGCAAAGCAGGGCCGACAACGATGACGCTGCGTCCTGAATAATCGACTCTTTTCCCGAGCAGGTTCTGGCGGAAGCGTCCCTGCTTGCCTTGGAGCATGTCAGCCAAGCTCTTCAAAAGCCTTCTGCCTCCGGTAGTGGCCGCGGTCATTGTTCCTTTTCTCATTTTGCTGTCGATCAAAGAGTCGACAGCTTCCTGCAACATTCTTTTTTCGTTCCTTACGATAACCTCGGGAGCATTGATCTCCAAGAGATGTTTCAAACGATTGTTGCGGTTGATGATCCTGCGGTAAAGATCGTTCAAATCCGAAGAAGCGTAACGGCCCCCGTCCAATTGGACCATCGGTCTCAGGTCTGGCGGCAGAAC
>JBAZHV010000007.1:0-52049 GCA_041652155.1 Minisyncoccota bacterium
CACCAAGTTACAAAAATCGGGCGAAAGCCCGATTTTTTGTTGCGATCCCGAAAGATATGTTAAAATTGTAAGGACCCGCCCGAGAGTCGGTCCAGGCCATTAAGTTTACAGGCTTGAAAGCAGAAGAAGGAAGATAACCAACAAGATTAATTTTTTAGATCATATGCCGGGAGAAAATAAGAAAGTGTTTGTCGGATTGGGCGTGATAATTTTGCGCAATGACGGAAAGGTTTTGATCGGCAAGCGCAACGGCGAATTCGTGCCGGAATATTCCATTCCCGGCGGCAGTTTGGAAGCCGGAGAGACGTTTGAAGATGGGGCGATCAGGGAGGTAGCGGAAGAAACAGGGATGGTTATTAAAGCTCCTAAGATCGTCGGTATTTCCAACAATTTGGAAACTTACAAAAAAACCGGCAAGCATTATATTTCCGTGAATTTGCTGGCAACCGATTTTTCCGGCGAGCCGCAAGTGATGGAAAAGGACAAATGCGCAGGATACGGCTGGTACGATCCTGAAAAAGTTCCCGAACCTCATTTCGAGGCCAGCAAAAAAGGGTTGGAGATGTATTTTAAAGACGGAAAGAGAGAATATGCAAAAAATTGTTGGAATGGGATCGAGGCCAAGTAAGCGCGATCGAAGCCTTTGAAACGTTAGTTTGGCATAAAGCAAGGCGTTTGTTCTTCAAAAGTTTTTTACTTGAAAATTCCCGGAAAATCTCCTATAATTAGGTTTGTTAAGTTGTTGTTTAAATCGTCCATACGCAGGTGTAGCACAATGGTAGTGCGCTTGCTTGCCAAGCAATTTACGGCGGTTCGATTCCGCTCACCTGCTCACGTTTATTTATAATTATGCCAAAGCAAGGTTGCTTTGAAGAATGGATCCTTGCAGAGATTAGTAATTTTCGCAGCCTGCTGGCAGACAGCGAAAGCAGACTCCAGAAATTTAACCAGCTTTCCCTTTCATTCAAGAGGAGGGGATAGCCATAAAGCAATATGAAAATTATTTGGCGAGGCCAGTCTTGTTTCCAGCTATCGAGCACCAATAAGAAGGGCGACAAACCTTTCTTGGTGGTTATAGATCCTTTTTCCGAAGAGGTCGGATTCAAGCTTCCTAAAACGGAAGCTGATGTTCTGTTGATCACTCATAACCATTTTGACCATAATAATGTTAAGGGCGTTTTAGGCAATTCCGACAAAGCTCCTTTCGTGATCAGCGCTCCGGGAGAATACGACGTGGGCGATGTTTTTGTCCAGGGCGTTCCTTCCTGGCACGATGACAATAAGGGCAAAGACAAGGGACCCAACACTATTTATGTTTTGAAGATCGAAGACCTTAAGATTTGCCATTTGGGCGATCTTGGCCAGAAAGAACTGTCCGAAAAAGAATTGAGCGATATCGGCGAAGTGGACATTCTAATGATACCGATCGGAGGAGGAGCGACCATCGAAGCCAAAGATGCCGCCAAGATAATATCCCAGATAGAGCCGAAGATTGCCATCCCTATGCATTACGATCTTCCGAAATTAAAGGTCAAGCTTGACGGCTTGGAGAATTTCTTGAGAGTGATGGGCAGCAAGGATATAGCGGCCCAGGATAAGTTAGCCATCAAGAAAAAAGACCTGCCGGAGGAGGGGTTTGAGCTGGTCGTTTTAAACCAAGCTTAAAAAGAAAAATGAATTTTCAGGAAAAGCTAAAAAAAATTCAAGCTTTGCCGGAAGGGACCAGAAAGATAATTTTTTGGGTTATAATCACAGCGGTAAGCTCTATCTTGGTCTTTATCTGGTTTTTCACCTCAAGCTTGATCTTCAAAAATATGAATTCGGGGGATATATTCAAAGGGCTGGGGGCTCCAAAAGGCCTCGATAATATCGAGAAAGTGAAGAAAGCCGGAGACGACCTTAAGAATAGCATGAACCAGTTTAACAACGTGTCGAGCACTGTCATCCAGGAAGACCAGACGACGACCGAGACGGAAGAGCCGGCGGCGGTAAATTAGCTTGGACCGGTTTCTTTTTTGAAATGGCCAGTCTTAAGCGGGGAGTATAGATTAAAACAAATTTTCAAACTATATTTATAAAGATCATAAACTATGGAAAAAGAGGAAAAAGAAATAACAAACGATATCGGACAGATAAGATCCAGGGAGATCAACGATGAGATGAGGGACAGTTACATCGACTACGCGATGTCTGTCATCATCTCCCGCGCCTTGCCGGACGTCCGCGACGGTTTAAAACCTGTCCACCGCCGTATTTTGTACGCGATGTATGAGGACGGCTTGCGCCCTGATGCCAAATTCAGAAAGTCGGCCACCGTGGTTGGCAGCTGTTTGGGCCGTTATCATCCCCATGGAGATCAAGCTGTCTATGATTCGGCGATCAGAATGGCTCAGGATTTTTCCTTGAGATATCCTTTGATCCATGGCCAAGGTAATATCGGTTCCATTGACGACCCGGGAGAATTCGCCGCGATGAGGTACACGGAAATGAAAATGTCCAAGCTTGGTTTTGAGATGCTCAAGGACATAGAAAAGGACACGGTGGACTTTGTCCCCAACTATGACGCAACAAGAACGGAACCGACGGTCCTTCCTTCCCCTGTGCCGCAGCTCTTGCTTAACGGCGCGATGGGCATTGCCGTCGGCATGGCAACCAACATCCCTCCGCATAATTTGCGCGAGATATGCCAGGCCGCGATATATTTGATCGATAATCCCGAGGCCGAGACCGAAGATTTGTTCAAATTTATCCAAGGCCCGGATTTTCCGACCGGCGGCTTGATCTTTGACAGAAGCGAGATATTGGCCGCTTACGCCCAGGGCAAAGGCGCTATTTTGATGAGAGCCAAGACCGAGATCGTCGAGAAAGAAAAGGGCGGTTTCCAGATAATAATCACCGAGATACCTTTCCAGGTGGAAAAATCCGGCTTGATGCAGCAGCTTGCCAGCCTTGTCCAGGAAAAGAGAGTTGACGGCATTAAAGATATCCGCGACGAATCGGACAAAGATGGAATGAGGATCGTGATCGAAATTCAAAAAACGGCCATCCCGCAAAAAGTTCTGAACTCTTTGTTTAAATTTTCCGCGCTGGAAAAAACTTTTCATTTGAACTTGCTGGCCTTGGTTGACGGTATCCAGCCCAGAGTTCTTAATTTGAAAGAGACGCTCCAATATTATTTGGATTACAGGCAGAAGGTGATTTTCCGCCGCACGAAGTACGAGCTGGAAAAGGCCAAAGAGAGAGCTCATATCCTGGAAGGAATTGCCAAGGCCTTAGATCTGATCGATGCGGTTATTGCCACTATCCGCCAGTCCAAGGACCGCGAGGATGCCAGGAACAATTTGATCAAGCTTTTGAAGATAGACCAAATACAAGCCGATGCCATTTTGGAGATAAAACTTCATCAATTGGTCAGGCTGGAAAAAGCCAAGATTATGGCCGAGCTGGAAGAGCTGTTGAAGCAAATAAAATTTCTTTCGACAATTTTGGCCAGCAAAGACAGGATAAAAGGAGTGGTAAAGGACGAACTGAAAAAAGAAATGGACCAATTCGGAGACGACAGAAAAACCAAAGTTATAAATGTCAGGCCGGAAAAAATAACCGAAGCCGATCTGGTCCCTCAAGCCGACGCCATCATCACCGTCACCAGCGATGGATACATCAAGAGATTCAGCCCTGATATGGCCAAGACCCAAAAGAGGGGAGGCAAAGGCATTATCGGAATGAAAACCCAGGAGGGAGATTTCGTGACCCATTTCATTTTTGCCAAGACTCATGATTCCGTGTTTTTCTTTACCGATTCCGGAAAAGTTTTCCAGACGAAAGCTTACGAAATACCGGAAGCTCCCAGGACCAGCAGGGGGCGCGCTTTGGTCAACTTCCTTGAAATATCTTCAAGCGACAAGATTCTTTCGATCTTGCCGTCCAGCAAGGAGACCACTTCCGCTGCCAAATATTTGGTCATGGTCACCCAGAAAGGCGTGATCAAAAAGACCGAGGTCAAAGAATTTGAGAATGTAAGAAGAAACGGCTTGATCGCGATAAATCTCAAAGACGGAGATTCTCTCTGCAGCGTTAGGCAGACCAGCGGTTCGGATGATATAATGCTGGTTACCAAAAAAGGCCAGTCCATAATGTTCTCCGAGCAGAAGATCAGGTCCATGGGCCGGACTGCGGCCGGAGTGAAGGGGATCACCGTAAAAAAAGACGATCAGGTGATCGGCATGGAAATAGCGATCAAAGATATGATCAAAGCCAAAGATCCTGCTCATTTGCTTATTCTCGCCCAAAACGGTTACGGCAAGCTGACCAGCATGAAAGAGTACCGCAAGCAAGGACGGGGCGGATCCGGGATCAAAACGGCCAAAGTGACAAAGAAGACGGGAGATATAGTGAAGATCGGCATAATCATCGACGAAGAAGACCTGATAGTTATTTCTCAAAAAGGCCAGGTTATCAGAACAGAGATCAAAAGCATCTCGAAGCTGGGCCGCATTACCCAAGGAGTAAAAATAATGAGGCTTGACGAGGGCGATCGCATCGCTTCCGCAGCCTACTTCTAAATATGCCTCAAGCATTTCTTGACCCCGCAAGAGTATTAAACCAGATCGATCTTCGCGAAGATATGCTGGTTTGCGATTTGGGATGCGGCTCCGGCGGATGGTCCATTCCTTTGGCTAGAATTCTTGCCAAGGGAAGAGTCTATGCCGTTGATATTTTACCGGAGCCCTTATCAACTCTTGAAAGCAACATCCGCCAGGGGCGTTTGTTCAATATAGTTCCTATGTTGGCAGACGCGGAGAAAGGTGTTAAGATTGTAGGAGATTCAGTTGATCTGGTTTTGCTTACCAATATTTTATTCCAGGCTAAATACCCCGATAAAATATTGGCGGAAGCAAAAAGGATATTAAAAACAGGAGGAAAGATATTGTTGATCGATTGGAAAAAAGAAACCGCTCTCGGCCCCAAAGAGGGGAGGGTTTCCAAAGAAGAAGCCATGGATATTGGAGCCAGGAACGGATTAAGCTTCGATAAAGGGGTCGAAGCCGGCATGTATCATTGGGGAATATTATTAGTAAAGAATAGCTGATATTATGATATCCGCGAGCCCAAAAAAGTTTTTGAAATATATTTCAGGCGCTGTTCTTCTTTTGATATCGCAGGCACCGGGCGCGGCTTTGGCGGCTTGCAATACTCCCTGCACCGATATCATTTGCAACCCTATCTGCTATCCGTCCATTCCAGCCTTGATAGATGCCGTTATCAGTTTCGTGATGGTCATAGCCATGATGCTGGTTCCGCTGATGATCATCTGGGCAGGATTTTTGTATGTCACTTCCGCGGGAGACACAGAGAAGACCCAAAAAGCCAAAGACGTTATCAAATACACAGTTTTGGGGGCGTTGATCGTTTTAATGTCCAAAGGGATAATAGCGGCTATCAGGGGGGTGATCGGAGGTTGATCAAACAAAATTTTAAAAGGTCGATTTTTTTAAATTAAGCTAAATAAATCAATTAAATTAAAACAAAGAGAATGAACAAAAAACTTATTTCGTTTTTATTAGCTTGCGTCTTGGCTTTGAACATCTTGCCAGGCATCGCTTTCGCCGCCAACGATGGATGCAAGATCAGCGATCCTGCTAAACTTAGCGATACTAATATAAATTGCGGTACGGCATCCGGGATGTGCTACTATAGCGAAACCGGCAGGAATTGCGGCGTTTGTTGCGTTTTGAATACGGTTTATGTTATTACGGATTGGGTTTTTGCCGCTTTGATGCTTGCATCGGTCGTTGTTATTGTCTTGGCCGGTTTCAAGATGGTAACCGCCGAGGGCAGCGCCGACAAAGTTGGAGAAGCCAGACAGTCTATCGTATATGCCGCGGTAGGTATTGCGGTAGCATTCTTAGCCAGGGCAGTTCCTCTGGCCGTCAAATTCATCCTTGGAGGATCCTAGAAAAGCTAGATCAAACGGACGTCGAAAGCCCCGGAGATAATATCTCCGGGGCTTTTATATTCCAGAAAAATGGGTTAAGGTAATTTGTGAAGGGGACACGCATCTGGTTTTGATAAAGGCAAACACAGGCATATCGGCGAAGGTCTCTTTCGCAAACCTTCGGCGAACATATTTCTTTCCTTGAAGGTTTGTGAAAGAAAACCAAGCACAGACATATCGGCGGACTGTGTCACGCCGAAGGTCCGCTACAGCGGACCGAAGCCCGCCTTCACTCCCTGTCTGCCGACAGGCAGGCTGCGGGAGCTACGGCGCGGCGAAGCCCTCCTTCGCGGTCTCGGCGGACTGTGTCACGCCGAAGGTCCGCTACAGCGGACCGAAGGCGGACGTGGCGGAATTGGTATACGCGTATGGCTTAGGACCATATGGGTTTCCCTTGTGGGTTCGAGTCCCACCGTCCGCACTATTTTTCGAAAAAAGACAAACAAAAAAACCGCGGCGGCGGTTTTTTTGTTTGTCTTTTGAGTTTATTCTTCTATAACTATTTTCCTCTTCTTGTCCCGTTCGATCTTCGGCATCCTGATGGTCAGCAACCCTGATTCCATAGCCGCTTTGGTGTGAATGGGGTCGATCTCCCGGGGAAGGATTATCTCCCGGGAAAAAAGACCAAAGTAGCACTCTTCGACGAAGTAATTTTTTTTAGCGTCCTTGGCCGGATTTTTTCTTTCTCCTCTCACTATCAGAAGGTCTTTTTCGAGGGAGATATCAAGGGATTCGGCTTCTATTCCCGCGATAGCGGTCTGGAGGACCAAATCCTGTTCTGTCTCATACATGTCTATCGCCAGCTGTCCCTCTGCCGCCCCCCAATTATTTTTTGATTCATTTTTTATCTCAGGCATCTTTTCCTCCTGTTTTTCTGTTTGGCTTTCTTCTTTCCTTTCTTGATCTTGAGGTTTTTTGAATTTTTCAAGGAATGCCATTTTATATAACTTATAACTTATACAGTTTCAGTTTTTGGCTTTAAGCTGTTTTGTTATCAGTTTAGTTTACAAATGCTTTTTAATGTTTTGATCTTCTCAAAAAACGGGAGAAGAAGAAAAGATACTCCCAGCAAGGCAACGAATAGCAACAAGAATTGAGAATAGCTTTGCATCCCTATTATAAGAAAATTATATGATCCGTGCAATAAAGTCGCCAAAAATAATCCCGTCCAAAAATATCTTTTTCTTTTTTTGAAATGATAAAAGGACAGGGCGATGAAACAGCCGAACAGAGCAGAGGACAGGGCGTGCAGAAAAGTGGCGCCCAGGAATCTTATCAGGGCCAGAGCCAAAGGTATCTCCGGTTTCGTCCAGTCAGCGGCGCTCAAAAACAAACTGTTTTCCACCGCCGCAAACCCTAATGCCGATACCATCATATAGATCGGAGCGTCCATCGGTTCGTCGAACTCTTGGTGGCGGAAAGCGAATAATTTTACTGACAGATATTTGAATATTTCTTCTATAAGGGCGACAGCTATAAATATCTTCAAGAGAAAGATCGATGCTATGCAGATAGGCCATTCCTCGGATCCGAGATCAACAATAGCCAATATGCCGGTCTCCGTGAAGAAGGCTGGAACGGCAAAAAGCATTCCAATAAGGAAAGTGGCTAGTATCCTTATGTTCGGCTCGGGATTTTTGTCGTTTTTTAAAAAAAATAACAGCCAAACATAGCTTGGCAATATCGCGAGCAAGGCGGGAACAAATAATTCAAGAATCATTTTATCCTTAGGTTAGCATTAGCTTGGATTTCCTTCCAGCCCGTTTGCTTGTCCAAGTTGAAAAAAGCGGACATAGAGATCATCGAGGCGTTATCAGTGGAGAAGATTTTGTCGGGAGCGAGAAAGCGCGGCTGGGTATACAGCTTCGCGATCTCCGATTGGAAACGTTCTTTCAATCTTTGATTGGCGGTAACGCCCCCGCCGGCGATTATGGATTTTGCTTGAAAATTCCGGGCGGCTTTAAGCGTTTTATAAACCAATATGTCTATCACGGCTTCCTGTATCTCGAATGCCATCGCCCGTATATAATTTTTGGATCTTTGGATATCCGCCGGTTGTTTTTTAAAGCTGTAAAGAGCGGCGGTTTTCAGCCCCGAGAAGCTGAAGTCGTAATCTTTGGTAAACATCATGGGCCGCGGCAGTTTGATCTTCAATTCATCTTTTTGATGTTTCAGTTCTTCGGCCAATTTGGCTATGGCCGGCCCTCCCGGGTAGTCGAGCCCTAATATTCTGGCTGTTTTGTCCAAGCACTCGCCGGCGGCATCATCGCGGCTCTCCCCGAGGGTCTTATAGCTTCCGATGCCCTCCATCAAGATCAATTGGGTATGCCCTCCCGAAACGACAAGGCATACGGCCGGAAACAGTTCGTCATCATTGTTCTTGTCCTTTTGATCTATGAAATTGGCGAGGATATGGCCTTCGATATGGTTGACCGGGACGATGGGGATATTCCACCACATCGCCATGGCCCGGGTGAAATTTATGCCTTGCCAAAGAGAAGGTTCCAGCCCCGGCCCGATCGTTAAAGCTAAAAGGTCTATCTGCGGTCTCGCGGAATTTTTAAGGAATTTAAGGGCGGTTTTAAAAAAATCGTCTTCTCTGCCGAACAGTATTTTTAGATTTTCTATTTTTTTATTTAGGGTTTCTTTATCTTCTTTTTGTTTTTTTGTTTTGATTTTGCTTTTTTTGATCGCTTGAGAGATGACCGCCGGAAGATTTTTTTGATGCTCCCTCTTTGCCAGGCTGGGGAAGACCCCGCCGTATTTTTTATGCAGTTTGACTTGGGAAGAAATAACGTTGCTGAGAATTTTGAAATTCAGTTTGGCAAGGTCAGAGGCCGACCTTATATCCTCGGGACATTGGACAGGGGTTGCTCTGGCCAAAGAAGCGCAAGTATCATCGCAGGAGGTTTCTACCCCCAGGATTGTTATGTGATTTTGGGCGTTGTCGGTCATATTATGTAATTCTTTCAGAAAAATTGATTTTTTTCAATCTTTAGGCTAATATAAAAAGGCTTTTTGGCGAAAGTAAGCCTTTGCCAAATTTTAAAGGGCCCCATCGTCTAGTGGTTAGGACGCGTGGTTTTCATCCACGTAACACCGGTTCGACTCCGGTTGGGGCCGCCATTCTTCGCGCCAGCGAAGAATGCCCTTCGTAGCCTTGGCGAAGAAGGGCTGTAGTTAAGCCATGTTTGTACTGTTCAAAACGGCTGGCGCTACGAATGGCACGGCCGTCCGTTGAGGACAGATCCAATGATCGAGAGAGCCGCCGAGGGCTGATATGCCGCCGTTAGATCCTGCCCCGCCGAAATTGGGGTTTTATTTTAAACTACAATGTCCGACGAAAAATATTATCTTAAAATCGGTACGGCCAACGATTTGGAAGACAGGAATGAAAGGATTCTTTATCGCCTCTTTGAGATGCTGCCGGGTTTTTTAAGTCTTTCCGTTTTAGCCGCCGCGATATTTCTTTCCTGGAAACTGCCTTTGGCGGTTGCTTTTTTTATCATAGCTTACGATATTTATTGGTTCATTCGAAGCATTTATTTTTCCACGCATTTAAGTTTCGGCTACAGGAGGATGAGAGCCTACGAAGAAACCGATTGGCTGAGGGAACTAAAGGAAAATAATTTTACCAAAGGCGAGGAGATGAAGGAGTCGTCCTGGGAAGATATTTATCATTTGATTATAATGCCGATGTACAAAGAACCTTTGGAGGTCGTTCGCCCGGCATTCTTAGCTTTAAAAAAATCTGATTATCCTAAAAATAAAATTATTGTCGTTTTGTCCTGCGAAGAGAGCGCCCGGAAAGTTTCCGCGGAGACGGTCAGAAAAATAGAGGAAGAGTTTAAAAATTGTTTTTTAAAATTTGTAGTGACGTGGCACCCTCAGGGCCTGCCGGGAGAAATGTCCGGACACGGCTCGAACGATGCTTGGGCCTGCCATGCGGCGCAGAAGGAGGCCATAGACTCCCTTGGTCTTGCTTACGAAAAAGTGGTCGTATCTTCTTTTGATGTGGACACTTGCGTTTATCCAAGATATTTCAGCTGTCTGGCCTATCATTATCTGACCGTTGAAAAACCCACGCGTACCAGTTTTCAGCCGATACCTCTTTACATCAACAATATTTGGCAAGCGCCGATAGTTTCCAGAGTTTTTGCCTTTTCCTCGACTTTTTGGCATACGATGAGCCAGGAGCGTCCGGAAAAATTGATCACTTTTTCTTCTCACTCGATGAGTTTCAAATCTTTGGCCGAAGTAGGGTTTAAACAAGTTAATGTCGTTTCTGACGACTCGCGCATTTTTTGGCAGTGCTTCCTGCAGTTCGACGGAGATTATCGCACGGTACCTCTTTATTATCCGGTTTCGATGGATGCCAATGCCGCTGGAAGTTTTTGGCAGACAATGAAAAATATTTACAGGCAGCAGGAGCGCTGGGCTTACGGCGCCTGCGAGATCCCTTATTTTTTGTTCGGGTTTATAAAAAATAAAAAAATACCTTTGGCCAAGAAGCTTAATCTGTCTTGGGAACTGATCGAAGGACACGTTTCTTGGGCGACTTCCGCCATTCTTATCTTTTTACTCGGCTGGCTGCCCATTCATCTTGGCGGAAATGAGTTCAGACATACTATGTTCTCTTACAGCTTGCCGGTAGTTACCAGTTGGATATTAACCTTCTCGATGATGGGCCTTTGGGTGTCGGTATATTTCAGCATGATAATGCTGCCTCCCAGACCGATCGATCTGGGGAAAAACAAGTATTTGATCCTTGCTCTTGAATGGTTTTTGCTTCCTTTCGTTATGATCTTTTTCACTTCTTTACCGGCCCTGAACGCGCAGATACGCCTGATGCTCGGTAAATACATGGGCTTTTGGGTGACGCCCAAATCGCGCAAACCTTCTTAGCTTGTAGGAATTAGGTTGTAGCTTGTAGAACTTTCCAAAAAATAAATAAAACCCGCGGGCAATGCCCGCGGGTTTTACCTTTCTTGCCGAAGGCAAGACTCCTACAAGCTACCAGCTACAACCTACAAGCTCGGTTTATTCCAAATGTACTCTTGCTCCGAACCCTTCCAATCTTCTTTTTATAAGAGGATTTTTTTCTAGCCGAGGGTCTTTCTTTAACATTCCATCGGCGGCTTCTTTTGCTTTTTTGATCAGCTCGTCGTCTTTCAGGGCGGCCATCGCGTAGTCGGGCAGACCCCATTGTTTTACTCCGAAGAAATCTCCGGGGCCGCGGATTTTCAGGTCCATCTCCGCCAGTTTGAATCCATTGTCATATTTGGTCAGGGCTTTGAGGCGCTGGTTGTTCTTTCCCGAGCCGGATCCGGTAAAGAGGAAGCAATAAGATTGCATATCGCCCCTGCCTACGCGTCCGCGGAATTGGTGCAGTTGGGCCAATCCGAACCGGTCCGCCCCTTCGATAACTATCACGGTTGCGCTTGGGATATCGATGCCCACTTCGACCACCGAGGTCGCGACCAGAATATCAAATTTCTTTTTTTTGAAATCTTTCATTGTTTGGTCTTTTTCTTTGGGCGTCATTTTGCCATGGAGCATCCGTATCTCAAGGTCGGGAAAAATATCTTTGGAAAGTTTTTCGTGCTCTTCTTTCACTGTTTTCAGTTCCGCCTGTTCGAACCATTTCCAAAATTTCTCAGACGACGCATCGGGGTCTTCTTCTTTCGGTTCGATGCGCGGGCAGATCACAAAAGCTTGGTTGCCGGCTTGGACCTCTTTTTTTATGAATTCATAAATTTTTTTGCGGTCCGACGGTTCGATTATTTCCGTTATTATTTTTTTTCTGCCTATCGGCATTTGGTCGATAATGGAAATATCCAAGTCTCCCCAAACGCTCAGGGCCAAACTGCGGGGGATAGGGGTCGCGGTCATAGACAGGAAGTGCGGGATCATCTGGCCGGGCTGGGATCCTCCGGCCAGGCGCGCGCGCTGGTTGACGCCGAAGCGATGCTGTTCGTCTATTATCACCATGCCGAGATTTTTGAATTTAACCTTGTTCTCCGCGGTCTCTTTTTTCTTTGCCGGAACGATCAAGGCTTGCGTGCCTATCAGAATATCGATATCTCCGTTGAGAGTCATTTTTAAAAGTTTCTGCCTCGAGACCTCGATCGTATCGGACTTTAATTTTTTGGAATAAAATTTATCGACCTTGCCGGTCAGTATCCCTATGTTCAAATTAAAATCTTTGAAGAAGTTGAAAATAGTTTGAAAATGCTGCTTGGCCAATATTTCCGTTGGCGCCATCAAGACTACCTGGCCTTTGGCCTTGATGATGTTGAGAGAGGCCAGGGCCGCGACCACGGTTTTGCCGGAACCGACATCTCCTTGCAAGAGCCGGTTCATAGGGAAAGGCCTTTCCAGGTCTTTTAATATCTGCCAAGCCGATTTTTTTTGGGCTTCGGTCAGATGGTAGGGGAGTTTGTCCAGGAATTTTTTTATCAGGGTTACGTTAACCGGAAATGACGGCGCTTTTGTTTCGGCCAGCTTGATCCTTTTTTGCGAATTGAAGAGGGAGATGAAAAATAGTTCTTCGAACAAGAATCTGTTTTTTGCCGCGTTCACCGCTTCCAAAGAATCGGGGAAATGGATCTGCCATAAGCTTTCTTCCAATCCCAGCAGATCGTATTTATCTAAAATATTTTCCGGCAGGGTTTCGGGTATCCTGCCTTTAAAATCCATCAGCAGAGGTTTTAAAATATATCTTAACCAGCGGGAGGTCAGCCCTTGAGTGCCGGAGTATATGGGAACTATCCTTCCCAAGTGGGTGGTATCGGAAAAGTCATCGTTTGTCCCTATTTTTTCGTAAGTGGGGGAGCTTAAATAAGCACCGCTTTTACCCAGAGCGATCTTTCCCGCCAGCAGCACCCGGTCGCCTTTTTTCAGAGCCGCGGCAAGATACGGCTGGTTGAACCAGACGATCTGGAGAGACCCGGTATCATCTTTGATAACGGCTTTGATTATGGATAATCTTCTTTTCCAGGTTTTTTCCTGCTCGATCTCCGATATTTCAGCCTGAATACAGGCCTCTTCGTTTATCTTGATATCTTTGATCTTTTTGATCCTGGACAGGTCCTCGTAGCGTTCGGGGAAATAGAACAAAAGATCGCCAAGGGTTTTGATGCCCAGTTTTTTCAGCCGCTGCTGATAGATCGGCCCGATATGGGGAAGATCCTTAACGGGAGTCGAAAAATTCATTGCCTTCACTTTAGCAAAAATCGGCCTGGCGGGCCAAATTCGCCCGAATAAAAACTCGCCCGCGGGCGAGTCAGACCTCTAAAGGTCTTTCGTGGCATTTTTCCAGCTATACTGCCGTCGCTTTCTTTCATAACCGATGAACGGCGCAACCATCCATTTTTCGATGGAGTTTAAGGGTTTTAACCCGTCTTTTTTCGATATTTCTTTGTCTATAAGAGACGGGGCATCGCCAGTAATATATATGGCGGTATGCTCCACCCTTGCGCAAAATTTATCCAGCTGGCCGCTCTTTTTCAGATAGAACATGAACCATGCTCTTATCTCGTGGCATAATTTTTCGTATGCCTTGTCGGCCGCCTTCAGCAAAAAAAGTAATCCAGCAAGAAACAATATCGATCCCGTGATGAGCACGGCTTTCGCTCTTAGCAGGAGAATAATTATATATTCTCTCAGAAAACTCAACAGCAAACATAGAAAATTTTTTTCTTTTTCCATTTTTTTGTTTTTAATGTTCTGCTCCTTCCCTGACGAGGGGATAGGGTTTGCTAATATCTTCTAAAATATATTTTTCTTTTTGTCAATTTTTATTAACAAAAAAACCGCCTAGAGCGAGTTGATCTTTTTAGTGAAGAATGATCAGTTTGGCCGATCTCCGCAGTCCGCCAACTGGCGGAGGCGGCCATGGTGTCCCGCGGGACGAGCCAGCCCAGGACAAAAGCCAAAATCCTCGGAGGGGATTTTGGCGGTCGGCCAAATTGATCATTCGAAACGTTGGTGCCCCCGAGAGGAATCGGACCCCTATCACAAGCTCCGCAAGCTCGTATTCTATCCATTAAACTACGGGGGCGTGCGGGTTTATTTAACCATAAAATTTTTTAATTTTCAATAGACCAAAGGTTTGATTTTCCCAAGGTTTAAGGCTAAACTGGACTTGTCTTTCGCGCTTGATATTGATCGTAATTTCGAAGAAGAGCGGAATAAAATGACTAAAACCAAGATAACAATTACTCTGTTGGGCGACCTGGCCATTTTTTACGGGTCGCTCGCTCTGTCCCTTTTGGTCCGCTATGGCTGGGATGATTTTAATTCTGCCTTTTCGCAGCATTTTTATCCTTTCTCTCTGATCCTCGCCGTTTGGGCGGTGATCTTTTATTTGTTCGACCTCTGCCAGATGAAGACTTTAAAAGACCGGCAGTTCTTGGCCAGATATTTTTTTTCAGCTATCACCGCCTGCACCTTGATATCCATATTTTTGTTCTATATTCTGTCCGATGTTCTGAAGATCTCCCCGAAGACGAACCTGTTTCTTTTTGTTTCCGTTTTCGCTCTGGCCGATTATAATTGGCGGCTGTTTTTGATCAGGCGCTTTAAGGGCTGGCAGGCGAATCTTTTATTCCTCGGAGATTCTCCGGCTATCAGCGAATCAGCCTCTTTTTTAAAGACCAATCAGCAACTGGGATATAAGTCGAAGATCTGGAAAAAAGAGATAGGAGCGGAAGGTTTTGGATATTTCCTTGATTTTTTGAAGGATAATAAGATAGAGAAGATAGTTGTTTCTTCGGCATCGGATAAAAAGCTCGTAAACATCGCCTATAAGCTCCTGCCTTTGGGAATAGAATCAGTTTTTTTAAGGGATTTTTATGAAGAGATCTTCAAAAAGATCTCTTTTGAAGAAGTGGATGAGGCCTGGTTCGTCAAGGAGATCAAGGCCAGCCATAAATTTTACGATGCGTGCAAAAGGGCAGCCGACCTGGTTTTGGCGCCGATACTTCTCATTGTTTTTTCTCCGATAATATTGGCAAGCGCCCTGTTGGTAAAGGCATCTTCTTCCGGACCGGCGATATACAAACAGGAAAGGATTGGTAAGGGCGGCAAGCCTTTTGTACTTTATAAATTGAGGACAATGGCGAGCGTACAAGGCGGCAAAGACTGGGCCCTCTGGACCAAAGAGAACGACGATCGCGTGACCAGGGTCGGAAAGATCCTTAGGCACAGTCATTTAGACGAGCTTCCCCAGCTTTTCAACATTGCCAAAGGGGACATTTCTTTCGTGGGGCCCCGAGCGGAAAGAACAGAGTTGGCCGAGATGTACGGACGGATGCCTTATTACGATATCCGCCATATCGTCAAACCAGGGTTGACCGGTTGGGCGCAGATCAGCTACAAACCGAGCGCTTCTTTGTCGGAGGGCGGTGAAAAATTAAAGTACGATATATACTATATTAAAAACAGGTCCCTGATCTTGGACTTGTCCATCATTATCAGAACAATTCGGATGTTCTTCGTTTCTCCGAAATAATTTTTTATAAATTATGGTCATTTTTGTCACCGGCGCAGCCGGATACGTCGGTAAATTTTTTTTGAGAAGGTTCATTGCCGACCCGAAGATAGAAAAAATAGTGGCTTTGGACGCAGCCGGCCGCCCGGAAGGTTTTGACGATCCCAAGATAGTCTGGCTGAAAATGAATCTTGCCAAAGATGAATGGGAAGAGCGGGTGCTAAAAGAGGGGACGCCGCAAGCGGTTTTCCATTTTGCTTTTTGGATAAGGTGCGCTTACGGAAAGATCGCGCAAACAGCCTGGGAAAATTCTGAAAGCTGCAGCCGGGTTTTTGATTTTTGTTTCAAGAACAAAGTGAAGAGAGTCATTTATTTAAGCAGTGCCGCTGTTTACGGCGCAAGAAGGGAGAACATCAACCGTTTGTTTGATGAGAATGACGCCATTTTGGAAGAAAAATACTGCTACGGGATACAGAAAAGAGAGGTCGAGGAACTGTTGAAAGAAAAAATAAATGAGACGAAACCGCAGACCCAGGTCTTTATGATAAGGCCGGCCAGCATCTCCGGGCCGGAAGGGGATAAAAGAAAAAAATTCGGACTGATGCTCGGCTTAAAAAAACTTTTACCGGTTCTGCCTATGGTCAATCGTTATTGGGCGAGGCAGTATATCCATGAAAAAGATCTGGGGGATGCTGTGGAACTGCTGGCTTTTGGTCCGATAAAGGAAAATTTCGAAATATTCAATCTGGCCTCTCCGGATATATTAACGATGAAAGACATAGCCGCCCTGCTTGGCAAGCGCACGTTCTTTCTGCCGGAGATATTTATAAAAATAAGCTTTTTTTTCGCTTGGCATCTGACGCTTGGACGCATTCCCACCGCGCCGGGCGCGGAAAATTCCTTTATCTGGCCGATCAATATGGATGGAAGCAAAATAACGAAGTTCGGTTTTAAATATAACCATAGCTCAAAAGAAACTTTTTTGGGAAAAGAATGACAATGCTCGGCGATATTAGATCGGAAATCAAAAAAATATTTTCTCCCGGCCGGGGACAGCAGTCGCAAGTCGCTAAAAATTTTTTCTGGCTGGGATTTTCGGAATTGATAAACAGGCTCCTTAAACTGGTCCTGATAATTTTTGTCGCCAGGATGCTGGGAGCGGTTGAATATGGAAAATTCACTTCCGCCATGGCTTTCGCCAGCATTTTTTTCATATTTACCGATCCGGGACTGTCCCAGATAATGATCCGTGAATTTTCCAAAGAGACCGGAAAAGAAAAGGACATCTCCGCCCTTCTGTCCCTGGAGTCCATTTTATCTTTGGCCGCTTTGTTCTTTTTGTGGGCCGGTTCTTTTATAATAACTTCCGACAGCCAGATCAGGGTGTTGATCTGGATAATGGGAATGTTCGTGGTGTCTGAAAGTTTTATGAGCCTGGCTTTCTCTTTTTTCCAGGCAAGGCAAAAAATGCATTATCTCGCGCTGGCCAAAATATCGGAATCTTTGATAGTTACGGCCATCGGTTTTTACGCTCTTTTTTTTCAGCCTTCGGTTTTTAACTTAAGCCTGGGTTATCTTGCCGGCGCGGCATCAGTTGCTTTTGTCTTGATGATCATTTTGAATTGGAAGTTCCTCCCATTGAAGGCCGATTTTAACAGGTCTGTCTGGGCGGAATACTTGAGATATTCCTGGCCATTGGCTTTAAGCGGTATTTTTGTTTTGCTTTATACTAATATAGATTCGGTAATGATGATGCATATGGGCAAGATCGCGGAAAATGGATATTACAACGCCGCTCAAAAGATCGCCGCGGTCAGCCTTATCCCGGCGACTTTGGCGGGCGTCGCATTTTTTCCGATGTTGAGCCGGCTTTTTAAGGGGCCGGAAGAAAAGTTGCGCAATATTTGGAGCATTTATTTCAACGCCGCCATCTTTTTGGCAGTGCCTATCCTTTTCGGGGGGGTGGCCTTGGCTCCAAAGATCATAGATCTCGTTTACAGTTCCGAATATCTGCCTTCCGTTCAGGCTTTCCAGATATTGATCCTGATGATGGCGATGAATATGGTCTCTTTCCCTTTCAGCCATATACTGTTAGCTTTTAACCAACAGAAGAAGATCTTTTGGGTAACGGCTTTCGGCGCCGTTTTGAACATCGGTTTTAACATTTTTTTGATCCCTCGCTATTCTTTATATGGCGCCGCCTGGGCCAGCGTTATCGCTTTTTCGGCTATGCTTTTTTCTTTTGTTCTTTTGGCATCAAAAGAAACTCCGATAAAAATTTTTGAAAAAAGAACCTTCTTAAATTTTTTGGTAGTTTTATTTTCCGGAACTGTTATGTATCTTGCGGTCAGCCAGCCTTTGGTTTCCGGTTTGCACCCATTATTGTCCGTGTCGATCGGAGTCGCGATATATTCAGTTTGTTTTTTTACCGGGACGATCTTGGCGGGAATTTCCGGCCGCAAACATTTGTTTTTGAAGTGATTTAATATAAAATATTGGAAGAGAAGAGAACTTTTCTTGGAAAAAAGAACAACCAGAGAATACCATATGCAAACAAAAAATATTTTACGGGCCGTTAAAAATTCTTTTTCTTCAGCTTATTTCTTAAGAATTTATTGCAATTATTTTTTGAGGCATTATCTCTTTAGCTTTTCCTATAAAGACTATAGATTTTTGAGAGGGCGGGAGACATTGGACCGTCTCGAGACAAAGAGAAAGAGCTTCATTAGGCTTGGCGACGGGGAAATAGCCATACTCTATGGGTTTGATGTCCATTTCCAGCGTTATTCCGATGATCTGCGCCGAGCGTTATTAAAGATACTGTCCGAATATGGCCCGGCCAGTCCATATCTTTTAGGGGTCCCCGTTGATTTCATAGAAAGGCTGGCAAGAGATAGGCATTCTCAAGATGAGACGTTGAGATGTTTCAGGCTTTCGGAAGCTTTTTTAAGAGATAGGCTCAAGAAGGATAATGTTTACGGAGATTCGCTTTTATTTTGGGATAATTTTCAGAAAGATTGGAGTTTTTTTAAACCGCTTTGGGAGGGCAAGGCGGTGGTGATGATAGGATCGATGTCAAAATATTTTCAAAACAATGATCTCCCCGGAGCCAGCAGAAATTTTATCGTCGAAGCTCCAGAGAAGGATGCTTTTGAAAAGTTAGGTTCCATAGAGAATAACGTAAAAGAGCTGGCGGATTCGAAAAAATTGGAAAAGGATAAAACGGTTATTCTTGTTTCTCTTGGTCCGGCGGCCAAGCCTTTGGCTTACAATTTAAGCAAAAAAGGCTGGATCGTTTATGACACCGGCCATTTTTTCTCCAAAAAATTAAATTAAAATTATGAATATTTTTCAAAAAATATCAGATAAGATCGCCAAAGAATCAAAATTTTTTTCCAATGTCTTCCGTTATGGCAGCCCGGACTTGTGGCGTATAAAAATTTATTATTTGTTATGGCGAGCGGGGAGGATCAGAATGATCGTCGGGCCGATAAAAAAGAGAGGGTATGTAAAGTTCTGCGGGTATAAAATATTTTTGGCCGATGAGAGCAGCTTATATAGCTGTCTGGAGATAATATGCAATGAAACTTACGGCCGTCCCGAAGACTTTGAAGGAGCCAAAACTATCGTTGATTTTGGGGCCAATATCGGGGTTTTCTCTTTTTGGTGCGCGGTTGCGAACAAGAGCGCTAAGATATATGCTTATGAATTGGTCCCGGCTGTTTTTAAATTTTTAGACAAGAACATCAAGCTCAATAATTTGAACAACGTAAATGTTTTCAATTACGGGGTATGGTCCGAGGATGGGGAAGTGACCATCGAACAGCCGAAAGAGTATGGAGTATCGAATGTTTTTGAAAGATCGTCCGATGGCAAGGGGATATCATGCCGTTTAAAAAAGGCAAGATCGATAATAGACCGATTCGAAAAAATAGACGTGTTGAAGATAGACATTGAAGGTTCGGAATATGAAGTTTTGTTCAGTCTGGGAGATAAGGACTTTGCAAAAATAAAAAAGATCATTATGGAGTTCCATTCTATGGGCGACAGCTCCCGTCCCGGAAAGCTTTTATCCTTTTTGAAAGATAAGGGTTTCGCGGTCCAGAGAGCGGACGATCTCAAAGAAGAGGCTGGAATGCTCTTTTTGACAAACGATAATTGTCGGATCTGAGATCAAAGCCTTTCGCGTTTTTACGGGAATAAACAGTCAGGAGTGTTTTTAAAAGAAAATGAGCATAACCAGTTTGGCAAAAAAGATCGGCGACCAAAAAGACCCTGTTCGTTTTTTGTTTTCGAGGATATTGTGGCATTCCGGTTTGTGCCGGTTTTTTAAGATCGATCTCGGGCAAGGCCTCAAACTTTATTTCAATCCCAGCGCATTGTCGGCGACATTGTGGGCGGAATCCAGCGCCGATAAAGGCGAAGAGAGTTTTTTGCGCAACTATCTGAAAAACGGGGATGTTTTTGTTGATGTCGGCGCCAATATCGGATTGCTTACCGTTATTGCCGCCGGGGCTGTGGGCGAAGAGGGAAAGGTCGTCAGTATCGAGCCCCACCCCAAGATATTCGGATTTTTGAGAAAGAATATAAAATTAAATAATTTTTCCAATGTCGAGGCTCATAATTTGGCTGTCGGAGATAAGATCGGGGAGCTTCTTTTTTCCGATCATAAAAGCGATGAACAGAATATGGTTTCGACCGGGGGTTCAATAAAAGTAAAGGCGGTTCTTCTGGACAGCTTGGTATCTCCGGACATCAAAAAGATAGATCTGCTCAAGATCGATATCGAGGGTTACGAACTTTTTGCCTTGAAAGGGGCATCGAGCTTGCTGGCTCGCACGGATGCCATCTGCTTTGAAAGCTGGGATCGCCATTTTGGCCGTTACGGTTATTCCCCGAGAGACGTTTTTGAACTGCTCAATAAAAATGGCTTCAGGATCTTTAAAATTTCCGGAAACGATCTTCTGGAGATCGGCGATGATTATACGTCAAAGGATTGCGAAAATCTTCTGGCCGTCAAAGATCCCAAGACGCTGAAGGAGAGGGCTTCTTATCTGACCATTGTCGAATAGGTTTTAAGAGGGAGTAGATATTATAAAATATTATAAAATTATGAATGGAGAAAAAAGCATAGAATTTAATGCCAGCGCGCATAACAAGATATTCGACCGATACGAAAGAATACACGGGGAGATATTCAATCCCGTTGAGCAATCGAGGCTTCGCAGACAGTTGGAGCAGGCAGCTTCCCTTATCAAGAGTTTTTCTTCCGTTAAAAAAGCTTTGGACTACGGGTGCGGCAGCGGCAACCTGACCAAACATTTGATAGACATCGGTTTTCGTGTTTCGGCCGCCGATGTTTCGGAAAAATTTCTTGAACTTGTGGCGGACAGATACGGCGCAGAAGAAGGATCCTTGAAAAAAATAAAGATCAACGGATATGACCTTTCCGGAATAGAAGACGGATCGTTCGACTTTTTTGGCAGCTACTCGGTGCTTCACCACGTACCAGATTATTTAAAAATAGTTCAGGAGGCGGCCAGGGTGATCAGGCGGGGAGGGGTTATTTATTTCGACCATGAGGCTAACGATGCTTTTTGGAGCAAACCGAAAAATTATTGCGAATTTTTAAAGATGGGGAAAAAAATGAAATGGGGAAAATATTTGAAAGTATCGAATTATATCAATAAGATCCATAGGATGATAGATAAGAATTACAGTCCGGAAGGAGATATACACGTAACTTCCCAGGACCACATAGAATGGGACAAGATCGAAAAAATACTTGTTGAAAACGGCTGCGAGATATTGGTCCGGAGCGACTATCTCGTTTACAAAACAGACTATAAGATGGATATTTACGAGAGTTATAAAAATAAATGCAGCGATATGCGCGTGCTGATCGCCAGAAAAACATAAAGATATATGGAGCCATTTTTTTCTATCATAACGCCGACCTATAACAGGGGAGAACTATTGAAGAGAGCTTTTAAAAGCGTTGAAGCCCAACAGTTCAGGGATTTTGAATGGATCATTATAGATGATGGTTCTAATGACGACACCCAAAAAATAGTTTCTTCTTTTATCGGGCAAAACGTGGTTTTTATTTCTATGCCGCAGAACAAAGGCGTGAACGCCGCGAGGAACAGAGGTTTGGATGCGGCCAAAGGAGAGTATATAGTTTTTCTCGACAGCGATGACGAGCTTTTGCCCGACGCGCTGGCAAAGATGGCGGATATTTGGAAAGGAACGTCCGATAAAGATATCGGGGGATCGATCACTAGATGCGTTGATGCAAAAAACCAAAAAAAGATAGGCCGGAGCAGAGCGAAGGAAGGCACTGTTGAATACGAAAAAATGATTTGTTCGGACAGCTTTTCGGGAGAGTTCCATATTTGTTTGAAGAGATCGTCGATCGGAGGAGATCGTTTTATGGAAACGGTCGTTGGATGCGAAATGGTCTTTTTTTTGAGGTTTTATAAAAAATTTAAAATGAGATACGCTGACGTTCCGACCCGCATTTATCATCGCGGCGACGGCATCAATTCGTCCGGGTCCATGGTCCGCAACGCCGCCAAAATGACAGCCGGATACGAGGTAGCCATAAGGGAGAACAAAGACGCCTGGCTTGCGCATTGTCCAAAGACTTTCATCCACTATTCGCAGTCCCTTGCTTTAAGATATTTGTTCGTCGGCGAGCCGAAAAGAGCGAGAAAATTATTAAGGTCGGTTCTTTCCGTTTCTTTTTTTTCGTCGTATTCCTGGGCGGTATATTTTCTTTCTTTTTTCGGAAAAAAAGCCGCCGTCAAAGTTTTTACGGCCAGAAACCGCTATTTGAATTCGTAACGCCACCCGCGATATAAACATTTATGATCGGAACAAATAAAAAGATCAGGGTAGTTTCATTGATCAATAATCTCGCTCCGGCCGGAGCGGAGAAAGTCCTGTTGCAAATAGCCGACAATATCGACAAAAATAAATTCGATCTCTCTGTTTGTTGTTTGGAAAAAGACGTTACCCTCGCGAAAGATTTTGAAGCCGTCGGAGCGAGAGTTTTTAACCTGGGCATTGCGGGAAAATATGATATAACCGTTCTTTGGAAACTGTACAGATTCTTGAAAAAAGGCGATTTTGATATTCTTCACACGCATCTTTCTTACGCGAATATTTTAGGCAGGATCATCGGGCGGGCAGCTGGAGTTCCTGCGATCGTCAGCACTCATCATAATGACCGGGGCCACCTTAAACCGATATTGCGTTTTTTGGAATCGTTGACCTTGCCTTTGGCCGATCTGGTTACCTGCGTTTCCGAAGAGGCGGAAAGGTCATTTTTCGGCAGTTATAATGAATTTTCTCCTTCCGCTTTGTCCCAGAAGATCAAACATCTGACCATTTATAACGGGATCGATCTGAAAAAAGTGGAAGACGTCCAGTCCGGCATTGATCCTTCGGCGAAGAGAAAGAAGCTGGGAATAGGGCGCGCCGATCCGATAATTATTAATGTGGCTCGTCTGATACCGCTGAAAGGCCACGCCGATCTTATCAGCGCTTTCGGCAAGGTGGTCAAAGCCATGCCCGACGCAAAACTTATCATAGCCGGATGGGGGGAACTGGATGACAAACTTAAAAAACAAACCGCGGGCCTCGGCCTGGAAAAAAATATTTTATTTTTGGGCCGCAGGGACGACATATACGAGATCCTTAAGATCGCTGATGTTTTTTGTTTGCCGTACAATTTTAAAGAATTCCCCGGAGGTTGGATGAGCATTGCTATCATGGAAGCCATGGCCGCCTCCAAGCCCATAGTGATAACATCCGTTCCCGGAGTTGAGCGGGCAGTAATAGACAATAAAACAGGAGTGGTCGTCCCGATGGGGGATACTGATTCGTTGTCTAAGGCGTTATTAAAATTGCTTTGCGAGCCTGCTTTGGCAAGAGAAATGGGGGAGGCCGGCCGCTATTTGGCAAGAGAGAAATTTGCCATAGGAAAAACATCTAAACAATATGAAATTCTCTACGAAAGTTTGTTTAAAAATAAAAGCCGTTAATTTTTTAATATCATGAGGATTTTTCATTTGACCACTAAATCGGAAATGGGGGGAGCGCAGACCCATATTTTGCAGTTGAGCTGTTATCTTAAAGAGAACGGGCACGAGGTTGCCATAATGGCTTACCCTGGAGGATGGCTGGAAGATGAAGCCAAGAAGGCCGGGATCAAATTTTATCCCAACCAATTCATAGACAACAGCATTAGTCCCATGAAAAATATCAAAGCGATCGGCTCTATCTCGAAAGCGATCGCCGATTTTAAGCCCGATCTGGTGGCCTGCCACAGCACCAAGGCCGGAATTTTGGGCAGGCTGACGATAAGGAACAAGATCAAAACCTTGTTCACCGCCCATGGTTGGGCCTTTACCGAAGGAGCGCCGTTTCGGAGAAAACTGCCGCTGATCGTGATGGAAAGGATCTGCTCTCATTTTTGTTCAAAGATAATTTGCGTTTCCGAACACGATCGCGAGCTGGCCTTGAGATGTAAAATAGCTCCGGCGGAAAAATTGATAACCTTGCATAATGGGGCGAAGGTCGTTAAAGAAAATGCTCCGAAAGATTACTCCGGGATATTGAAAGTTATTTTTTTGGGCAGACTGGCCGCGCCAAAAGATCCTTTCACTTTGGTGAGGGCAGTCGCGGCTCTTCCCGACGGCTTAAGGGAAAAAATAGAAGTGTCTATTATCGGCAGCGGGCCCGATGCGGGCAAACTGGATGACCTGATCAAAAAATTCAAATTACAGGGAAGGGTAAAAGAGGCAGGATGCGTACCCGTGCCGGATGTCTTCAATGCAATGAAAGAATCTCACATTTTCGTGCTGGTCAGCGATTGGGAAGGCCTGCCATTGTCGATCCTCGAAGCGATGAGCAACGGCATGGCAGTGATAGCCAGCAGTGTCGGGGGAGTGCCTGAGCTTTGCCGTCCCGATTGTTCATTCTTGGTGCAAAGGCGCGATGTCGAAGGGGTGAAAAACGCTTTGGCAAAATTGATAAGCGATCCCGGCCTCGCAAAAAAAATGGGCGAAAGAGCCCATGAAATAGTGTTGGAGGAATTTTCGCTGGAAGGGATGCTCGAAAAAACCGTCGGTATCTACAAGTCTATTCTTCTTTCCGAAAAAGCAAATTAAAAGTTTTGAGCATTATCAAAAGATCAAGAAGGAAGGTCCGATTTTTCAAATAGTAAAGATCGTATTGAAGCTTTTCAAAACTGTCCGCTTCCGATCTTCCGTATCTGAAACTGACCTGCGCCCAACCGGTAAGTCCGGGCCTGGTCAAATGCCGGAGGTTGTAGTGAGGGATGGTTTTTTCGAGTTTTGCGATGAATTCCGGCCTTTCCGGTCTCGGGCCTACCAGGCTCATCTCTCCCTTGAAGACATTTATTATTTGGGGAATTTCGTTGAGATGGTACGCTCTTAGTATTTTTCCGACCTTGGTGGCGCGCGGATCGTTTTTTGGGGACCAGACCGGACCGTTCTTTTCCGCGTCATCGGGCATGGTTCGGAACTTCACCAGAAAAAAATCTTTATTGTCTTTGCCGGTTCTTTTTTGAAGGAAGAATACAGACCCGCCGTTTTCAAGCTTTAAAGCCAGACCGATCAGCAGGACCAGCGGCGATGCGGCGACCGTTATCAAACAAGCTCCTGCTACGTCCAGCATGCGTTTTATTTTTTCGTAAAAATATTTTTTTCTTTCGTTGATGTTTTCTAAAAACCAAGTTTGAGAAGTAAAAGAAAGAGGTATCTTTCCGCAAATGGCTTCATATGCCTTAGCCAGATCGATGATGTCCACTCTTAAAGAAAGACATTTATAAAGATCGTCGGATAGTTCGGTGCCGGAGCCGACCGCCTCCGCAAGGACCAGAATGTCTATTTTTTTTTCCTTTACCTCTTCGTAAAGATTTTTTTTGTTTTTGATATGTCCGGCGATCTTATATCCGAGCCGGGGATTTTTATTTATAAAATCGACCAGCTCTTTTACTTGGCTATTTTGGCCGATGATCGCGACCCTTGCGTGAAATTTTTTAAGGAATAAACCCAAGACCAATTGTCTGAAGAAAAAGGAGAGCAGTCCGAAAATAGATATGTGCAAAAGAAGATTTATTTTCGGGGAGATGCCCAGCAGGGGAAAGAGATAGAGCAGGGCCGCTCCCACAGCCAGGCAGATAACCAGAGCTCCCAGGAATTTTCCGCAAGAGTTTTTATCGAAAGAAATGAGTTCGTACAGCCCGAAGATATAGAAGATGGCAAGCCAGGAAATATAGACCAGGGCGAACGGCAAAAAATGAGCCCAAAAAGAGCTGGCGGCGGGGTCTCCGCCCGAGCGCAAGGCCAGAGCCAAGAACAAAGACAAGTAAAAAAATACCAAGTCTCCCAAAATAAGAATCGCGGATCGCAAATTGAACATTAATGTATCTTATTTTAAAAATGGTTCATTTTCAAGAACGGTTTTTTTTGTTATCATTTTCCTATGGATACGGAACTAAGCAAAAAAGAAAGCCGCTTTTCTATCTTTTTGGCCCAAGCGCGATCTTATATCCAAAGCGAGGGCTTTTCTCCTTTGAAAATATTCATCTGGATAGCGACGATATTATTGCTGTTCGCCCCTTTGGTCGTGGACAGCAAAATTTTGTTCCCTTTTGTCAGCGGCAAAAGCTTTTATTTTATTTTTTTTGCGGAGATAATATTTTTCTCCTGGCTGGGATTGATAATTTTCAAGAAACAATACCGCCCGAAAATAAATACGGTCTCCGTTATTTTGGCTGTTTTTTTGATAGCCGCTTCTTTGAGCACTGTTTTCGGGGTCGATCCTTCCCGCAGTTTTTGGTCCAATTATGAAAGGATGACCGGTCTTTCGATGCTGTTGCATCTTTTCGCTTTTTTTCTGGTGATCTCTTCCACTTTTAAAAAAAATGATTGGCTGTGGATATTCGGTTTTTCCAATGTGGCCGCGGTAATAGCAAGCTTCAGTTCTTTGTTTTCCATTAATGCCGCGACAAGGGGAGGAGGAACTTTAGGAAACGATTCTTTTCTGGGGAGCTATCTGGTCATTAATGTTTTTTTGGCCGTATATTTGTTTTTTGGATTTAAAGACGGCGGCTGCAGCAAATGGATCGGAAAAGCCGTAAGATCGTTCGCTGTCCTTTCTTTTTCCGTCATGACTTTTTGCCTTTTGTTCGAGGGCAGTATTTTTTGGCAAGGTTTTATTAAAAGTCATATAGAAGCAACCAGCACCCAGATCAGCTTAGAGCAGATGGAGAAGGAGATGGTAGAGAAAGAAAAGGGCTTGGAACCGTTCTCTTCATTGGTTGGATTGTTCGAAGGTACTTTTTTTTGGAAAAGCCAGATCAGATATACTCAAATTGATTCGGAGCAAATAACAAAAGAAGAAAAACATCTGGAGCCGCTTTATCTTTTGGCCAAGGATTTTTTCCCAAGCATGGCCAAAGCCGCGAACTCGCCCCTTGAACCTTCCGGCAGTCCGGAGCCCGCAGTCCAAGCGCCATCTCCGGGCTTGGCTAAAGATTTGCTCAACGGAGGGGCAAGAGCTGCCAAATATTCCATGCTCGGAGGGTTGCTCCTCCTTATTCCTCTTTTCCTTTTCTTAAAAAAAGAGGGAAAGACCAGGATCGCCGGTGCGATATTTTTGGGAGCCGTTTCTTTGTCTGCTTTGGTTCTGTTCTATCTGGCGTTGCAGCCCGGAAGCTGGATATATGAGAAATTTGTCCAGATGGCTACGATGTCGAGGATCGAGGTTTGGAAAATAGCTTGGCAGTCTTTTTTGCAAAGACCGTTTTTGGGATGGGGACCGGATAATTTCGAGATAGCATTTTCTTCGAACTTCAGTCCGAAATTATTTTTACCGGAATACGGCGGAGAGATATGGTTCGATAGGGCCCATAATATAATTATGGACAATCTGGTATCTTTTGGAATATTGGGGTCGATCTTATATCTGGGCATATTCGCAGGAACATTTTGGTCTCTGGTCCGTTTGCGTTTTTCAAAGAAGATAGGCCTTGCCGCCGCAGCCGTGCCGCTGGCCGCTCTGGCCGCTTATTTCGTCCAGAATTTGACTGTTTTTGATATGGTTTCCAGCCTTGTAATGTTCTTTTTGATCTTGGGTTTCGCGGCCAGTCTCGATGCCAAAGACAAAGAAGAAGCTCGTCCGGATAAGATGTCTTTTAGTTATTTGCGCTGCGGTTTGATGTCCGGGGCGGTGCTGGCAATCTTTATTTTTTCTTTTTTGACATTTATAGCCGGTCCTTACAAAACCGGAATTTTGGTGATCAAAGCAGGCGATTCGGATAATTTGGACATGAGGCTGGAGATGTCGCAGGCGGCGCTCGGCGCTTCTTCCGAAGGAAAATATCAGGTAACAACTTTTTTAGCGGATTCGCTTATCAATTCCAGAAACGCTCCTGTTTCGAAAAAGAGGCTCTTGGAAGAATTGAATTTTTTATCCGGAGAGCTGAAAAAAAATATAGCCCAGTCTCCGCTGGATTTTCGTTTGTATCTGAAACTCGGTGAGTTTTATAATGCCTGGGGCGGCGCGATAGACAGCTCCAAGCTGGCAGCCGCTCAAGAAGTTTTAGAGGAAGCGATCAACCTAAGTCCCAATAACCAGCAGGCTTACTGGGGCCTGATCAAAACAAAATTAACGCAAGCGAGGAATATGACAAAGGCGGGAGACAAATCCGGCGCGAAATCCAAATACGACGAAGCTATGGCGCTGGCTGATGCCGCCATTAAAATAGAGCCGAAAGTGGAGCAGGCTCATTTGATGGCTATGCAGATAGCCAAAAACGCAGAAGACCGGAACCTATACGAGGAAAAGAAAAAAGAAGCCTTGGAAATAAATCCTGGCTGGGAAGAGGACATAAAAAACAAATTCGAGGACAATATTGAGTGAAGACGGGAAATAAGCTATTATGTATCCTGTTTGAAGCGGAGAGCCTTTACAACAGGATATCTGGAGGGGTCGCATAACGGTATTGCAAGAGGTTGCTAACCTCTGACGGTTTCAAAGCCGTCCGTGGGTTCGACTCCCGCCCCCTCCGCCTTCGGTCCGCCGTAGCGGACCTTCGGCGTGACGCAGTCCGCTTTTACCTCGCCGTAGCTCCCGCAGGAGCGAAGGCGGGCTTCGTCCGCCGAAATCGTGCGGCAATTATTTTGTTTATATATCCAATGTGGTATGTCTATAGTCTAAAATGCAGAGAAGGTTATTATGTCGGTTGCACGGATAATTTAAAAGAAAGGATTGAAAAACATCGAAATGGTTATGTGCCAGCAACTGTTAACCGTTTGCCGATAGAACTAGATTTTTGTTTTGCATTGAAGGATAAGTACAAAGCATTTGAGTTCGAGCGATATTTAAAATCTGGTTCGGGCAGATCTTTCGCAAAGAAGCATTTCAAATAGCCTTGGTGGGGTGTTCCGAATGGTAAGGAGCCTGTCTTGAAAACAGGTGCCCGGAAGGGCGTGCAGGTTCGAGTCCTGTCCCCACCGCTTTTAGCCCGCCGTAGCTCCCGCGGGGAGCGAAGGCGGCCTCATCGTGAAGCGCTGTGTTTCTCGCCTATTTTATCCAGCGTAATGCTGGTTTTTATTTAGAACGGCCATCATGTTCGGTCAAAATTTCAGCTCTCGCGCTACGGTTATGCCCCAGACTTGGGATGCGCCCGCTTCTTTTAAAGTTTTGGCGCATTCTTCCATGGTCGCTCCCGTGGTGTAAACATCATCTATCAAATAGATTCTCTTTCCTTCTATTTCTTCTTTGCGCTTCACCGCGAAGCAGTTTTTTAAATTTTCTTTTCTTTGGGCTTTCCCTAATGTTGCTTGAGCCGGGGTGTTTTTTATTTTTATCAGGTTTTCGGAACACAATTCCGTTCCCCAAGCCCGGGAGAGTATTTTGGCCAGTTCATTGGACTGATTATACCCGCGCTCCCTTTCTTTTTTCGCGCAAAGCGGGACGGGCATAAGGATCGCGTCCGCCGGCAATTTCTTTTTTAAATATTCCAGGTGTAGTATTATTAAATAAGAGAGAGGATAGGCCAGATCTTTCAGGTAATTATTGTATTTGAAATTATGCAAACAGGCCTTGAGGGCTTTCTGGTCGAAAAGGGCGGAAGAATAAAGCCCGGATAATTTTTGGTCCCGGCAGGATCGGCATTTGCCTTTATCTATAACCCTTTGGGGCTTAGAGCAGAGGCAATATTGAAAAGGGTTCCCTTCGATCAGCGAAAAACAGTCTTCGCAGAGGAACGATTTTTCCCTGCCGCAGACTACGCAAGTTTTGGGAAAGAGAATGTCCGCCAAAAATTGTTTATCTGGGGAAAACTTTTGTTTCTTTTTATTTTGCAATTTGTTATTATTAGTATTAAACAAGACCATAAGATAATTTTTTCAATTATAACACTTTTATGATTTGGCCGTTTGCAAAAAATGTTCCTCAAAGTTTTTTGGGAATAGACGTGGGAACGTCCTCTATAAAGATTGTTGAGATATCTCTTAAGGGGAAGAGGAAAGTGTTGGAAAATTATGCGGAGTTCGGGATGGACGCGGTCTATAAAGAATCTTTCAGGACCTTTAACAAAAACACCCTTTTGCTTTCGTCCAACGATGTTTCCCGCGCCTTGAAAGCGATAATTCAGGAGGCTGATATCAAGACCAATAAAGCGATCTTTTCTCTGCCTGATTTTGCCACTTTTTTCACCACTTTTGAGCTGCCCCCGATGACGCAAAAAGAGATAGCGCAGGCAGTCGAGTTCGAAGCAAGAAAATACGTTCCGCTGCCTCCGTCGGAAGTGGTTCTGGACCCTCAGCTTTTGACCAAGCATTCTCCCGACAAGCAAAGGAATAAAGTTCTTTTGCTGGCCGTTCCTATCACGGCGGTCAATCAGTATAAAGAAACGGCTAAAAAGGCGGATCTGGACATAGTAGCTTTGGAGGCGGAAGTCTTCGGCCTTCAGCGTTCTTTGGCGAAAGACGAAAAGATAACTTACGTGATCATCGATATCGGTTCCCAAAGCACGACGGTAAGCATAGTGGACAGGGGAATGCTGAAAACAAGTTCCAGTTTCGACACGGCCTCTAAAGATCTTACCTTCGCGCTGTCCAAAGCTTTGCAAGTGGATATGGCCGAAGCTGAAAGGATAAAACGCAAAAATGGGATAAGCTCGACGAGCGATCAGAACTCCGAGAAGATATTAGCGCCGATCCTGGATACTATGACCGTCGAGGCGAAGAAAATAATAAGAAATTTTTGCCAGCTTGAAAAAAGGGAGCCGGAAGAGGTCGTATTGGCCGGAGGAACGGCTCTCCTGCCAGGGTTGTTGGAATACTTTCAAAAAAGCATCAATTTGGAATTCAAAAAAACTTCCGTAAAGCTGGCCGATCCGTTTGCGGATATTTTTTATCCCCCCTCTATCGAAAAAAACGTAAAAGAGATAGGGCCGACGTTTGCGGTGGCGGTAGGAGAGGCCCTTAAAGGTTTTGATCAATAATTTTTAATTAAGAGAATAAATTTAACAGATCTCCAACCTCGATGGAGGCGGGAGATCGCGTTTGAAAAATATATGGCCATTGAAGTTTCTCCTAAAAAACAACAAAAGCCCCTTTGGCAGACCATCATTTTCGTTATTTCTTTGATCCTGCTGATAGTATCCTTGGCCGCTTTTTTGTTGCTTAAATACTATTTTACTCCCCGGATCGTAGCGGAAATAACCGGTATGAACACGCAGATAGAGGCGGAAGGGAACACGCCGGCCGGAGACAAGACCATGGCGGAACTGGAAAACGAGGTGAAAGCGTTCGAGCGCAAATCGAACGATTTCAAAACTCTTTATGACGCCAACCCCAGGTTCTCTAAATTTTTTCCGGCATTTGAGGAAACGGTCCATCCAAAGGTTTCTTTCAGCTCTTTTTCGATAAGTGCCGATCAGGGGGAGGTAAAGGCGTCTTTGAACGGGAGAACTGACAGCTATGAAAGCTTGATCCAGCAAATGGAAATATTCCAGGCGCTGCAAAAGAGCGGTAATTTCATAAAAAGTTTTGAGATATCAAGTATTGGCAAGCTGGAGAAGGAGGAAGTGTCATTTTCCTTGTTCCTTAACGTCCAGCCGTCAGTAATTAAAAAATAAAAATATGGGCAGCCTTGAAAAACCAACCATCTTACTGTCAATAATATTTTTTGCGGGATTCATGGCGGTATCTTTTTATCTGCTCGTCCCGGCTTTTAATAATGACTACCAAGTCCAGAGAGCGGCCAAAGAAGCCAAGATAAAACAGTTGGAAAATCTGAAAGAATACCATCAAAAAGTCGCCGTTGCTTACGATGAGCTTAAAAAAATAAATTGGGAGGCGATAGAGGACAAGATGGACATCAATTTTACCGCATCCGGAGATCCTACGTTTCTTCCGAAAATGTACTCTTATTTCGGAAAAGCTTTCGGCTCTACCGCAATGGCAGTCGAGGGAGTATCGGGGTCGGAATCCCGCCAAACGAGCCCCGCTTCCGCAGCATCGGCTGGCAAAGAAGGAGTTGCAACCGATGAAGCGATGGGCGCCGGCGGAGAGTTCAGCGGTCCGGTGAAAGAAAACGATTTCAGCCTGTCTTTGTCCGGAGATTATTCATCTTTCAAAGTTTTTCTGGCCAAGCTGGAAAACCAAGTATTGCTGGCGAAAGTGAAAAGCATAGGCTTCTCTGCTCCGTCCGTTTCGATCGATAAGAAAGGGAATACCGTTTCCGGGACGATGTCTTTCAGCGTAGTGCTTTCTGTTCCTTCTTATTAGCCGATCTTTAAACTAATATTTAATCTAAAATAATCTAAAATATATGGCTATCGGTTTAGAAGAAAAAAAATCAGCAGTGCAACCAGGTTTGATAATTTTATTCGTCGCGACCATAGTGGGCGCTTCGATATATTTCGCTTTTCAGGCCGGACTTTTTAAAAAGACTGCGGGCGGAGCCGACGTGAAAATTTCCGCCGCGGGCGAAACGGCAAACCAGAATATCAATATAGATTTCAATTTTTTGAAAGACGTGGTAGGGATCAAAGGCGAAGATAATAGGCTTGAAGCGTTTCCGGATTTTCCCAAGATGGAGCAATTGTCTTCCGGCTCCGCGGCTGCGGTCCAGCCCGGGAGAGAGAATCCGTTCAAACCCGTGGAGAAATCCGCCGCCGCGGCTGTTAAAAATACCGCCGCCGCCACAACAACAGATCAGGAGGCTGTTCCCGCGGAGCAGTAAGGCGATAATTTTCTAAAAGAAACAGGGAGAATGAATCTAATTGCAAAGTTAGTCGAAAACGGAAAGATCGATTCAAAGAAAGCCAAAGAGCTGGAAGAGGAAATATTAGCCTCGGGAAAATCCGAAGAGAATTTGCTTTTGGAAAAGAAAGTGGTCACCCAGGAATCTCTGCTCAGCGTTAAAAGCGAAATTTTGGGAGTTCCTTTTTTGCCTGAAGCGGAAGGTTTGGACGTCCCCAATAAGGTTTTGGCGCTCATACCGGAAGACTCCGCGAAGTTTTACAGATTGATGCCACTAGCCATGAAAGCCGAGGTTTTGGAGGTCGGGATGGTTGACCCGGAAGATATCAAAGCCAAAGAGGTTCTGTTATTCTTGGCCCGCCATCACAGGTTCTCCTATAAAATATTTTTGATCACCCCTTTTGCTTTTGATCTTCTGATCAAAAAGTACAGGAATTTGAGAGAGGAAGTGGGCGCGGCCCTTGAGGCTTTGGGATCGGAATCAGGAGAAGGGGAGGTGGAGGTAGGCCTGCAAAAACCTGCGACAGAAAGGCTGGTGGAAGAAGCGCCGATCATCAAAATGGTGTCGGTTATTTTGAGGCATGCCGTTGATGGAGAGGCTTCCGATATCCATATCGAGCCGGTTACAAAAAATTTGAGGGTCAGATTCAGAATGGACGGAGCTTTGTATCCGTCTCTTTTCCTGCCGATTGCCGTCCACCCTTCCGTTGTAGCCAGGATTAAGATCATCTCCAACTTGAGGATAGATGAAACAAGAGTTCCCCAGGACGGCCGTTTTTCGGCGCGTATCGGAGACAGGGAGATCGACTTCAGAGTTTCCACTTTCCCCACTAAACTCGGAGAAAAGGTTGTGCTTAGAGTTTTGGATCCTACCGAAGGATTGAAAGACGTAAAGGACCTCGGCTTGACCGACAGGAATTTAAAATTAGTGCAAGAAGCATTGCAAAAACCTTTTGGGTTGATTTTGTCAACCGGCCCTACCGGCAGCGGTAAATCAACGACTCTTTACACTCTTTTGAGAATGCTTAACAAAGACGATACTAACGTTGTTACGCTTGAAGATCCTGTGGAGTATTTTATGGAGGGGATCAACCAGTCGCAGATAAGGCCGGAGATCGGCTACGATTTTCCTCAAGGCCTCCGTTCTATCGTCCGCCAAGATCCGGACGTGATCATGGTTGGAGAGATCCGCGACGAGGAATCCGCTTCTTTGGTTATCCAATCGGCTTTGACCGGGCACGTAGTGCTATCGACCTTGCACACCAACAATGCCGTCGGCGCGGTTCCGCGTTTTATGGATATGCAGATCAAGCCGTTCTTGCTCCCGTCAACTTTGAATATAGTGATAGCTCAGCGCCTGGCCAGAAGGCTTTGCCCTTACTGCAAAAAGAAAGTTAAAGCTTCCGCCCCCGTGGCGGATATAATAATGAAGGATATCCAGGGGATGCCGGAAGACGTCCGCAACAGTTTAAATATTTCAGACGGAGTATATCTTTACGAAGCCAAAGGATGCGTCAAATGCAACAATAAAGGAGTAAAAGGAAGAGTCGGTCTTTATGAGGTTTTGAGAATGACCGATTCTTTGTCCGAAGTTATTATGACCGATCCTTCGGAAGTGAGATTATCAAAAGAAGCGTCAAGACAGGGAATGGTCAGTTTGCGCCAAGACGCCATCCTGAAAGCCTTGGAAGGATCGATATCTTTCGAGGAGGTATTATGGGTCGCCGAAGAATAGCCGTCATTATCAAGAATAAAGGATAAACCATAAATTCAAAATTCATGGATTACGGATCTTATATAAACCAGCTTTTGACGCTAGCCGTAGAAGAACAGGCTTCCGACCTTCATATTACGGCCGAACATCCGCCGGTATTAAGAATAGAGAGAAAATTGATACCGTTGGTCAAGGTTCAAAAGCTGACCCCTCAAGATACCGAGCAGATAGCTTTTTTGCTAATGAACGAAGACCAGAGAAACCGTTTTTTGATAGAAAAGGAGATAGATTTTTCTTACGGTTTCGGCGGAAAATCGCGTTTTAGAATAAATACTTTTTACCAAAAGGGAACGGTCAGCATAGCTTTGAGGTTGGTGCCGGAAAGGATAAAAAGCATTGATGAGCTCCAGCTTCCTCCCCAGATCCATACTTTTTGCCAACAAAGCCAAGGGTTCGTAATAATAGCCGGACCTTGTTCTCACGGCAAGTCAACGACCATGGCAAGCATGATAGACGAGATAAATCATACTAGGGCCTGCCGCATTATTACCATCGAGGATCCTATAGAATATATTTTCAATAGCGATAAGGCGATGATCGAACAAAGAGAGCTCTTTCAGGACACTCTGTCTTTTCCGCGGGCCTTGAAATCTACTTTTCGCGAAGACCCGGATGTGGTCATGCTTGGAGAGATGAGAGATCCCGAGACGATCTCTACGGCTATCACGGCTGCCGAGACCGGGCATTTGGTTCTGGCCACCTTGCATACAAATTCCGCCGCGCAGACCATCCATCGTATGGTCGATAGTTTTCTCGGCAGTCAGCAGGGGCAGATCAGGGCGCAACTTTCAGGATCTCTTCTTGGGATCGTTTCGCAAAGGCTGATCCCTTCTTTAAGAAAAGGAGTCGTGCCGGCTTGCGAGGTCATGTTCAATGTGGCGGCGGTGTCGAACCTGATAAGAGAAAACAAAGTTCACGAAATACCCTTGATCATCGATACTTCTCTCGAATTGGGGATGAAATCCCTGGACAGATCTTTGGCCGACCTGGTCAGAGAAAAAAAGATCAGTCTCGATAATGCTCTTTCTTATTCGTCGAATCCGGAAGAATTAAGAAAATTAATTTAAAAAATGAAATTCAACTACCAAGCCAGAACCAAAGACGGTGAAGTAAAAGCGGGGGATATAGAGGCTGTTTCCAAAGAGGCGGCCGTTGATATTCTGCAAAAGTATGACGTTTACATCACCTATATCGAGGAAGATAAAAAAGGATCTATCTTTTCCAGGGAGATAAGATTTAACAGGAAGATCTCGCTTAAAGACCTTGTCGCCTTTTCCAGACAGCTTTCGGCCATGCTTGCTTCCAAAGTTCCTCCAGCCGAAGCGCTTTATGCCTTGGGCCAGAAAAATGCCAACGCGGCGTTCCAGGAGATCATATTCAAGGTAGCTTCGGATATCAGAGAGGGTCTTTCTCTGTCAAAATCTTTTGCCAGGCATCCGAATGCATTTTCTCCGTTCTATGTTGGGATGATCAAATCCGGGGAAGTTTCCGGAAATGTGCCGGAGATATTGAAAAAGATAACCAGCCATTTGGAAAAAGATTATTATTTCAGCTCAAAGCTGTCCGGCGCGATGATCTACCCGGCGATGGTCATGGTCGTTTTTTTGGCGGTCTTTGTTTTTATGTTCTTGGTGGTCATCCCAAACCTTACCAAAGCATTCATAGACAGCGGCAAAGAACTTCCTCTTGTAACCCAGATAATCATTAACATCTCTAATTTTTCCATTTCTTACTGGTGGGTGATGGTCGCGTTGATCGCGGTATTCATAGCCTTTATGTGCTATTATCCCAGGACGCGGGAAGGCAGGCACAATATAGATACCCTGATGTTGAAACTGCCGATTTTCGGTAATTTTCAAAAAAATCTTTACGCGGCCCGTTTCGCCGAGAATTTGGCTACGCTGATTTCCGCCGGAACTCCGATAACCCAGGCTTTGGAAGTTTCCGCCGATTTGATAGGGAATAGCGTGTATAGAGATATTATCTTGGAGACCAGGACAAAAGTGATGAAGGGAGAAAGCATAAGTTCAGTCTTGGAAAGATTCCCCGAAGAGATATCTCCGTTATTTGTGCAGATGGTCGTTGTAGGAGAAAGGACCGGAAATTTGGGAGAATCTTTGGTCCAGGTTTTTCAATTTTATCAGGAAGAAATAGATACTTTCATCGGTACGATCTCTACCGTCATTGAACCTTTGCTCATTATTTTCTTGGCTATAATGGTAGGCATCTTGTTCGCTGCTCTTATAATTCCAGTTTATAGTTTGGGCAATTCCGCAGGGTAAAAATGAAATTCAATTATCAAGCCAGAACCAAAGACGGAAGCATAGAGAGCGGCACTATAGAAGCTTCTTCTCAAAAAGCCGCAGTGGACGTTTTGCACCAGAACGGACTTTTTCCGACGTCGATCAAGGAGGTGTCCCCCAATAAGATCATTCAGAAGATCAATGTTTTGGCGGGAACATCTTTTAAGGAGGTTGTGGTGTTCTCCAGAGAGCTGGCTACGATGCTCGACTCGAAAGTTCCTTTGGCCGAGGCTTTGGACTCGCTGGCCGACCAAACCAAAAATCAGAATTTTCAGGAGCAGATATACAGAATAGCGACTTCTATCAGGGAAGGATCGACTTTCTCCAAGGCCATATCGGCTTATCCTAAAATATTTTCGAACTTTTTTGTGAATATGGTAAAGTCCGGAGAGGCTTCCGGCAATCTTTCGGATGTTTTGGACAGAGTGTCCAGCCATTTGGAGAAGGACTACGAGCTTAAGTCGAAAATGGCCGGCGCGATGATCTACCCGGCGATAGTCCTTTTCGTTTTCGTGGTTATCTTCGCGGTGATAATGATCTATGTCATTCCTAACCTGACAGCGGTCTTGAAGGTCAGCGGCAGGGAACTGCCGGCCATAACCCAGTCCGTAATAAGCACTTCCAACTTTTTGAAACAATGGTGGATAGCGATCCTCGGCCTTTTGATATTTTCGGTTTTTAGTTTTGCAAGATATAACAAGACCGAGAACGGCAAGAGAGTGGTGGACGGGTTGCTTTTGAAACTTCCGGTTCTCGGGCCGTTTTTGAAAAATATTTATTTGGCGAGATTCGCGGAAAATTTTTCGGTCTTGATAACGGCCGGCATACCGATAGCCCAAGCCTTGGATATTTCCGCCGATGTCATAGGAAATTCTATCTACAGGGATATCATCCTCGACTCTCGCGCGAGAGTGGTCAAAGGAGAGCCTTTCAGTTCGACTTTGGACCGTTATCCCGAACAAGTGCCGGCCTTGTTCGTCCAGATGGCCTCAGTGGGGGAGAGAACCGGGAGGATATCAACCACGCTGATGAACATAGTTCGTTTCTATCAGAGGGAGATAGACATATTCGTCGGCAATCTTTCCAACATTTTGGAGCCTATTTTGATCATAGGCTTGGCCGGCATGGTCGCCTTTCTGATGGCCGCGGTGGTCTTGCCTTTATACCAGATGAACAGCAACCTGAACTAAGGATTTGAGTTATCCACAGTTGATTTCCCTGAAAAGTGATATATATATTATTAATGGTCTAAAATAATAACCATTTTATATATTGCGGACCAGCCGTTTCTTTGCGCTAATAATTTAAAGGTCGATGATTATTAAGTATCCAAATAAAAAAATCAAACCGTATAAATTAATTAATTTATCAAAGCATATGCAAACATCCAAAACAGGTTTTACTTTAATCGAGTTGCTAGTCGTCATTGCCATTATCGGTATATTGGCCGGCATGGTAGTTATTAATATGCAGGGAGCTCCGAATTCAGCCAAGGACGCCACCATCAGAGGTTATATGGCCCAGATGAGAGCGGCTGCCATGATCTTCAATACTTCAAACAACACTTATGTCGGGATAGACGGCACCGGCCAGGAGTATAGAAAACTCATGGACCAGGTAGACGTGACCAATGGATCGGCGGTTCCGGTTACCAGCGTTACTGCGACCGCTTATTGCTACTCCACCGCGTTGGTCGTGAGCGGCAGCTGGTGCATTGACAGCACAGGCGCTGTCGGTACTTCCACTTGTTCCACAACGGATTCAAAGTGCCACTAAAGAATGTTTCTTTCAGAAACTCCCCTCCCAAAGAGGGGAGTTTTTGTTTGCCTCTATTCTGACCGGCGTGCCGAGCCGCCTTCGCAGGCGATCCTGCTTCGGCGTGCCGAAGGCCGCCTTCGCAGGCGATCCTGCTTCGGCGTGCCGAAGGCCGCCTTCGCAGGCGATCCTGCTTCGGCGTGCCGAAGGCCGCCTTCGCAGAGATTCGGCGTGCTGAAAGCCGCTTTCGTTGCCTGATGTTGGCAAGCTGGGGAAAATCGCTATAGATATTTTTGGCAAAAAAATATAGAATTGATTTCAGGCGGAATCTTAATAATGATCAGAAATACCGTTTTCTGGTTTCGAATAAAAAAACAAAAGGTCGAGTCGCTATTAAATGACGGATAATTTATATAACTCAAACATATGGAATATATGCAAACGTCCAAAAAAGGTTTTACTTTGATCGAACTGCTGATAGTAGTTGCCATTATAGGCATTTTGGCCAGCATAGTGGTTGTCAATGTCCAGAGCGCCCCCAATTCCGGCAAGGATGCCAGTATTAAGCGTTACGCGGACCAAATGAGATCGGCTGCCACAATATTCAAAACCAACAATAATACTTATATCGGCGTCGATGCCGGCGGGCAGGAGTTCAAGACTCTTTTGGATAAAGCAAATTCGACCAATGACGCGGGCTCCGTACTTGTGACTACCAGTGTTTCGGCTTATTGCTTCGATATACAGCTCACTTCCAACTCCAGCCAGTATTGGTGCATCGACAGCGCCGGTTTCACCGGTACGACCACCGCGACCCAATGCTCCGCGACAGATATCACTTGCCAATGATTTGCAAGACCGGGATTCCGGCCTTTGGCATTGCAAGCAAACTGTTGAAAACTCTTCTATAGATTTTTCGCGGAAAAAGAGATATTATAAAAATAATATTTTTGGACAGGGCTGGAATGAAAAGTATAATATGGGCTGAATCTCGTCCTGTGGGGCGAGCGTGGAATAAACCGGGGCCTCTCCAGTTAAAGCGGGATTCCATCATGCAAATCTGGTTTTATCCGTAGAAAATAAGGTCGAGAATGAAAAGGTCGATATTATAATTATTCCGGCCGATAATAAAAAATAAACAGTAAATTAAATTTTTAAAAATATGTTGTTGAAACAATACGCAAAAACATCCAAAACAGGTTTTACTTTAATCGAGTTGCTAGTCGTCATTGCCATTATCGGTATATTGGCCGGCATGGTAGTTATTAATATGCAGGGAGCTCCGAATTCAGCCAAGGACGCCACCATCAAAGGATACTTTTCTCAAATGATGCCCGCTGCCATGATATTCAAAACCGTTAACAATACTTATGTCGGCGTTGATGTCGCCGGACAAGAGTTCAAGACTCTTTTGGACAAAGCAAATGAATCCAACGGCACCGGTTCGGTTTACTCCACTACAAGCGCCGCTGGCGGCGCAGGCGGTGTCACGGCTTATTGCGCCAAAGCGCAATTGGTTGTGGATAACACCCAGTATTGGTGCGTCGACAGCACCGGTTTCACCGGTACGACCACCGCGGCCCAATGCTCCGCGACAGACCTCACTTGCCAGTAGAACAAATTTATTCTTCCAAAATCTCCCTTCCCAAAAAGAGGGGAGTTTTTGTTTACGATAGAGGGAGAACAGCCGTGAAATTTTTCCGGACAGGCATAAACGCGCACGCCGCATTGCCTTGTTCTCGGATAAACGCTAAAATAAAAATAATATGTTGTTGCTCCTCTCCGTTTTCATTTTTTTTGCCGGCCTTATCATCGGCAGTTTTTTGAACTGCGCGGCTTATCGCCTTTACCATGAGATCAGTTTTGTTTCGGGAAGATCTTTTTGCCCGGAATGCAAGCATACTTTGGCTTGGTACGATTTGGTCCCTGTCTTCAGTTTTGTTTTTTTGAAAGGGAAATGCCGTTATTGCGGAAAGAAGATATCTTTACAGTATCCGCTGGCCGAATTGGGAACGGGTATGATCTTTTTGACTGTTTTTCTGGCCACTTACGATCCTCAGCTTTCCGTCCTTGGATCTTTTATCTCTTTGGCTTATATGCTGATCATTTCTTCGCTGCTGATAGTGATCTTCATCTCCGATCTCAAATGGTTCATCATTCCCGACGAGGCGCTCATCGCCGCCTTGGGTGTTACGGTTTTTTTTCATCTTTATAATTTCATCTTTAATTCTTTTACGGTCGGACAGGCTTTGCCTTTCTTATATTCAGGGCTGGGGTCTTTAGCTTTTTTCTTGGGAATATTCCTTCTTACCAAAGGGAAGGCGATGGGTTTCGGCGACGTGAAGTTCTCTTTTTTTATGGGTTTGTTCCTTGGTTGGCCCATGATCGTGGTTGCCCTCTTCCTGGCTTTTTTTTCAGGTGCTATAATAGGTTTGATATTGATAGCTTTGAAAAAAAAGGGATTGAAGTCCGAAGTTCCTTTCGGCCCGTTCCTGATATTCGGAATTTTTACGGCCATGATATGGGGCAGAGAGCTGGTTAATTATTATCTTAGTTTCCTCGCTTAAAAATGTTAAATTTAAAAATGATCAGATCGTTCAGGATATATCTTGCGGGGGAGAGGGGTTACACTTTGATCGAGCTTTTGGTCGTCGTAGTGATGATCGGGATTATGACCGCTATAGTTTTTGCCAATCCCAATGTTTGGCAATCAAGTTTGTCGCTGGATAGAAGCGCGCAGGCGATGAGCCAGAAGATCAGCGAAAGCCGGGGATTGGCGATGAAGGGATTCAACGAAACGGGGAGCTGTTCAGGCATTAACGGTTATGGGATTTATTTCAGTCAAGCCAGTTCGTCCCAATATATAATTTATAGAAATTGTAACGCGGATTACAGCTACGATCCGGCGGCGGACCAACAGATAGGAAGCGCCGTCCAATTGGAAAACAATATTTTGATTTACAATCTTAAAGTGAACGGGGCCACCACCACCGCATTGAGCATTGCTTTCGAGCCGCCTAATCCCGAGGTATATATGAACAATTCTTCTTCGGCGACATCATCAGTAACCCTCTCCATCCAGGGCGATCCCGGCAAGCAGAAAACGGTTGAGATCAACGGAAGAGGAGTGATCAATATAAAATAACCATGGCAGGAACACATAGAAAAAATTCGGGATTTACATTATTGGAGATGATCTTGGCCATAGCGATAATCTCGGTGGGAGTTTTGGGCGTCCATAACGGAATGGCCTTTGCGATAGAAAACACCAAAAAAGCCAGAGAATATTTTATGGGAGCCTATTTGGCGCAGGAGGGAGTGGAGATCGTCAAAAACATCAGAGACAATAATTGGGTGAGAGACGCCGGGGATCCCTGGAACCAAGGATTAACGTTTTGCGCCTCCGGCTGCGAAGGCGATTATTCCACAAATACCCTTACCGCTTGGGCTTCAGGCAGAAATTTAAAAATAGACAGCAGCGGTTTTTATAATTACGACAACGGAACATCTACCGTTTACAAGAGAAAAATAACGGTGACCCAGGACGCGAACCCCGACATAATGGATATAACGGTAGATATTTATTGGAGCGGGCTGACCACCACGGTTAAAGAAAATATTTATAATTGGTATCAATAATGAACAGCAGACTTAAAAAGGCCAAAGGGTTCACTTTAATAGAGATGCTGGTGTCTATCGGTATTTTTAGCGTTCTGATGGGGGTTTTGAGCGGCATTTTTCTCTCTTCCATCAAAAGCCAAACGCATATCGTTTATACCCAATATTTGGTGGACAATTCCAATTTTATTCTTGATTATATGGGCAGATATATAAGGATGGCGCAAAAAGATACGACCGGGATATGCCTTGGCGCGGGCAATGCCAAAGACAATTTTCTTCCAACAAGCGGGGCGTCCTCCTCTATAACCTTTTTGGACTATAAGAACCAATGCCATAGGCTGTTTCTTGATTCCGGCGCCGGCCAGATAAAAGAACAGATCGATTCCAACCCCGCCCAAGTTTTGACCTCGGATAAAATAAAGGTCCTTGATCTGAAATTTAACGTAACAGGCGGGGCCAATAGCGATAATCTGCAGCCGAAAATAACCATTATGATCAAATCGCAGGCCAACACCACCCAGGATCTCAACCCTTTGCCTCAAGTTACGGTCCAGACTTCTATTTCGCAGAGGAACCTTGATAAGCAAATATAAGAAAAATGAACACTAAAAAGTTGATACAACTTATCAGGAAAAAGAAAGAAGGATCTCAAAAAGGAATATCTTTATTTATGACCATGGTTATGATGGCCATAATTATGGCTATGGTCTTGGGGGTGACGGCGATCATTATAAACGGGCTTAATATGATCGAAGGGGTTTCCGATTCGGTCAAGGCGTTCCATGCCGCCGACACGGGAATAGAACAGGCGTTGTACAATATCCGCGTGGACGGCGACTGCGTCTCTCCTTGCCCTTCATCGGCTCCCTGTTCTTTGGGAACGAACTGGAGCTACTCCCTCGACTATAGCGGCGGATGCTCCACTACCAGTATCAATATTGTCTCGGAAGGTTATTATTACGGCGCCCAGAGAGAAATAAAAGTGAGCTATTAGATCTGTTCCGGAGCGGGCAGGGATCGGTTTTAGCCATCTCCCAGCGATATTTTTACAAATTTTTTTTGGTTTTAGAAATATAGAAAGTATGGATAAGGAACAAGCAAAAGCAAGAATCGAAAAATTAAAAAAATTGATAGATCTCCATCGCTATCTTTATCACGTTTTGGATAAGCAGGAGATCTCTCCGGAAGCTCTTGATTCTTTGAAAAAAGAGCTTTTTGATTTGGAGATGTCTTTTCCGGAATTCATAACCGGAGATTCTCCCACCCAGAGGGTGGGAGGAAAGCCGTTGGAGAAATTTTCCAAACTAAGCCATGAAGTTCCGATGATCTCTTTGAATGACGCTTTTTCGCGGGAAGATATGCGAGATTGGCTGTTAAGGATATCTAAACTTTTAAACCCTCAAGAATTGAAAATGCTGGATTTTTTTTGCGAGCCGAAGCTTGACGGTTTGGCCATAGAATTGATCTATCGGGATGGAAAACTGCAAACCGGTTCTACCCGCGGGGACGGAGAAGTGGGAGAAGACATCACTCAAAATTTAAAAACCATCGAAGCCATACCTTTGCAGCTAAGAGACATCGAAAATGTTTTAGCCGATCTTAAAAAAGCCGGGCTTGTTGAAGTTGCGGGAATGTTTGCAAAAAAGAACGGGATAGATATTACCGTGAGAGGGGAAGTGGTGATAACCAGAAATGATTTTAAAAAAATAAATGAACGCCAGGAAAAAGCGGGATTGCCTTTGTATGCCAACCCCCGCAATCTGGCCGCCGGTTCTTTGCGCCAGCTCGACCCGAAGATCGCCGCTACGCGGCGGATGGATTCCAATATGTACGATATAATAACCGAGCTCGGACAGGCCACGCATATGCAAGAACACGAGATCTTGCATATATTGGGGTTCAAGACCAATAACAAGTACAGCCTTTTTTGCAAAGATCTGGCAGGGGTTTTTGACTATCAGGAACATTGGCGCCGGCACAGAGAAGATATCCCTTATGAGATAGACGGCGTGGTCGTTGGCGTGAACAATAACGGCATTTTTAAAAAATTGGGAGTGGCAGGCAAAGCGCCGCGTGCGGCCATCGCTTATAAATTTCCCTTAAAACAAGCAACGACGGTTGTTGAAGACATCAAGATACAGATCGGCCGTACCGGCGCCATGACCCCGGTGGCTTATTTGAAGCCGGTCGAAGTGGGAGGGACTGTTGTTAGCCGGGCGACCTTGCACAATGAGGACGAGATAGAAAGGTTGGGGCTGATGATCGGAGATACGGTTATAGTGGGCCGCGCCGGAGACGTTATTCCCCAAGTGGTTAAGGTTTTGTCGGAGCTTAGGACGGGAAAAGAGAGAAGATTCAGAATGCCCGGCAAGTGCCCTTCTTGCGGGAATAAATTGATCAAGCTTCCCGCTGAGGTTGCTTGGCGCTGTCCCAACCCCGATTGTTTTTCCCGGAAAGAAAGGTATTTCAGTTATTTCGTTTCCAAAAACGCTTTCGATATCGTAGGGCTCGGTCCGAAAGTGATGGAGCAGCTGATGGACCAGGGTTTGATCTCCGATCCGGCCGATCTGTTCGAACTGGAGGAGGGGGACTTGCTTCCGCTGGAACGTTTTGCTCAAAAGAAAGCTAAAAATATAGTTGAGGCTATCCGATCTAAAAAAGAAATAGCTTTTCCAAAATTCATTTACGCTTTAGGCATCAGGAACGTGGGAGAGCAAACCAGCATTGATCTCGCGAAGAACTTTGGCAGCGTAGAAAAATTAAGAAACGCCGAGTTTGAGGAATTGCAAAAGATCAATGACGTAGGTCCGATAGTGGCGGAGTCGATATGCGGCTATCTCCAAGATAAGAAAAATCTGGATTTTTTGGACAAGCTGAAAGCTGCCGGTATAAAGATCATCAAGACGGAACAGGCGTCCGTCAATAAAAAATTGGAAGGATTGACTTTTGTTTTTACGGGAGAGATGCTATCGTTGAGCCGCAGCAAAGCCAAGGATTTGGTGCGAGAGAGAGGAGGGGAGGCGGCGGAGAGCGTTTCGAGTAAAACCAGCTACGTGGTCGCGGGAGCGAACCCGGGCTCGAAAATAGAAAAGGCCAAAAAACTGGGAGTCAAAGTGATAGCAGAGAATGAATTTTTGAAGATGTTAAAATGACCATTTGATATTCGAAGGCCGAAGGCCGTTACGACTTTCGACCCTCTATCTTCGACATTCCAAATATACTATGTTCAAATTTTCTAACATTTTTTTGCATCTGAAAAAGCTGGATTGGAAACTGGTTTTTATTTTGTTGGCCTTGTCGGCCGTTTCGCTGTTGTGTTTGTACAGCTCTTGCTCGGCACAAGGAAATTTTGCCAATTTTTATAAACAGGTATTTTTTATAGGATCCGGATTCTTGCTGATGTTTTGCTTAAGCTTTCTGGATTGGCGCATTTTCAGGGAAAATTCTTTTCTTATCTTGGCGTTGTATTTTGTTTGCATATTGCTTCTGGTGGGGTTATTTTTTTTCACGTCCGAGATCAGGGGAACGGAAACCTGGTACAAGATAGGGATGTTTTCTTTCGACCCCATAGAGCCGACCAAATTGGTATTGATCCTGCTTTTGGCGAAATATTTTTCAAAAAGGCATGTCGAGATGTACAAGATCCAGCATATTTTTTTATCGGGCTTTTATGCCTTTATCCCGGTTGTTTTGGTGGCTGTCCAGCCGAATATGGGTTCCGCGGCTTTGCTTTTGGTCGTTTGGCTGGGGATCCTTCTGGTTTCGGGGGTCAAGGTCCGGCATTTTTTGCTTATTTGTTTTTCTTTTGCGATAATAGCCGTTTTAGGTTGGAACGTTTTCTTGCAAGATTATCAAAAATCCAGGATAACATCTTTTTTGCTTCCGCATTCCGATCCTTTCGGCGCCAGCTGGAGCCGTAAGCAAGCGGATATAGCGATCGGCTCGGGACAGCTCATCGGCCAGGGATGGCAGAACGGTTCGCAAACCCGCCACGGATTTTTGCCGGAGCCGCAAACCGATTTTATTTTTTCGGCTTTTGCGGAAGAATTCGGACTGCTCGGAGTAGCCGTTCTATCCGCTCTATTCGCCGCGTTCTTTTGGCGGGTGGCAAGCCTCGCTTTGAACGCCGGATCCAATTTCGCCAGTCTTTTTGCCATGGGTTTTGCCATTATCGTTTTCGCGCAAATGTTCATCAATATGGCAATGAACATGGGCTTGGCGCCGATCGTCGGATTGCCCTTGCCTTTTATAAGCTACGGAGGCAGCAACCTGCTGTTTCTCTTCGCCAGCTTGGGAATTTTGCAGAGCATCAAAGCTTCAAGTTGACAATCATCTCCGGCGGGCTTACTCTTAGATATGCAGTTCTTTTAAAAGCTGTCAGCTTTTAAAAAATCAGAAAGGACATCCTTTCTTAAATTAGGAACCGAAAAACCGGTTTCAAGAGCATGATGAAAATATGGATTCTAAATCTATGTCTAAAGGCGAAGATAATAATTTTAGCGATCAACAAAAGAATTAACACGAAATCGAAAAAGCTCATAATGGCTTTTTTTTCTTTTTTATCGTTCAATTTTTTTGTTGGGTGGAAGCTTTCGGCTCTTATTTTACTGACCGTTTTCCTTCATGAGTTTGGCCATATCCAAGCTATGAAAAAGATCGGAATAAAAACAAAAGGTTTTTATTTCGTTCCTTTTTTTGGGGGGATCAGCGTACCGGAAAAATGTTTTTCGGATTATAAGAGCGAATCATTCGTGGCCATAGGCGGTCCTTTGGCTGGTTTTGTTTTTTCTATTTTGGCGATATTGGCATATTTGATCATCCAGGATCCGATATTCTTGGGAGCAGCGGCTTTTATGTTGTTCGTCAATTTGTTCAACCTTTTACCCTTGAGCGCGCTTGATGGAGGAAAGGCCCTCAAGTCTTTGGCCTTTTCCGTCAACCGCGGGCTGGGAGCAACTTTCCTTTGCGCAAATTGCGCGATTTGCGCGTGGATAACATTCACGGGCCCGAACATTTTTTGGCTTTTAGCGGCCTCCGCGCTGGCCGAGGTCGGAATAATGATCTACGAAATTAGGTTAGGGAGGGCCGCGTCCGATGATTACAGCGTCGCATATAGAAAACAAATGAACGGCAAAGAAAAGCGTTTTGTACTGGCGTCTTATATAGGTCTCGCATCCTTGCTGTATCTTTCGCTGGTTTGGGTGGAAAATCTGCCGGAATTTTATACAGCCTTGGAGTCTTTAGGCATAAGAGGAATGAAAATCTAGTTATAAACAGCCCTTCGGGGCTGTTTTGTCTGGATTGCTTTAGCTTGACAGGCTTTTATATTCTTGCTATGTTTTCAATGGGATTTAGCTAAACGTAAATTTACCTAAGCATTTGAGGCTCTCTTTTTATTACGTATCGTTTAATTAGTGGATCGGCATTACCCTAAAATTTCCTGTTAGGGTATTTTTTGCATTATAACGCTAAAAAAGCGTATTATTATTTACTATGAAAATAAAAGACTTTTCCAAAAGCAAGATATCTTTTCCTTTACCCGGTCTTATCTTTTTGCAAAAAGAGAGCTGGCGCCAGCTTTGGCAGGAGGACATGAAGGAACTCTTTAGCGAGGTTTCTCCGATCCGCGATTATACCGCCAAAGAATTAGCGCTTTATTTTGTAGATTACAGGTTGGGCAAGCCCAATTACGAAGACAGTTTTGAGGCCAAAGAGAACAATGATTCTTTTGAGGCGCCTTTAAGGGTGACCGTCAGGCTGGTCAATCTTAAAACCAAAGAAGAAAAAGACCAGGAAATATTTTTTGGAAATTTCCCCCTTCTGACAGACAGGGGAACTTTTGTTATCAACGGAGTGGAGAGAGTTGTCATCTCCCAGCTTATCCGTTCTCCGGGCGTATTTTTTCCGCAAGAAGTCATCCGCGGAAAAAGATGTTTTGGAGCTAAGGTCATTCCGAACAGGGGAGCTTGGCTGGAATTCGAGACCGATCCGTCCGGATTTTTGAGCGTTAAGATCGATCGAAAGAGAAGACTGCCCGCCACCACTTTATTAAAAGCTTTAGCCGGTTATACTAACGACAATATCAGAGAAATTTTTGGCGGAATAGATTCCGGTGAGATCAATTACATAGAAGAGACGTTGAAAAAAGATCACACCAGCAGCCAATCCGATGCTTTGCTTGAGATATATCAAAGATTGAGATCCGGTGAGCTTTCCACTCCGGAGGCGGCCAAGGAATTGATCTTCAATATGTTTTTCAATTTTGAGAGATACGATCTTTCGAAAGTCGGGCGCTGGAAGATCTGGTCCCGTTTGACCGAAGTAAGACCGGCCAAGGAAAGAGAGATTTTGAAAGAAGATCGCGTTTTGAAGGAGGAAGATTTGATCGCCGTGATCAAAGAAGTTATCAGATTGAACAACGATCCCTCCGCGCAGCCGGATGAAATAGACCACTTGGCCAACCGCCGCGTCAGAACGATGTCGGAACTTTTGTTGAATAAATTAAGAGTAGGATTGATGAGAATGGCCCGTATCGCCAAAGACAAAATGTCGGTTTTGGCCGCAGAGGTCATCACTCCTTCGCAGTTGGTCAACCCGAGGCCGTTTATGGCTCAGGCCACCCAATTTTTCTCTTCCAGCCAATTCTCGCAATTCATGGACACGGAGAATACTCTTGCCGAGCTTGAACACAAGCGCAGATTGACCGCTACCGGTCCGGGAGGCTTGACCAGAGAAAGAGCCGGATTCGAGGTTCGCGACGTGCAGCCTTCCCACTATGGAAAGATCTGCCCCATCCAAACCCCTGAAGGTCCGAATGTAGGCTTGGTGGGCTATTTGGCCATGTACAGCCGCTTGAATCCTTATGGTTTTTTGGAGACCCCTTATTATCCGGTCAAAGACGGAAAAATTGCGAGCTCTTCTCAATATTTGAACGCCAGCGAGGAAGAAAAACACAATATAGCTTCTGCCAGCATAGCTTTGGACGACAAAGGCCGGATCACGGAGGACAGAGTGGAGGCTCGCGTAAAAGGAGAATCTTCTGAAGTGGAAAAAGAGAAGATCGATTATGTTGATGTATCGCCTCAACAGTTTTTGTCTGTTGCCACAGCCTTGATCCCTTTCTTGCAGAACGATGACGCGAACCGCGCCCAGATGGGATCGAACATGCAGAGACAGGCGGTTCCGTTGGTAAATCCCGAGCCTCCGTTGGTCGGTACCGGTTTGGAAACAGCCGTAGCCAAAGACTCCGGACAGGTCATCCTTGCCAGAGAAGCCGGGAAGGTCATTGAAGTCGATGCTACTCAGGTTAAAGTGAAATCCGAGAACGGAATCCAATCTTATAAGGTAAGAATTTTTGATAAGACCAACCAATACACTTGTTTTCACCAAAGGCCCGTTGTTAAAAAAGGGGAGATGGTAAAAGCCGGACAGATATTGGCCGAAGGAGGCGGAATTTCGCAAGGACGCTTAAGCTTGGGCCGCAATATATTGGTCGCGTTCTTATCATGGAGAGGGAATACTTATGAAGACGCTATCGTGCTTTCTGAAAAATTGGTCAAAGAAGATGTCTTCACTTCCATCCACATCAAAGACGCTTTCTGCGACGTTCGCGAAACAAAACTCGGGCCGGAGGTTACCACTTCCGATATTCCTAATGTCGGCGAAGAGAAACTGAAAGATCTGGACGAAGAAGGCATTGTCAGAATCGGCGCCACTGTCAATCCTAATGATATCCTGGTAGGCAAGATCTCTCCGAAAGGAGAGGCCGAGTTAAGCGCGGAAGAAAGATTGTTGAGAGCTATTTTCGGCGATAAAGCCAAAGAGGTCAAAGATACCTCTTTAAGAATGGAACATGGAAAGCATGGACGCATTGTCGGCATTAAAGTTTTCTCCCGAGAGGACGGCTACAATCTCGAACCCGGCGTATTAAAGAGGATCAGGGTCAGAATAGCGGAAATAAGAAAAGTCCAGGTCGGTGATAAATTGGCCGGACGCCATGGAAATAAAGGCGTCGTTTCGAAGATCTTGCCGGTGGAAGAGATGCCTTTCCTGGAGGACGGCACTCCTATTGATATGGTGTTGAACCTTTTGGGCGTGGTATCGAGAATGAACATCGGACAGATATTGGAGACCCACTTGGGTTTGGCCGCTCACAAATTGGGATATTTGGCCGAAACCCCGGCTCTCTTCGGAGCCAACGAGGCGGATATCAAAGAAGAGTTAAAGAAAGCGGGGCTGGCCGAAGACGGCAAGACCATAGTGATCGATCCAAAGACCGGACAGGCTTTTCCTGAAAGAGTGACGGTCGGTTACGCCTATATGTTGAAATTGATCCATATGATCAAAGACAAGATCCATATGAGATCGATCGGGCCCTACTCTTTGATCACTCAGCAGCCTTTGGGAGGAAAAGCTCAATTCGGAGGCCAGAGATTCGGAGAGATGGAAGTCTGGGCATTGGAAGGATATGGAGCCGCTCACACTTTGCAGGAAATGCTGACCATCAAGTCCGACGATATAATGGGCAGGGTTTCGGCTTATGAAGCCATCTTGAAAGGAGAGAAGATCAAGAGCCCGAATGTTCCCGCTTCATTTACTTTGTTGCTTTCCGAGCTGAAGTCTTTGTCTCTGAACATGGACATCAGGGAAGCTTTGGCGGCCGTCAAGGACGAACCGAAAAATGAAGAGGAAGGATCGGCCTCGCCCAAAGAAGAAGAGAAAAAAGAGTAAACATTTTTTGCCAGATCAAACTTCGCATAACTCATAAAACGCCAGCGCGCTAACTCATAAAATATTTTAGCGTTCGGCTTTAATTGTCAATAATAAATCATGTTTGTTTCTAACTTAGAATCAATTAGGATAAAATTGGCCTCTCCTCAGGAGATTTTAAGTTGGTCTCATGGCGAGATAACCAAGCCTGAAACCATCAATTATCGCACCCAGCGTCCGGAAAAAGACGGTTTATTCTGCGAGAAGATCTTCGGTCCGACCAGAGATTACGAATGCTATTGCGGAAAGTATAAAAGGATCAGATATAAAGGAGTGGTTTGCGATCGTTGCGGAGTGGAGGTTACCAAGTCTGCCGTCAGGCGCGAAAGAATGGGCCATATAAAATTGGCCACTCCTGTTTCGCATATTTGGTTTTTAAAAGGCGTTCCGTCAAGAATAGGATTGGTTTTGGATCTGCCTTTTCATAAGGTAGAAGAGGTTATTTATTTTCTCTCTTACATCGTTGTTAACGTTGACGAGGGGGCCAAAAAGGGAATTTTGGAAGAGATAGAGAGGGAATATAAGTCGAAGCTGAAAGAGCAAAAGTCTTCCATCGAAGATAAAGACGATCAGGACGAAGCGGCTTCCGATCTCAAGACCGCTCGCGACAGAGCGAGAGAGGAATTGATGTCCCTCAAGCCTTTGAAGATATTGTCCGAGATAGAATACACTCATTTGGCTTTGAAATACGGAGAGATGTTTGAAGCCGGCACAGGCTCCGAAATTTTGAAACGCATTTTCGAGAAGATGGACCTGTCTAAAGAGATCGACGCGATGGAAGAGAGAGTGAAGGAGACCGAAGGAGACGAACAAAAGAAAGCTTTGATCAGGATCAACACTTTAAAAGAAATGAGAGAGTCGGGGATCCGTCCCGAATGGATGTTCTTGGATGTTCTGCCGGTTCTGCCGCCAGACCTGAGACCGATGGTCCAATTGGACGGGGGCCGTTACGCTTCTTCGGATTTGAACGATCTTTACCGCAGGATCATCAACCGCAACAATCGTTTGAAACATCTCTTGGAGATCA
>JBAZHV010000008.1:0-45140 GCA_041652155.1 Minisyncoccota bacterium
TTCTTTCGACTTTTGTTTCTGATCTTCCGATGCTCCAGAATCCTTGCCGTAAACGATATTACGCAAAGCTCCTTTGAGATCGATGCCCGGCAAAGAAATATTCTGCGCAACAAGGCTGGCAGGCAAGGGGCTCTTTTCCAACGCTTCAAGCGTTCTTATCAATTTACCCACCTCCCCGTGTTTTTCGATAGTCTCATAAACATTGTCTATTCTCTTCTTCTCTCCTTCGCTTCTGATTATATCAACTTCTTTCTCCCTCAAAGCATTATCTTTTTTCAAAATCGAAGTCAAATAATCTTTTGGGGGAGTGAGGCTCTTTATCTGGACGAAGGACACTTTGATGCCATAATTGTCAACAAAATATCTCAAAAATTTTCTCTTGGCCAAGATATTCATAAAGATCTTGTCGAGCTCCAGGTCTTTCCTCACTTTCCGCGGTTTTCTTTCGACGATCGCCAAAGAGATCTTCTCCTTTTGGGAAAGACTTTTAGCTTTGGGGTCTTCTTCAATCATCCCTCCAAAAGAAAATTCTCCGATCATATCTCTTTGCGCCGGCTCCGTCTTTTGATCCACCGCTTTCAGCCAATTTTCTACCGAGAAAAAAGCTTTATAAGGGTTGATGACTGCCATCGTCTTTATGGACTCTACATCCAGAGGGAGCAAATTTTTATCTTCGACCCCTATCATCTTGGAATAGTAAACATCTTCCTTCAAGAAAACATAATCCTGCCACCCTTCTTCGTGGATCTTCAGGCCTCCAAGACTGTCTATGGTCTGCCATTTGAATTGGTACCAATAGACTGCATAGAATGGCCAAAATCCCACCCAGCGCAAGCCTCCAAAAGGATGCCAGCCATCATCTCCTTTTATAACGTTCCAATCGCCGTCAAAAGTGTGGCCTTCCCAGCTTATTAAAAACTTATGGAACTGACCGCCCTTCATTATGGCTTTCGCCGTGCCCTCAAGCACAAATGTCCAAAAGATATTTCTTGGGGCGAGAATAAACCATATTAACGCGAACAATCCTCCGCCCAAAGCGGCTAATATCAGAAAAAACAAAAACAAAAATATTATTATATCCATATTTTATTTATAAAAGATCATTCCCGCCTAATGTCGACCATAGGTGAGGGGATAATCTTTAGATTAAGATTGCCTTCAACCTTTTGGCCTTTTACATAGGCTTTCTGATTTATAACACATCTACCATCTTTTGTCAACGCACGCACACGAGCTATAACACCTCGCCTAAAAATTTGAGCGGCCGGAAAAATTCTTTTAAGAACAACTGCGCCGAGCGGGGGAAAACCTTTGTCTTTTGACAAATATTTTTTTATGTTAAAATAATCGTCAGATATGCAAAAAGAATATACTCAAGAAGAAATTTGGGCCATATACGAAACCCTGCCCGAAGAACTCCAAGAAGCGATTTTTTCTGAAAAAACCGCCGAGGTTATTTTTAACGCTTGCGCCGATATCGGGGGGGAGGATGGAAGGACATCAGAAGTGGGCAAGTATGCCGGCAGAGTTTTAATGGGAGAAATGCCGGTCCAGGAATTTAAGATTAGTTTGGAGCTAGATTTTAATCTCAACCATGAAGAAGCCAACAGTATTTATACCGCAATAAACGAAGCTGTCTTTGAGCCCCTGAAAGACTCCATCGCGTCCATCCCAATGGCGAGAGCTAAAAAAGAAGCGGAAGCAACGTCGGAATCGGCGCAGGAGATAGAACCGTTGCCAGCCGCAGAGCCAGAATATCCCCAAGAAGCTCCAATCAGCGAGCCCGGAGAGTTGGAACCGGCGCCAATCCCTGATCCGAGAGAGGCACAAGGATCTTCAGAAGGGCCATCTTTGGAAAATTTGGAAGAAGCCCAAGAAAGGATCAACGCGGCGATCACCAGACAAGATGCCAGACAACAACCCGAAAGGCCCCCAGCCCCGCCCGCGCCGAAGGGAAGCGACGGCTATCGCGAACCGTTAAGTTAGTTTTAAAAAATATATGCAATTCCAGGTCCCCCAATTCATTGAAAAAGAAACAGGATTTTTAGGGCCGCTGACCCCCAGGCAGACGGTCATTTTCTTTTTCGCTCTTGGAATATGCGTTTTTCTGTGGATCGCGATAGGAAGTAAAAATCTGTTCTTATTCTGCGTCGCCGCGATAACGGTCATGGCCGGAGCCCTTGCCCTTGGGTTTCTGAAAGTCAACGGCTTAAACGTAACCACCGTCTTAAAAAACTGCCTCAATTTTACGGCGGCCCCCAAACTTTATCTTTGGAAAAGGAAAGAAGCCACAATATACTACGAAAAAAGACCGCAGCCAGCGGCAAGAAAAGAACCGGAAAAAGATTCTCCGTTGAAAATAGCCAAGATAAGCAAAATCAAAGATCTAAGCAAAAAAATAGAATTCGGCAATTAAGACCAATATGGCCAACACACCAACCCAGCAATTCATACCGATAGACCAGATCCGCGAAGGAGTACTGGTGATGAAAGATAAATCTTTAAGAGGCATATTGCTTGTTTCTTCTTTAAATTTCGCTCTGAAATCCGAAGACGAACAAACCGGGATAATCTACCAATTCCAGGACTTTCTGAACTCCTTGGATTTCTCCTGCCAGATATTGGCGCAATCCAGAAGGCTGAACATCACCGGTTATTTGGAAAAATTAAAAGAGATTGAAGCGAAGCAGGAAAACGAATTGTTAAAAACGCAAACCGGCGAGTACCGCAAGTTTATTGAACAGATAATCGGAGGGGGGACGATAATGTCTAAAAGTTTTTATGTGGTCGTTCCTTATTACCCGCTCATCGAAATTCCTGGAGCTCCGGGAGCAAAAGCAAAAAGCTCCGGGAGCAGCAATCTGACCGAAGACAAATTCCAACGCGGCAAATACCAGCTGTGGCAAAGGATGGAATATGTCGTTTTGGGGTTGAGGCGCTGCGGGTTGAGGGCCAGCCCCATGGCCACTCCGGAAGTTATTGAACTGCTTTGGTCCTACCATCACCCAAAAGAAGCCGAATCGGGATATTACCCGGAGTTGCCGCCGGAAATGTTGATCTAAAATTATGAGCCTGTTCAAACAAGAAAAAGCCGAAAAACTTTTCGAAGCCGACAAGATAAGCGCAAAAGATATTATCGCGCCGTCTTCGATCGAAATAAAACAAAACTATTTAAAGCTGGGGGAGAAGATCACCAAGACCTACTTTGTTTTTTCATATCCGAGATATCTGACCACCGGCTGGCTTTCCCCGATAATCAATCTCGACATTCCTTTGGACATCTCTTTCTTTTTCCACCCGATGGATACGGCCGAAACATTAAAAAAACTGCGCCGGAAAGTAACGGACATCCAAGTGGAGATAATCAAAAACGAGGAGAAGGGGATGATCAGAGACCCCGCCTTGGAAACGGCTTACAGCGATCTTGAAAATCTGCGCGACAATTTGCAGACCGCCCAGGAAAAAATGTTCAAATTCGGACTGTACATTACAGCCTACGCGGACACCGAAGCCCAAATGACGGAGATCGAAACCACTTTAAGGTCGGTGCTGGAATCCCGTTTGATCTATTTGAAACCGGCTTTGTATCAGCAAAAAGAAGGGTTTATATCTTCCTCTCCCTACGCTTTGGACCAGTTGCAAGTGCATAACAGCATTAACACCGGGCCGCTATCCTCGATTTTTCCTTTCGTCTCTTTCGACTTAAGTTCCAATGAGGGCATCCTCTACGGGATGAATAAGCACAACAGCTCTCTGGTGCTTTTTGACAGATTCACGCTGGAAAACGCCAATATGGTCATTTTCGCGAAATCCGGTTCCGGTAAGTCTTACGCGGTAAAGTTGGAAGTGCTGCGCTCGCTGATGATGGGAGTGGACAACATCATCGTCGATCCGGAGAACGAATACGAAATGCTTTCCGATGCAGTGGGAGGATCTTTCTTCAAAATATCTTTAAGCTCCGATGACCACATCAACCCTTTCGATCTTCCCGTCCCCCGCGAGGATGAAAAACCGGAAGACGTGTTGCGCTCTAACATTATCAATCTGGTCGGATTGGTCAGGATCATGTTCGGAGGGCTTTCCCCCGAAGAAGACGGCATCATCGACCAAGCCCTGACCGAGACCTATGCTTCCAAAGATATCACTCCCGATTCCGATCCTTCAACTTGGCCGGACAAAATTCCTATCCTTTCCGATCTGGAAGCGGTGCTGGAAACGATGCAGGGGGCCCAATCTCTGGTACAAAGGCTAAGAAAATTCACTCAAGGGACGTTCTCTTCTTTCTTCAACCAAAAAACCAACATATCGATGTCTAATCCATTGGTGGTTTTCGGCATCAGAGACATGGAAGATGAATTAAGGCCGATGGCCATGTTCATCATTATGCGCTATATCTGGAACGCCATCAGAGCCGAACTGAAAAAAAGGATACTGGTGGTCGATGAAGCTTGGTGGCTGATGCAAACAGAGGACGGAGCCTCTTTCCTTTTCGGTCTGGCCAAACGCGCCAGAAAATACTGGCTGGGAGTGACCACCATTACCCAGGACGTTTCCGATTTTATGAAATCAGCTTACGGCAAGCCGATCATCACAAACTCTTCGTTGCAATTATTGTTAAAACAAAGTCCAGCCACGGCCGACATCGTCCAGCAAACATTCAGCCTGACCGACGAAGAAAAATTCTTGTTGCTCGAAACCCCGGTAGGGGAAGGAATGTTCTTTGCGGGCCAAAAACACGTGTCGTTGAAAATAGTCGCCTCATACACCGAAGACCAGATCATCACTTCGAACCCGGAACAACTGGCCAAAATAAAAGAAGCTAAAGAAAATATTTAAAAACAATGCCGGAAGAATTAGACGAAGAAATAGAGGAAGAAGATGGAGAGCCGGTAGCGGAGCAGAATCGGGCCATAACCAACGCCATGCTTTTGCCGGAGGGGATGGTGATAATGGCAATGTCCGTGTTCTTTGATCTCTGGGACCTCATTTCTCCATTGGAACCGATCGATCCTATGGAAATATTCTCTTTCCTGTTCTTCGCTTTTTGGATGTGGCAGAGAGGCACTTCTCCCGCCAGGAGAAAAAGGAACAAACTGGCGAAGGGCAAGCAGTTGAAAAAATTGAAGATGATAAAATTTTTAAAACCGATCGCGGTCTTGCTGGAATGTATCCCTCTCGTCGGCAATTTTTTCTGGCTTTCGATAATAAATTATATGGAGTTGAGACACAACCCTTAAACCTTGGCAATGCAAAAAAAGTCTAAAATATTATTTGATTTTCTCCTCGTATTCGCGGGTCTTTTTTGTTTCTCGACATTGGCCAGCGCTTTAGAGATAGACTATCCTCCTCTGCCCGGCGTTGCCGTTCCGACGGAAGGGACGAGCCTGACAGGCTATGTCACTTACATATTCAGGCTGATCGTTTTTCTTTGCGGGATAATAACTTTCGGAGTTCTCATCAGGGGAGGAATTAGCTATTTAACCGCGGGAAGCAATCCTGCGGGAAAAAAGGCGGCCAAAGAGCACATCACCGCCGGCGTGATCGGCGTTGCCATAGTGCTGGCCTCCTGGCTGGGCTTGAGCGCCATCAATGCCGCCATAGTCCGCGTTTCTTTCAATAAAGAGACTACCCCCCTTTCCAAGCTGGCCGAAGTGGAAGTGCCGGACCCGAGCAAATTGGTGCTTACCCAGATTCCTTTGGGCGTTATGCTGGAAGAGGGGTTGATCGGGCAAAAAGCGGACGCCAGACTGACAACGCTAAAAGACGATACCGAAGAAATAAGAAAAAAAGCGGAGAGTTTAAAAAATCTTAATGACGAGCTGAAAGATATCGTCGACTCCTACAAATGCGGAGATTCTAAATGCCCCGGAGCTTGCGAAGCCAAAGACGGATGCAATGTCACTTTCAGCCAGGACGAACTGGACGGAAAAATAGAAGAAATAAAAGCCGCCATAGAAGACATAAAAAACTACAGAAAAAGCGATCTGTATGTTTCCAGATGGGACTTTGACGATCCGAGAACGGAGCTCAAGACGGCGGCTATTCTCATGAGCTCGGGCTGCGACGGCAGAGTTTACGTCCAAAACGAAATACCGGGGCTGGAAAACGAATACGGCGATAAATTGCAAATAGACGCTGTGCCAGATTGGCCAAGCAATATAATAACCGTCAACAACAAAGAGATGGAAGACCCTCTGACCTTTTACTGCGACAAACCAAACTTTACGGACGTCTGGGAAGCGATCAAATCAATCGACATATCCGATAATGTTGCCGATGAAGATTATCGATACACCCCAAGCAATGGAGCGCCGATAACGTCTCCTCCTCCAGCCGGAAGCACCGATTTTAAACTTCCAAACTACCCTCATTTAAGCCAAACGGCCTCGACCAACGGCACGATCAAGGCAGCTGGTTGCGGGCCGACTTCTTTGACCACGATCTTAAGATATTACGGGCAAGACTTGGCGGTAGAGGTTGTCGCCGGCCATTTAAGAAGCCAAGGAGCTTGGGGGGAAAACGGACTTTATTATTACAAAGCCGTCCCGGCGATACAATCCAAGTACAGCCTGAGTTACGATCAACTCGGGGATAAAGACGTAACAAAATTAAAAGACGAACTGCTGAAGGGGAGGCCGATATTAATGGACTGCAAAATTCCTGGCTATTGCTACCCCGACGGCAAAGGCGGGCTGATCGGCCACTATATGGTTCTTTACGGCCTGAATTATATGGGTGATAATATAAACAGATTTTATATAATGGATCCCATGAAAGGCATTAAAAAAGAACTGCCAGCTTGGCAAATAGCCAGCCAATGTTTTCTATTTACAAGCTTTTGGAAATGATAACCTTAAACGACAATAAAAAACCTTATATCTTGGTTGCTCTTATTTTTATAAGCTGCTGTTTCCTTGCGCTTGGCCCCGCCAAAGAAAAAACCTTGGCTGAAGGGGAAGAGACATTGAGCTGCAACAAAGAAATTCCTATAGGGGAAATGGTGGAAGAAGCCGTCGGAATGATGGGCGACGTCAAACAAAAGCAAGTGTCTTTCGAAGGCTCTCTGGCAAAAGAGATAGAACTGTCAGAAAAAATGATCTCTCTGGCCCAAGGATGCAACCCCAACAAATGCAAACCTTCCTGCAAAACCGTAACCCATTCGGAGCCTGACGGAAAAGGAGGAGCAAAAACTTTTACGGAATGTATCAAGAACGCCTGCACGGGCAATATCTGCCCAGGAAAAGATGAGATGAAAACCGTTTACGCGGACATAGAAAAAGCTTACAACGAACTGATCAATCTCCAAAAAGAAAGCAAAGCCTTGGTCGAGGATAAAACCCATTCTTGGGATTACGAAGAAGGGAGCACTTATCAAAATTCCACACAGATAGAGATACTGAAAAACAAGTTGCAAAAAAGCAGAGAGACATTCCAGGACTGCTACTCAACTCCCCAGGAAATAGAGATGGCGGCAGAAGGAAAAACAACTGTCCAATCTTTGATGGATTGCGAGTCCGGAAACCCATTCGTTGAAAAGCCCAGAAAAGAATGCGAGAACGACTGCAAAATAGATAAAAACTCCGAAGCCTGTGAAAAATGCCTGCAATGCAAAAGCCAGGGCAATTATTACTGTTGCCAAGCAAAGTAACCTGCCGGATCTAAAACAATAATGAGGCTAACAAGCCGATAACTCGGCACATATTATATATGTTCAAGCAAATCCTAAAAAATATCATATTGGCCATCGCGGTCTCAATGGGCGTTATTTCAACTTGCTCCGCCTTGGAAGTAGATTATCCCGCTTTCGGGAGCTTCGCGGCGCCCACCACAACGACCACCTTGCTTCCTTATGTGTCTTACGTCTTCGGGTTTGCGATATTCATAGCCGGACTGATAGTCTTTGGAGCGATGATCTATGGAGGAATGAAATATCTGACCTCCGCCGGCAACGTGGGAGCCTCCTCGGACGCAAAAGACCGCATCTTCTCCGCGATAATAGGCTTGGCCATCTTATTACTGTCATTCTTGGGATTGAGCCTGATCAATGTCAGCGTGACAAAGATCGAACTAACCCCTTTGCAAAAAGAAGGAGTGACCATAAAATTCGACAACGGGTCCGAAAAAGTCTATTCTTCGTCGGTAAGTAAATTCCCCGACGGGTTGAAAGTCGCCGCCATAAGCTTCGACGAAAACAAATACAAAGTTTATTTCTACTTCCAAGACGGAATGCAAGGAGACAGGAACTCTGTAACGCCCGGAGTTGTCGGCGACGATCCCAAGTCGATGGCCATCAATTATACAAACGACGGAGTCCAACTGTGTTTCATCGACGGCGGCAGAACGCCGTGCGAATTTATAGGGCAGAGCACCCCTAATTTTGGGTCGAATGATGATAAGTATACCCAGATAATAATTAAGGATAAAAAAGACTCAAGCGGAAACGTTACCTTAAAATATTGGGCCATCGTTTTTGAGAAACAATCATACGGTTTTGGGAAACTGAAGATCTACGACAGCGAAGGAGTGCATAAACTGGTTGAGACAGGAAGCCCTTGGGCGTCTTCTATAAAAATATTTTCTTATATACCAGACCCGGACTCAAAACGTCCCGGCATGGTAAAGGTATATAACAAAAAGAATCTGACGGGAGAATTTGATGTCGCTTCCAATGACAAATCAGGGACCTGGCGGCCGTTGACAAACACTAACGATGAAAACTGGTCTATCGAAATAACCGGGAGTAGAAAAGGCGTGCTTTGCGAAAATGCCGATGCTGACCCTGAAGGGTTCAGGGGAAGATGCCAACTGATAGAAAAAACCGCCCCAAATCTAAGCGGATACGAGATAGGGCGGTGCAGGATGGACTGGTGGGTGCAAAAACCATGCGCCAGCTCTTTCATAGTGTTGAGAGGGGATAACTAGCCGTTATTTTCTTTCCTCTTCCGAGACAAATACTCCGCAAGCTCGCTACCACCTTAAATATTAGCTAAAAATATGCAATTAAAAAGCTTCCCCTCCGGGGAAGCTTTTTATATTACGCATGCTAGCTATCATCAAATTTTTTCCATTAAGTATTCTTTGCCATCGATGATAAAGTATAAAGAATGGTCATAATAATCGAATCCACTCCTTTTCCTGGCCTCCACTCTTATAGCGGGGGCACCTTCCACAATCCCTTTGTCATTGATGTATATCTTTCCCTCTGACATTGCCCATCTCCCCGCCACAGGACCATATCCGTGATAATTCCAGATACTGGTGCTGCCGTCTTCATTAAGGCTAGCATACCAAGGGACGCCTCCCACTTCCCACATCCAATTGGTCCCTTCAGGCTTGAAGATCTTATTGCTCTCTCGGTCCTTATCATCAATTTCTTGTTGTCTTTTTGCTTTTTGAGCATTCTCGACATCAACAGAGGTCAATATTGACCCATTGCCTTCATTCGCGGTGTTTTGTTCCGCAGGTTGAGGTTGGTCCTTAGCTACTCCTGATATTTGGAGGGAAGACTTATTATTTTTATTATTAGCAAAAATAATCGCTCCTACTATGACCAATAAAAAACTTATGCCAACTAACGCGTAGTTCAATTTTTTGTTCATATATTTTGATTTAAAGGAGCTTGCCAAGCGTCTCTGAATGGCAAGGCAACACTTTAAATCGTTATGTTACATTGCCATTGCCGGCGCTATCAAGATCGTACAACTTATCCTTTATACATATTTTTGTCAAGTTAGCTAGAGGGGATATTCATCAATTTCTGATTAGCTATAATAACAGCGCCAAAGATATGAATCCTTGACGCTGTTATTCATCATTAAAGTATAAAAATTAAAAACTTCCCCCTGGAGGAAGTTTTTAACGTCGCGTGTTGGCGCTAGATCCTTTTCATTGGACACTCTTTCTCTCCGACCATGAGATAATACAATCTTTCGGTGTAGCTAATGTTTTTTTGGTATCTTACCACGATGGTAGGGTCTCCCTCTACCACTCCTTTTTCATTAGCATAAACGCTGTATTCGTCTCTGGCCGCCCATTTCAACCTCTTGTTGACTCCTTCGTAGTTCCAGATGTGAATATCCTCATCGTTCCCAAAGCTTACATACCAATCTACCCCGCCCAACGAGCACGCCCAGTCGCTGTTTCTTTCAACAGCCTGCACCGGCTTTTTTTCTTTATCTTTTGCTTCTCTCTGCTCTTTTGTTTCTTGAGAGATTTCGACATCGGCAACGGTTATCGCGCCGCCGCTCTTGCCGCTGGTTGCGGGTTGAGCTTGGGGTTGTTCTTGTTGCACGACAGCTTGGCTTAAATTAGCTTGAGCCAATTTACCGTCTTTGGGGGAGATAAACATCAATCCTCCGACGATGGAAAAAGCACCTGCTCCAACAAACGCGTATATAATCATTTTGTTCATATATTTATAGGTTTAAAGGTGCTTGCCAATTGTCACTGAATGGCAAGGTAACACTTTAAACTTTATTTAATGTTACTTCTTGCCACCGATGGCATTACTGTAAATTATCCATTTTATACTTCATATCCATCCCTTTGTCAATAGCAGCAAATTTTTACCGGCGGAGGTGGGAGAGGATTCCGTACCGCAAAATCGCATTCTCCGATCCGGGTCCTTGCCAATTTGCTCAACAAAAAAGGGGAGCAACCCCCTTACGTTCTTCTATGCCGGTTTGATTACTATCTTGCGGTCCAGCCCTTCGCCCGCGCTCTCGGTTTTTACATCCGTCCTGCCCGCCAGTTCCATATGCACCACCCTGCGGTCAAAAGCCGAAAGGGAAGGGAGTTCTTTATCTCTTCCGGTCGAAGCCACCTCATCCGCTATCTCCCAGGCCATTTCTTTTAGATGATCTATCTTTCTTTTTTTATAATCCTCGACGTCCAGATCCAAAAAGATCTGTTCGCCTTCGCCTGCCGCATTTTTTATCATCTTGGCCAAAAGATGCTGGAGATCGGCTAGCGTCTGCCCGCCCTGCCCGATCAAAAGCCTGGTGTCCTCGGACCTGATGTTAACATGCAAGACATTGCCTTCGGCCGAAACTTCCAAAATTACAGGACAGCCCATTTTCTCAAAAAACTCTTTTATTAATTCTTCTGGTTTTTTGTTCTCCATTTTTATTTATTGGATTTTAACGTTTTTCTTAAAAAATAAATAATTTTGGCCGATGGCAAAGACTGTTGTGGCCATCCAATAGAGGCCTACGGCAGAGGGGAGGGCCGCCAATATCATTACGGTCAAAACCGGGAAGAAATAAAGGGTGTAATTTTGCATCATAGAAGAAAATTGCGCCGCCTTGTCGTCTTTGTCCAAATTCTTGGGAGCAACAGAAAGAGACGTTTTGGTCTGAAAATATTGGGCGATCCCCACCGCTACGGCAAAGATCATATTGGGTTTGGACAGGTCCAGCCCCAAGAACATCTGGCTTATTTGATCAGGCCGCGGGACGAACGAATAAAGCATATTCATTTGCTCTTGTCCCACTCCGGCTATAAATATTTGGTACAGGGCGATAAAAATAGGAAGCTGGATCAGCAGGGGAGCGAAACCTGAAAAAGGGTTGAAATTCTTTTCCTTGTACAGTTTCATCATCTCCTCTGCCTGCTTCTGTTTGTCGTCTTTATATTTTTTTTGGATGGCCTGCACCAACGGCTGGATCTCGCTCATAGCCTTTTGGGACTTCAACGCCTGCTGGTTGGAAGGGTAGAGAAGGATTTTAGAAACCACCGTGAGGGCTATTATCGCCCAGCCGAGATTTTGGCCGGGGATAAAAGCGCAAAACAGTATCAAAAGGTTGAATAAAGGCTGATAGAAGACCGCTTTAAAAAACTCGCCAATGCCTGATAGTACGAACATATAATATTATTTTTCTAAAAAATTTATCTTCTTAAACGTCTCTTCTATTATAGCAGATTTTTCTTTAAAATTCCGCTCTTTTATATCCGGCCAAGCTATTACAACAACATCATACCCTTTTTTTATATTGCCGATGTTCTTTCTGACGATCTCCCTCATTTGGCGCTTTATCTTGTTTCGGTCGGTTGCTTTTTTGGCTGTCCGCTTGCTTACAATAAATCCGAACCGAGTTTGAGGCAGATCATTTTTGGCTGTCTTCAAAAGAAGGGCTTTTTGTTTAAAACCTTTTCCCAGTTTTAAGACCTTTCCAAAGTCTTTCTTTTTTTTCAACCGGTTTTCTTTTGAGAGCATGACAGGTTTTTGATCTTTAGTATATAACATTGCCCGCGAAGAGGCGCTTCGGCGGCCAATCCAACCCTCGATTAAAATCTTTTGCTTTATCGGATTAAACAAACTACCTCGCGGCAGAGCCGCGAGGTAGTCCTTGCTCCCTGAGAAGAGAAAGTTGGCCCCCGGACTCGCATTATTCGCTTCGGACCAGCATCCGCCTTCACGATAGGGCAGGAGAGATATTCACCAGATAAACAAAAACCGCCTTAACTTTTAGATTTAGACGGTTAACTGCCAGCGGCCTTTTTGCCTTCTTCGGGCAAGAGTCCTGTTGCCGCCCTTGGTAGTTTTCCTAGCCAGAAATCCGTGGGTTCTCGCTCTTTTTTTCTTTTTTGGATTATAAGTTGAACTCATACACCTAAATATACCAAAATCCGGGTTTTTGTCAATTTTAAAACCTGACGTCCTTTTAAAAACAGTTTATCCACAAGCAGTACACAGGTGTGAATTTACCGATATAAAACCTTGAGTTCTTTACTTATCCACAGGTTATGCTCTATAATAGTTTTACAAATTAACAGGTAAATCTTACGAGATAAAGTGGCATCTATGACTTACCAAGAACTCTGGCAAACAGTATTAGCGCAGATACAGCTTAATATTTCGCCAGCTAATTTCGCTACCTGGTTTGCAAATACAAAGATCGTCTCTCAAGAAGAGGGAACTGTCTTTGTTTCCGTTCCCAACTCTTTTGCCAAAGAATGGCTGGAACAGAAATACAACAAAGAAATATTAAGGATATTAAGAGCTCTCGACGGCAGCATCAAAGAAATAAACTATCGGATCGATTTTCCAGCCGCCAAAGCTAAAGAGCCTCAAAAAACTCCCGAACACCAAGAACTTCCAGCTGAACAATTGGGTTTTGCCGAATTGGAAGTCGATAAAGAAACCAACTTAAACCCAAGATATAATTTTCAAAATTTTATCGTCGGGCCGTTCAACGAACTGGCTTACGCCGCGGCGGAAGCGATAGTTAAGGATCCCGGCAAAGTTTACAACCCTCTGTTCATATACGGGGGAGTGGGGCTGGGCAAGACCCATCTTCTGCAAGCCGTAGGCAATGAGCTTTCAAAAAGAAACCCTCCCTGCAAGGTTAAATACATTCCTTCAGATAAACTCATTTCGACCATTGTTAATTCCATACGCAATCATAGTATTGATGAATTAAAGGTGAACTTAAGAAAGGTTGATGTTTTGATCGTCGATGACGTGCAGTTCTTCGCCGGCAAAGAAAAAACCCAAGAAGAGTTCTTTCACGCCTTTAACGACCTGTACCAGCGCAGCAAGCAAATAATATTATCTTCCGACCGCCCCCCAAAGGCCATCCCGGCGATAACCGAAAGGCTTAAGTCGCGTTTTGAAGGCGGAATGGTGGCTGACGTCAGCCTGCCTGATTATGAAACCCGCCTGGCGATATTAAAACAGAAAGCCGTGGAAAAGAACGCCGATGTCCAGATCAAAATACTGGAATACATCGCGGCCAACATCCAAAAGAACGTAAGAGAGATAGAAAGCGCTCTCAACAGGCTTTTGGTCTTCCAAAAAATAAATAATAAAACCCCGAATTTTGAAGAAGCTAAAAAGCTTCTAAGGAACGTCATTGTTTCTCCTTCAAAATTCACCAATCCGACAAAGATACTCCAGGCGATAAGCGAATTCTACGATCTCGAAGATAAAACCCTTTTCTGTTCTTCCCGTAAAAAAGAATTTGTTAAGCCCCGCCAGCTGGCGATGTATTTATTAAGAAAAGAATTAAGCTTTTCTTTTCCCGCCATCGGAAGAAAATTCGGAGGAAAAGACCACACCACGGTAATGCACGCCTGCCACCTTATCGACAGGGAACTCCAAGACAACGACAAATTCTCGCAAGAAGTTGAATTGATCCTCCAAAAGATATATACGCTGGACGCCTAAGTTATTTATTTTTTTCTGTGGATATTCTGTTAAGAATCTCTTTATAGCCCAAGGTAAAAAACAAGGGACAATAGGAGATGAATTTTACCGTTCTTTTTTACCCCAAACCCATCCTGTATTCCTTTACCGTTAACCGCCAGTTTTTCCACCGTCCATACATAATTATTTTAGCCAAGAACGTTTCTAAATAAGCGTTTCCATAATTTGTCCACAGATGAAGCTGAATCGCTAATAGTAACAATAAAGAATATTATATATAATTAATATTGTTATGAAGATCACACTATTAACCAAGACATTAAAAAAAGGGTTAACCATTGTAGAAAAGATCTCAGGCCGCGTTTCCACGCTGCCGATCTTAAATAATGTACTAATAGAGGCCGCGCCTAATTTTATAAAGCTTTCCACTACCGATCTGGAGCTCGGCATTGAATGGTGGGGGATGTGCAAAACGGAAGTGGAGGGAAAAATAACCATTCCGGCCAAATTCTTTTCCCAATTAGTGGGGTCTCTTAATGACGAAAAAATAGAGATCGAAGAAAAGAACAAAACCCTATATATCGAAACTAAAAATCACAAAACCCAAATAAAAGGTTTTTCCGCTGAAGATTTTCCTCTTATTCCGGCATTCCTTAAAGACCTTTATATTGAGATCAACAGCAAAAAATTAAAAGACGCCCTGTCGGAAGTTATCGATTTTGCCAGCCTTTCACAGGTAAGGCCGGAGATATCGGGAGTATATTTTTCTTTTACAGCCGAAGAGCTTAAATTGGTAACCACCGACAGCTTCCGCTTGGCCGAAAAAACATTGGTTTTTTCCGGTAAAAAAGAAGAATATAAAAATCTATTCAATAAAGAAGTTAATTTTATTCTGCCGCAAAAAACCGCTAAAGAATTATTGACCATTCTTTCTGAAACATCCAAGAGCACCAGAATATACTTGTCCGAATCACAGGTGATGTTTGAAACATTATTACAGGAAACAGATCATCCCGAAGTGAACTTGGTCTCCCGCCTGATCGAAGGGGAATATCCTGCTTATCAAGAGATCATTCCAAAAGAAAGCCAAACCAAGATAACCGTGGATAAGGAGGAGTTTATCAAACAAATAAAAATTGCCAGCTTGTTCGGCGGAAAAATAAACGAAATAAAAGTTAAAGTTGATCCCAAAACAAAAGAAGTGGAAATATTAAGCCAGGACCCGGATATCGGCGAGAGCGTCTCTCATCTCCCAGCCAGAGCGGAGGGGGATAAGGCGGATGTCTCTTTTAACTGGAAGTTTGTTCTGGACGGCTTGGCTAATATTAAAAGTTCTGAAGTTTTCTTCGGCCTTCACGATAATAAAGGCCCGGCGATCCTTAAGCCTGTCGGCGATCAAAACTACCTTTATGTAGTAATGCCGATAAACCCCGACTAGCCAACCATTAATAAACAGTTTTTCCACAAGCCGTCCATTTGTATAGACAACCGGACGGCTTTTGATAAAATAGAGGTATAAATTATTAACACTTATCCAGCATAATGTCTGTCCTTCAAAATAAATATATCAAATGGTCTTTTTTCCTGCTTTTTGCGGACATCTTGATCTCTGCGGGCTTGTTGCTCTGTTTTTACACCCTCCTTTCTTTTCCTCTCGTTCTTTCTTTCTTATCGTAGGGGCAACAATAAATTAGTTGATAATGTTTTCATTCAAAAACCCGCCGATCGGCGGGTTTTAAACTGGGCGATATTTATTGAGTCGCTGGGGCTGAGGCGTCGGTTGATGTCGGCGCGGTTGAGGTGGAAGCGGCTTCAGGGATAACTATCGGTTTGTCGTACTTGGCCAAACCTGAAAGCATTGTGGCGCGCCATATGGGGCCCGCCAGCACCTCGCTGATCTTTGTTGCGGAGCTGCCATCGTTATTTCCGACCCACACGCCTACGGCGATACTGGGGGTGAATCCGACGGTCCATCCGTCTTTGTAATCTTGGGTTGTCCCTGTTTTTACCGATACCTTGTAATTTTCAAAATAAAGATTGGATCGGGGCCCGAATACCGGAGTTCTGGCGGCGTTATCGGAAAGAACGTCGCTCATCATATCGCAGACGCTTTTTTCCAAAACTTTTTTAGGAGTGATCTTTCGTTCATAGATGACGTTTCCGTTGGAGTCTTCTATTTTTGATATGGCGGCCGGGGGGATCTGATACCCGCCGTTGCCAAAAACACTATAAGCTGAAACCATGTCTATCAGCCGGACCTCTCCTCCTCCTAAAACCAGAGGCAGTCCGTAAAAAGAGGCGGGGCGATTAAGAGTGGTAATGCCCATTGCTTTGGCAAGGGCGATGCTGTCTTCCAGCCCGGCCATATCTCTTAAAACTTTCAGCGCGGGAATATTCAAGGACTGGGCCAGCGCGTTCCTTAAAGTGATCGCTCCCCGGAAATAACCGTCATAATTTTGGGGGACGTAGTGCGTCCCTCCAAAAGAACCGAAATCGGTCAGTTCATCCACTACGATTGTTTGGTCCGTGAACCCTTTTGTAAATGCTTCCGCGTAAACAAAGGGCTTAAATGAAGATCCCGGCTGGCGCAAACCCAGAGTGGAGACGTTATAATCCGGAACGAATTTACAGGTAGATTTAGGATTACAGCCTTCCGGATAGTTGCTGCCGTCGGGATTGGCCGAGCCGACCATTGCCAGTATTTCTCCGTTTTTAGGGCTGATCGCGATCAGAGCGCCGTTGTAAGAGTTGAACGCTTTGTTTTTTTCAACACCGTCTTTGACGGCTTTTTCAGCTGTTTTTTGCAGATCATAATCCAAGGTGGTGTAGATCCTCAACCCCTTGGTTTGCAGAAAATCTTCTCCGTATTCTTTCTCCAGCTGCTGGTTCACATAGCTCGTGAAGTGGGGGGCCAGGGTTTTTGCCAGGCTGTTAAATTCTAATTCTTCTTTTTTGGCCTCATCGGCTTGTTGTTGAGTGATATATCCTTCTTCGGCCATGCGGTTCAAAACATAATTTTTTCTGTTTAAAAGAATGTCGAGATGGTCGCCGTAAGGGCTGTAATAGCTGGGAGCTTGGATGATGGCCGCCAGCAGCGCCGCTTGAGCCAGGTCCACTTCCGAAAGGGGCTTGTTAAAATAGGTTAAAGAAGCTTCTTGGGCTCCGTAAATATTTATGCCGAAAGGCACCTGGTTTAAATACCATTCCAATATTTGGTTTTTGGAATATTTATTTTCGAACTCGATTGCCAAAACCGCCTCTTTGATCTTCCTTTCAAATGTCTTTTCGTTGCTAAGCATCGATGAGCGTATCAGCTGCTGGGTGATGGTCGACGCCCCTTGGCTTGCTCCGGTCGTTATGTCGATCTTTAAAGCTCTTAGCACTCCTTTCAGGTCAATGCCGTTGTGCTGGTAGAATCTCGAATCTTCGGTCGAGATCACGGCATTTTTTAATATATCCGGTATCTTGTCGAGGGTCAGATAAGTTCTTTTTTCTTCGCTGTAAATACTGGATAACAATATCTTCCCGGTCCGGTCGTATATTTTGGTCGATTGATTGAGCTGGTTTTCGCTGAATTTTTCGGGCCGGGGAAGGTCTTTGATATAGAAGAAAAAAATAGCGGCGATGCCTGCCGCGCCGAGAAGAAATAATATGCCAAAAATTTTTAAAGTGAAAAGCAGGCCTTTGCCCAAGGCATGGAATGTTTTATAAACCTTTAGAGATCTTTTTCTTTGAACCATATACTTTAATATACATTGTAACGGGGCGGTGATAAAGAGTGGTTGAGGCGCAAAACAATAGCTTGGATGGAATTTTCAATTTACAATTTTTCCTGCCTGCCGGCAGGCAGGAATTTTCAATGAAATTACAATGACCCAATGTTCCAAACATTGGAAATTTTATTGTTCCAAGGAGAGTTTTTAGTCCTTATTTTGAGATTTACGATCCCTCCCGGCATTTTTACAAAAACCTTCTTTTAGGATAAGCTTAGAAGGTAAAAATGCTAAGAAATTAATACAAATATGGATAACCAAACCAAGGAAGAAAAGATAAAAGAGATACTGGCCAGGGGAGTGGAACAGGTCGTAGACCAAAAACATCTAGAAGAAGCTTTGGCTGGGAAACCGATCAATGTTAAGTTCGGTAACGATCCAACCGGCCCTAAGATCCATCTGGGCAGAGCCAGCGCATTCCTTAAATTAAGAGATCTCCAAGAGCTTGGACACCAGATCATCTTCATTATAGGAGACTTTACCGCGCAGATAGGAGACGCTTCGGACAAAACCGCCATGCGCCAGCCTCTCTCCGAGGAGAAGATAAAAGAGAACATGGCCGGTTATTTGCCTCAAGTTGGCAAAATATTGGACATGGACAAGGTCAAAGTCTATTACAACGGCGAGTGGCTTAGCCGTTTGACCGCGAAGAACGTTTTTTTGATCGCCCAGAATTTTACGGCCCAGCAGATGATCCAGCGCCGGAATTTTAAAGAAAGATGGGAGCAGGACAAGCCGATAGGCTTTCACGAATTGCTGTATCCTCTTTTTCAGGGGTATGATTCCGTGGCCATCAGATCCGATCTCGAGGTGGGCGGGTATGACCAATTGTTCAATATCCAGACGGGCCGGGATGTCCAGAAATTTTTTGGCCAGAAGCCTCAGGATATAATGGCTTTGAAGATGCTTAATGGTTTGGACGGCCGTAAAATGTCGACGAGCTGGGGCAACGTGATCAATATAACCGATGAGCCCAATAAAATGTACGGCTTGATAATGTCGATGCAGGACGAGTCGATGTTCGATTATTTTGAGGCGTGCACGCGGATACCCATGTCCAGGATCGCCGATCTTAAAAAAGCTTATCAAAAAGACGAGATCAATCCCCGGGACATTAAAAAAGAGCTGGCCAGAGAGATCGTTTCCCTTTTTCACGGTAAAGAAGAGGCTCTTTCGGCTGAGCAGGAATTTGAAAATGTTTTTAAAGAGGGAAAGCTCCCCGCGGATATCCCGTTGAAGGCGATAGCCCAAGATGAAATGGGGATATTGGATTTGCTGGCGGAGCTGGATTTGGCCGATTCAAAATCGGAAGCCAAACGGTTGGTCCTGCAGAACGGCGTGAAGATGGGGTTCGAAGAAGGAAAACTTGAAGTGAAAAGCGATTGGCAGGAATCTATCAAAATGGAAGAAGGGCTGATCGTGCAGGTGGGAAAAAGGAACTTTGCGAAAATAAAAAAGCCCTAATCCAGCTCTTCGAAAAATTTCAGGTTATTGCTTCCGCAAATAGCAGCTGCCAAAGCGTCCGCCGCATCGTCGGGTTTTGGCAGCTCTTTTAATTTCAGAAGAAGCTTTACCATTTTTTGGACTTGAGCTTTTTCCGCCCGGCCGTAGCCGCAGACGTTGATCTTTATCTGCAGGGGAGTGAACTCTTGGATGAGGATATTTTTTTTGGCGGTTTCCAGCAAAATAACCCCGCGCGCCTGGCTGACGGGCAAAGCGGTTTTTAAATTTTTAAAAAAGAAAAGGCTTTCAATGACCACCGATTGAGGCTTGTGCTTGTTCAGCAGCCCGACCAGCTCGGAGCTGATCTGAACCAGTCTTTGCGCCGTTTCTATTTTCGGACTGGTTTTAATGACGCCGTATTCTATACAGGTCAATTTCCTTTCTCTTTTGCCCTTTAAGGTTTCAGCCTCAAGAACACCGTATCCGGTGGTGGCTGTGCCTGGATCGATGCCCAGAATTATCATTGTTGAAGGCAAACCGCCGGTTTTGTCCGGCGGCTTGAATAATGATCTAGAATTTTAAATTAGAGAAAGCTTGAGTGATGTCGTCGTTAGCTTCCAGGTCCTCCAGAAGTTTTTGGTTGGCGTTTTGGGTTTTTTCATCCGCCTCGACTTCTTCTTTGGCGAACCAGCCCAGGGAAGACTCCTCGGGCTTTATACCCTTGGCCTCAAGCGCTTTTTTCACTTGGTCAAGCTCTTCGGCTTTGGTATAAACTTCCAAAATATCGTCATCTGTCCAGCTTGTGTTTTCCGCGCCGGATTCGATGGTCTCCATCTCCAGATCGTCTTTGCTCTGATGCTCGGGGGTTTGGCTTTTCGGGTCTACGATCATATACCCTTTGTGCTCGAACATCCAGCGGATCGCTCCTTCATTGACCAATTTTCCGTTATTTTTGTTCATCACGATCCTCGCTTCGCTTAAGGCGCGGTTTTTGTTGTCGGTGATGCCTTCCGCGATTATGGCTATTCCGCCCGGCCCGTAGGCTTCGATGGAAAATTCTTCCAGCATTGCGCCGGGCAGCTTGCCCGCTCCTTTCAGGATGGCGCGCTCAATGTTTTCGCGCGGCATATTAAGCTCGTGGGCTCTGTCTATGGCCGCCTTTAACTTTGCGTTGGTATCCGGGTTGTCTCCGGTTTTAGCCGCGATAGAAACTTCTCTGGCTAGTTTAGAAAAATTTGCGCTGCGCTGCGCGTCCGCTAATCCTTTTTTGTGTTTTATGCCTGCCCAATGGGAATGACCACTCATAGTTTTCTTTGCCACGCCGCGGCTCCAACAAGAGCGCAGACGGGTTATTATTACAATTTATTTTTGATCTTTTAAATTTCTTTTGAGATATAAGACGATTATACCGCTTAAGGCCGCAAATCCAAAAGCCGATAATTCTGATCTTGGGCTTATGCCTTTAAGACTCCCTGCTTGATCGCTGATGCTGGCGCCAAGACCGGTCTTTATTCCCGCAGGGTCTTTTTTTGCCTCGGCTGGTAGATCGGGCGCGGAAACGGTCTTTTCCTTCTCGGGCGCCCCTAAGCTATTTTGAGCTTTCGGCGTTCCTCCCGGAGCCAAGCTGGTCTGCCAATTGGCGGCAACGTTGCCTTGGTTTTCGGGAGATACCCTTTCCATGGTTTGTTTCGTGCCGTTGTCTCCGCTGAACCAGCCTTGAGAACAGTCTATTTGATCTGCCAAGTTCCTATTCTTGTCGTAAAGTTTAATATCCAGCCCTTTGTTGGGCATGGCTCCTTTGAATATTTGGTCGGCAGCTATATCGGGCAGGGTTTGGTCGCTCGTTCTTTCTAAAAGGTAAAAACCCTTTGCAGGGATCGTTCCGGTCAGTTTTATCTTTAAAGAATCCGAGCTTTCCAAGCTCCAGTTCATTAAATTTATACCATAATTAGCATAATTGTAAAGCTCTATCCACTCTTTTGAGGCTGACAGTCCATTGCCCATCCAGGCAATCTCATTGATCACCACGGCCGGCTTTAAAGCCTCGGCGCCATAGGCTCCGATCGGACATCCGGAGAGTAAAAGACAAGTTAAAGCAAAAAGGACCGCTGATTTTCTTGCCATTTGATGTTTAGATGGTCATAAGCTAACTTGGTGGCCACGCGGCCTTGGGTTGTGCGTTCTATCAAGCCCAGCTGCATTAAATAGGGTTCGTAGAGGTTGAGGATGGTGTCTTCTTCTTCCGCCGAGGCTGCTGCCAAAGATCTTATGCCTACCGGCCCCCCGTCGAATTTGTTGATCATTATTTCCAGCAACCTTCGGTCCGAAGGGCCAAGGCCCATCTCGTCTATCTCTAAAAATCCCAAAGCGCTTTTCACGATATCTTTGGTCACTACGCCTTTTCCTTCGACTTGGGCGAAATCGCGCACTCTTTTTAAGAGGTTGTTGGCTATGCGGGGAGTGAAGCGGGAGCTTTTTGCCAAAATATCCAGCGCGAACGGTTCTATCCGTATCCCTAAGATGTCAGCGGATCTTTGGATGATCCTTTCCAGTTCCATTTTTTCGTAAAAGTTCAATTGGAAAACTCCCCCGAACCTGCTGCGCAGGGGAGGGGAAACCATCCCTACGCGGGTGGTCGCTCCGATCAACGTGAAGCGGGGAAGTTCAAGCTCCAAAGTTCTTGCCATCGGTCCTTTGCCGATGATGATGTTAAGCTTGAAATCTTCTATCGCCGGATAGAGATACTCTTCAATGGTTTTGCAAACGCGATGTATCTCGTCAATGAAAAGAATGTCTCCTTCCCCCAAATTGGTCAGAAGGGCCGCGAGGTCTCCGGTCTTCTCTATCGCTGGACCGGAAGTAACCTTTATGTTAGAATCGAGCTCTCTGGCAATAAGATAGGCTAGGCTGGTTTTTCCAAGCCCGGCATTGCCATAAAAAAGAAGGTGATCTGGAGCCTCGTTTCGTTTTTTTGCGGCGTCGATCATCACTTTTACGTTCCTTTTTATCTTTTCTTGCCCAATATAATCCTGCCAGGCTTGAGGCCTTAAAGTTGAATCGATTTTTTCATCTGGTTCGTCGATTGGCAGGTTACTCTTGACAGACATTTTGAATTGTGTTATATTGGGATAGTCAAAGAAACAACTTCTAGACTGGGGGTAGGGATTTCTCTCGATTTGGACAATCTGGATTCGTCTGGGTTGCTCCTCAGAGAAATTCTGCGCCTTAGTGTAAGCCTATACTAAAGTCCCCCAGTCCAGGCGTTGTTTTTTTGTTTTAGCCTACAGCTTTTTCTATTTCTTCTATTGTTGTGGATCTCTCCAGAACTTTTAAGAATCCGTCGGCCTTCATGGGGACCATTCCTTTTTGCTTTGCCTTTGCGGCCATATCGGCGATAGTGGGGTTCGTGGCTATGAAATTTTCCAGCTCGCCGTCTCTTTTTATGGCTTCGTATATGCCGATGCGTCCTTTGTAGCCGGTGAAGTTGCAGCGTTCGCAGCCTTTAGGCTCATAAACGACAAGATCGTTTATCGGCGGATAATTTTTTAATATCTCTTCGGGCACGGAGGCTAAAGCTTCTTTAGCTTTTTGGATCTCTTCGTCCGTGGCAGGCCTTGGCTCCGCGCATTCTTTGCATATTTTCCTTATGAGCCTTTGGGCAATGATCAAATTTATGGCGGGCCCGATGTTGAATGACTTGGCCCCCAAGCTGGTAAGGCGGGCGATCGTACCGGCGGCATCATTGGTATGCAAGGTGCTGAAAACCAAATGGCCGGTCAATGCGGCTTGCAAGGCTATCTCGGTCGTTTCCAGATCTCTTATTTCTCCAACGAGGATCACATCCGGGTCTTGGCGGACGATAGACTTGAGCCCGGAAGCAAAGTCGTAACCCTTGTCCGGCGCTACTTGAGTTTGGGAAATGTCGTCCAGGTGATATTCGATCGGGTCCTCGATAGTGATGATCTTTATCTCCGGATCGCGGATCTTTTTTAAGAAAGCGTAAAGCGTGGTCGTTTTTCCCGATCCCGTAGGGCCGGTGACTATTATCATTCCGTTCGGTTTTTCTATCTCTTTGGTGAAGGTCTCGTAAAGGTCTCTTCTCAAGCCAAGCTGTTCGAGATCGATCAGGCTTTTAGGATTTAAGACCCTTAATACGGCAGTCTCTCCGTATTGGGTCGGGAGGGTAGAGGAGCGGATCTCTATTTCGGAGTCCGGCAGGACTATTGAAAAGCGGCCGTCTTGCGGCTTGTCTTCGACGTTCAATTTTATTCCCGACAAAAGTTTTATCCTCGAAGTTATTAAAGCTTGTTTTTGCGCGTCGAAAATAATGACATCGTGGAGATGCCCGTCCAATCTGACCCTTAATTTTGCCTGCTTCTCCTGGGCTTCAAGATGAAGATCGGAGCAGCCCAAAACGATGGCTCCGGCCAATATGGTTTTCAGAACAAAAGAGACATCGTTGTCCAAAGACCGCGTGATGGCTTCGTTAAATCCTTTAAGGTTTTTAGTCTCGTCCGTGAATTGGTCTAAAAATTCCTGCTCTATTTGTATTTTTCCGCCTGTTTGTTGCATAGTGGTTAATTTTTAACGAGATCTAATATTTCTTTTTGAGCTGATTTCAGATCAGAGGCCTTGGCCGAGAAGAGGACCCCGTTTCCTTTGACTTGGCCGTTAAAGAGCTGTCCTAGTTTTTTAACCGTTTGTTCTTTGTCGGAATAGAAGACGCCTATGATCTTTTTTCTTCCAAGACTGCTGCCGCTCTCCCACAATATCAGACAGGACGGGGCCTTGAAACGGGCTTTTAATTCTTCTATGGCAAACCCTATGTCTTTAGAGGAAGCTTGAGCCGCCTTGAAATCTTCTTTTGTGAGCAGGCAAGAATAAAGGTCTTGATCGAAGGCTTCTATCTTTTGCAGAGCTTGCGCTAACAGCCGGTGTCCCGCCGAGGGGGTTTGAAGTTTTTCGTCGAGCATCAAGTTCGGGTCCCCCCCGTTTTTCATCAGCCAGCCGAGGAACGGAAGGTCTCTTGGAGCGATGCCTAAAGTTTCAGGATCCTTTATCCCGTATATAAGAGAATCGGCCGCATCTTTTCCGACAAGATCGGCGTCGGTGTTTTTAAGGAAATAAGCGCAGACTTGCGACAAAGAAGGAAAATCTTTCACCAGATTGAAGTCCGCATATCTTTGGTTCGCTTTGCTGTTGTCCAAATTTATTATCTTTATGTCGAGAGAGTATTTGCCTGGAGACTCTTCAATGATCTCTTCGATCTCTTGGAAACTGGGAAGGCCGACGGCGATGATGAGGTCGGACCTTTTGCCGGTCGGTTCTTTCTGCCGGTCATTTTCCGGCCTGTCAAAAACCGTTTTGAACGAAAGATCTTTGGGTCCGATTTCTCCGGATTTCGGTTTTAAATAAAGGTTGACCCTCCCGTCTTTTTTTTCGTAATATATTTCCGAAATTTCTTTCGCCAAAGATATTAAAAATGTTTTCTTCTCATTCTTTTGGCCTGGTTCGTCCAGCTCTTGCGGAATTTGGGAAACCGTGGGAAGGTTTACAAGCTTATCAATATTTTTTAAACTAAAAAAAAGGGCCAGAGCGGCGCCAGTTGCGTCTCGGCTCGGGTTTTTGGAAGTAAGAATGCTAATCTCTCCGGCGGCGCGGACAGCTTCTTTTATTTTCTTGAAATCTTCCATAATCTTAGCTTAAACTACTTTATTTTTCTTCAAAAGTCAATTTGAAAAATTTTTCAAAAGCCGTTCAAAACCGTTCAAAATAACTTTAAAATTATGCTAAACTAAAGGCGAAACAGATGGAGATCAATACTTCCGGATATAAAAAGACGCAGGAGTTGGGGAAGATATTTGCCCAGGAAATTCTTAGGAAGGGGCCTCAATCGGGAGCTGTCGTTTTGGCGTTGGCCGGAGACCTCGGAGGAGGGAAAACAACTTTTACCCAGGGTTTCGCGAAGACCCTCGGCGTGAAAGAAAAAATAACCAGCCCGACCTTTGTCATTTTTAAAAAGTTCCCGTTAAAAAAAAGAAGATTCTCCGAGCTTCCCGGAACGCCCGTTTTTGACAATTTTTATCACTTTGATTGCTATCGTCTTTCGGGGCCAAAAGATATTTTGGACATGGGATTTAAAGAGATACTTTCTTCTCCCGGAAATGTCGTGGTTTTGGAATGGGCCGAAAGGGTCAAAGATATCTTGCCTCAGGGAACGATCTGGCTGAAATTCGATTTTTTAAGCCAGAATAAAAGAAAGATAGTCTTGAGCGAGTTTGATAAGAAATAGAGTAACGGATAAAATCAGTCTATGTCCTCGAAAAAAAATAATTTATTGATCATCGACGGCAATGCCATCGTCCACCGCGCCTATCATGCCTTGCCTCCGCTAGCCAACAAGAAAGGAGAGGAGACGGGAGCGATCTACGGGTTTTTACTGGCTTTTTTTAAAGCGATAAAAGATTTCAGCCCTGATTATGTCGCGGCCTGTTTTGATTTTCCGGCTCCCACTTTCAGAAAAGAAATATCCAAAGATTACAAAGCGACGAGAGCCAAAGCCGACCCGGAGCTTTACGCCCAAATACCCGGAGTAAAAGCCGTCCTGAATTCTTTCGGGGTCAGCGTTTTTGAGAAGCAAGGGTTCGAGGCGGATGACCTGATAGGCACGATCTCTTGCTCTGTCCAGTCCGACGGATCGGAATTTCCGGTCAGGAGCGTTATCTTGAGCGGAGATTGCGACGTTTTACAACTGGTCAACGGCCTCACGTCGGCTTGCATGCTAAGAAGGGGGGTTAAAGATACTTTGATCTTTGATGAAAAGTTGGTTTTCGAAAAATACGGGATAACCCCCGGCCAGCTTGTGGACTATAAGGCGCTAAGAGGAGACCCGACAGACAATATCCCCGGGGTTAAAGGGATAGGCCCGAAGACGGCGCTGGATCTTTTGAGCTATTTCCAAACCCTCGACCTTCTATACCAAAAGATCGAGCAAGATGATAAGGGGGAGGGGAAGTTGAGTCGAAAATTGGCAGAGCTGCTTTTGAATCAAAAAGAACAATGTTTGACCAGCAGAAAACTTGCCCGGATCAAAACCGACGTGCCCATTGATTTCAATTTGGATCTTTGCAGGTGGAGCAATTATGACGGCGAAAAAGCAAAAAAAGCGCTCGAGGACCTGGGATTTTTCAGCCTCGTAAAACGTTTGCCGGGGAGCGGGGCGGAAGATGTGGAAAACGCCCCCCGTCCGGTTTTTAAAAAAAATTTGAAATTGTGGTAGAATGATCGAAGCAATAAATTATTCTGTCAAAAAATGAACTTTCACTCTTTGCATTTCAAAATAATCAGCGGCGTCATCATCTCCAGTTTTTTGATCTGCGCCTTGATCTTTTATTTTATCCAGTATTTTCAGCAGGCGACTTTTTTTGAACTTGAGAAAACCCAAGCCTTTACGGCTTCCGATTATCTCTCTTCGTCTTTTTCCCAAACGAGCGACCTGGACAACCAAATAAGAATACAAGAGGTCCTTTATAAATTAAAGGGATCTTACCCCGGGCTGATCAAGGCTGACGTTAATTTGGCTGGAGAGGGAGGGACAATGAAGACCATCGCATCATTGGACGCCGGGTTAAGGGGCCGGGACGCGGACGCGGACAATTATAGCGTGTTTGAAAAGGGATATTTGAGCGAGACATATGGAGCCAAAGACCAGCCGGTTGATTCTTTAAGGATCATTGCCCCTGTTAGAATAGCCGGAGCGAGCTATGGAACCTATGATCTGGTTATGCCTTTAAATACTTTTAAGGCGCCGCTGGAGACGATAAGAGACAGGATATTGATCCTGATATCTTTGGGCTTGGTCATATTGGTTCTAGCCCTGGTCCTTTTTTTAAATGCCGTAGTCCTGAAGCCGATAGAGGACCTGCAAAAGGGGATCAGCTCCTTTTCCAAGGGAAAGTTCGATCATCAAATAAAGGAGGGCCCGGACGAAATAGGCAAACTTGCCCACGGTCTTAATGAAATGTCCCGCGAGCTTTACAAGTCTTACGATTCATTGGAAGAGGCTATAACCCAAAGAACGAATGAGCTGGAAGAAGCCCGCACCGTTTTAGAGATAAAAGTGAGGGCGAGAACCCGCCAATTGCAAGAGATGAATGATGATCTTGAAGGGCAGGTTAAAGAAAAAACTTTGGAATTACAGGGGAAGATCCAGGATCTCGAAAGTTTTAATAAATTAATGGTGGACAGGGAATTGAGGATGATCGAGCTTAAAAGCGAAATAGACAAATTGAGAGCGAAAGGGAAATAGCTATGGAGAATTTTTTTGATGTCATCATAATCGGAGCCGGCCCTGCAGGGCTGGAATGCGCTAAGCAGTTCGAGAATTCGGATCTTTCCGTTTTGCTGATCGAGAAGAGCAAAGAAATAGGCCCGAAGGTTTGCGCGGGAGGGCTGACCTGCCTTAGCGCCAAATTCGACGTTCCCGAGTCGATAACCAGAACTTTTAACAGCCAGGCCATGTACGTATCGGGGGAAAAGAACGAAATGGCCCTCGCTTTTCCTTTGAGAACGGCCGAAAGGCAGGAGCTGGGCCAGTATCTTCTTAGCAGGATATCCGGGCTTAAAAACGTCGCCGTTTTGAAAGAGACGATAGTGAAAAAAGTAGAAAAAGACAAAATTGTGACGGACAAAGGAGAGTTCTCCTACAGGTATTTGGTCGGAGCGGATGGGACGCTTTCCGTGGTGAGGAAATTTCTTGGATTGAAAACGGATGTTTCGATCGGGCTAAGATACAAGGTCCCTGAGATCGTTGAGCATATGGAATGGCATATCTGTCCCGAAACATTAGGATCGGGATATTTATGGGTATTCCCTCATAGGGACCATACTAACATAGGGGTGTTCTTCGAGGCCAAAGAAATCAAGATGGAAAAAGCAAGGGCTTTTCTGGAGAAATTTTTAAAAGACAACAATTATACTTTTTCTGATCTTAAGGCGGAAGCCGCTACGCTGAATTTTCTTTATAACGGATGCGTTTTCGGAAATATTTTTTTAGCCGGAGAAGCTGCCGGCCTGACATCCAGAACGACAGGGGAAGGGATCGCCCCCGCCCTTATAAGCGGAAGGGAGGTAGGAAGGAAAATATTAGATCCGGGGTACAGGATGCCTCTTCTCAAGGAATTATTGAAAATAAAAAGGAGGCAGGAATTTTTTAAGATGATGACCGATGCTCTGCCTTTTATGACGAAATATTTTTTAATGGTTTTTGTGAAATTGATGAAGGCAAAGAGATTCCAAATATATTTTGAAGGCAAACCGGATTTTAAAGGATGAGATCAAAGATATGAGCTATTTACCAAAATTTTTAAAGGTCCCCTACACGCTGGACGTGCTTATTTCTATTTTAGGCTGGGCGGTCTTATGCGTTTCGTTCGGGTTTTTCCTTATACTCAGCCGGGCTGATTTTGAAAAGACGGGAACTAGAATGATATTCGTTTCCACCTTTTTTATATATGTTGCGATAGGAGCTCTTCTTGTGGGGATCGAATACGGGCTGCCAAGATTTTTTGGGGTCAAAGAGAGGAGGAAAGAGCTGAGGGTATTGAATGATAATATCGAGAACGGCCATTTGCTTCCGGGTATTTCCACCGAGACGTTGAAAGAGGTGTTCTCGTCCCTTTCAGAAAGGCCGGGAGATTGGATCAGGGCCGCCGAATTCGGATCGCTTATAGTTCTTTCAGCCCTTTTAACCGAACTGTTGGCGGCGGGAGAGACAACCAACATTTTTATAATTTTAGTGAGCGGAACGATCGCAGTTTTGCTGCTTGTGATGTTCGCCGGGTTTTTTGCCGAAAGGTTTATTTTCCCGGTCCTGAAGGAATGCAGAGGGATTTTAATGGAGAGAGGAGAGAAAATAGAGGAACCGAGGTCGTGGTTCAACAGCATCAGAACGAAATTTCTTTTTTTCCTGCTTGTTCCTATCGTGGTTGTTATGACGATCCTAAGTTTTATGGCAGTCTTTAGCGCGGAAATTGTAGTTTTCTCGTTGATCGGATTAGGTATGGCGGTGATGATAAGCAACTTATTATCTTTTTCGATATATAAAGCTTTTTCAGGGATCAGGGATTTCGCCAGAAGCCTGCCGAGAGGAGAGAAAACGTTATTCTCCACGGGGAGCCTGGATATGGAGATATTGGACTTGTCGGAGAGCTTGAACGATGCGGCCGGCGAGGTCTATAAAGCCAAGGTAAACGCGGAAGATTCGAGGATCGCTTTGCAAGAGAGAGTGGGAGAACTGGAAAGATTCCACAGGCTGACTGTTGGAAGAGAGCTAAGAATGGTAGAATTAAAAGAGCGGATAGAGAAGCTGGAAAAAGAAAACAAAAAATTAAGATCAGTCCAAAAAATAAACAACAGTTAAAAATATGGCCAATCCAAACGAAGCAGAAAATAAAACAAACGCTCCTGCGGAAACGGAAAGCGATCTAAGGCAAGCGCGCAGCGCCTTGCTGAATATTTTGGATGACACGGAAGCGGCCAGAAAGCTGGCAGTCGAAGAGAGGAACAAAACCCTCGCGATCATTCAGAACTTCTCTGATGCGGTTTTGGTGTTTGACGAAAATAATATGGTCGAGCTTTTGAACCCTTTGGCCGAGGAATATTTGGGGCTGAAAGAAGAAGACCTGATGGGCAAGAGCATAGAAGACCTTTCCAACTCCGAGCAGACAAAAGCGCTGGTGGAAGCCTTCGAGATATCGGATACGGCAGCCATAAAGAAGGTGTTCAGAAAAGAATTTTTGCTTAAAAAGGATTTTCATTTGGAAATAACCACCGTTCCCTTGATAATGGACTCCCAGCCGAAAGGGAATTTGGTCGTATTGCACGATATTACCAGAGAGAAGAACATAGAAAAAATGAAGACCGAATTCGTGTCTATTTCCGCCCACCAGTTAAGGACCCCTCTCTCGGCGATCAAGTGGACCTTGAAAATGATACTGGACGGCGATGCCGGAGAAATAAACCCGATGCAAAAAGAGGTTCTGGACAAAAGTTACGCCAGCAACGAAAGAATGATCAATCTGGTCAACGATCTGTTGAACGTTTCCCGCATCGAGGAAGGCCGTTTCTTGTACAAACCGGAGCCGGCTCAAATGGAAGATATGATCCAGGCAACAGTAGACACTCTTCAGGAAGAGGCGAAGAGAAGAGGCTTGAATCTGATCTTTACCCGCGAGAAGGATATGCTTCCGCCTATTAAAATGGACAAAGAAAAAATGAAGCTGGCGGTGGACAATTTGATCAACAACGCTCTTAAATATAATACGGTTAAAGGAGGGAAGATAGAAGTTTCTATCAATAAAGCAAATGATAAAGAGGCGCAGATCATGGTCAAGGATAACGGTTTGGGCATCCCCGCGTCCCAGCAGGCCAGGATATTCACCAAGTTTTTCAGAGGCGACAATGTCGTGAGGCTGGAGGTGGACGGATCAGGCCTCGGTCTTTATACCACTAAAAATATTATTGAAACCCACGGAGGAAGAATTTGGTTCGAGTCCGAGCAGGGAAAAGGGACCACATTCTTCTTTACTTTGCCTTTTGCCTAACAGCGGCCGGGACGTTGTGGATAAAAAGTTTGTAAAAAAATAAAAAACAAGTAAAATATAAATAGTTTTAATTCTTCTCCCGTTATTCTCTATGGCAAAAAAAATTTTAATAATTGAAGACGAAGAAATATTGCGAAATTTGCTGAGAATAAAATTGCAGAAAGAAGGCTATCAAGTCTCAGCGGCGCAGGACGGAGAAGAAGGATTCAACCTTTTGAAAAAAGAACCTTTCGATCTGGTTTTGTCCGATGTAATAATGCCTAGATTGGGCGGTTTTGAGGTAATGGAAAGAATGGGCCAGGACCCTGACCTCAAAAATATTCCGATCATTATCATTTCCAACTCGGGCCAGCCGGCAGAGCTTGACCGCGCAAGAGACCTTGGAGCTAAAGACTGGCTGTTCAAGACGGAATTCGATCCGGTGGAAGTGATAGTAAAAGTTAAAAAACTTTTAGGGGAATAAAATTTAATAAATTTTTTTAATAACAAAGCTATCTAGCCGATAACAGATTATGCCTCACAAAATTTTGTTAGTTGAAGACGACAGGTTCCTGAGGGAATTAATGAGCCAGAAGATCATCAAGATGGGCTATGATTTGGTTGTCGCGGTTGACGGGGAAGAAGGAGTGACCAAAGCTAAAGAGGAAAAACCTGAAATAGTTTTATTGGACATCATGTTGCCGGGCATTGACGGTTTCGGCGTCTTGACGCAAATAAAGGCTGACCCTAATATTTCTGAAACTCCGGTGATCATGCTTTCAAATCTTGGACAGAGAGAAGATATCGATAAAGCTCTCAGCATAGGAGCCACCGATTTTTTGGTAAAAGCCCATTTTACCCCGCAGGAGATCATCGAAAAGATCCAGCAATATTTAAAGGACTAAGATGCCCGAACTTCCCGAGGTGGAAACAATTGTCAACGATTTAAAACTAAAGGTCCTTGGCAGGACCTTTATTGATCTTTGGACGGACGCGGATGGATTGATAAAGCGTCCTAAAAAATTCAGCGATTTCAAGAAGGGGGTGGCCGGAGAGAAAATACAGAGCGTCCGCCGCAGGGGGAAGAACATCGTTTTTGAACTTTCCGGCGGCAAGGCGATGCTGATCCATCAAAAAATGACCGGCCATTTGCTTCTGGGAAAATGGAGCAAAGCCGCCCAAGGCTGGAAGCCGGAGGTTTTCGGTCCGATAGCCGACGACCCGATGAACAGATTTTTGCATTTGATCTTTTGGCTTGACGATGGAAGCATGCTGGCCCTGTCGGACATGAGAAAGTTTGCCAAGGCGGAATTGTGGGGCGCGAAAGATCTTCGGGAGTCGCAAGAGACGGATCTTGGCCCAGAGCCCTTGGAACCGGAATTCAGTTTTGAAAAATTCAAAGACAGGCTAAAGGATAAAAAAGGCAAGATCAAGCAAGTATTGATGGATCAGGAAGCAATAGCCGGGATAGGCAACATCTATTCCGATGAGATATTGTTTCAGGCAAAAGTTGCTCCTTTCAGAAGCGTTTCCAGCCTTTCCGACGAAGAACTGAAGGAAATTTACAAGGCCGCAAAAGAAATATTGAAAAAAGCGATAAAGGCCAGAGGCGCCAGCGTGTCCGATTTCCGCGATCTCCAAGGGGAGAAAGGAGGCTTTCAGAAACTGGCTAAAGTTTATCGGCGGGAAGGGGAAAAATGCCCTGAATGTTCCGCCATTATTAAAAGAGAAAAGATGGGAGGACGTTCGGCTCATTTTTGTCCTAACTGCCAAATTTAACGAGCTTGTAGGAATTAGCTTGTAGCTTGTAGGAGGCCTGGTCTCCGCCAAGAAAGGCTCCCCGAGGGGAGCGGCCTACAAGCTACTACCTACAAGCTACAAGCTAAACTATGATAATTTTTCTATACGGACCGGATACTTTTCGGAGCCGCAAAAAATTAAGCGAGATAATCGAAAGATACCAAAAGGTCCACAAAAGCGGCCTTAATTTGAGATCGTTCGAGGGGCAATCGTTCACATTTCAGGATTTGAAAGCGCAGCTTCAATCTATTTCGATGTTCAAAGAAAAAAAACTGGCTGTTATAAAAAATGCTTTCGGCAATAAAGTTTTCAAGGAATTATTTTTAAAAAATAGCGACTATTTTTTAAGGTCCGAGGACATAATCGTTTTTTTTGAGGAGGGGGACGTCCCCGCAAGAGACGCCTTGTCTGGTTTTTTAAAAGAAAAAGCCGGGAAGAGCCAGGAGTTCGGGTCTCTTTCCGGGGCGCAGTTGAAAAGCTGGATAAGAAAAGAATTCAAAAATTATGAGACCGAAGTTGAAGCGGCGGCGGTAGATAAACTGGCCCAGGAAGTGGGCGGGGACCTTTGGCAGATGTCCAACGAGATCATGAAGCTGGTTAATTACAAAGAGAGGCAGAAGGTTGGGCTTGATGACGTAAAGATGCTCGTCTCTTCCAAGATCGAGACAGACATATTCAAGACGGTTGATTTCATAGCCAAAAGAGACAAGAAGAACGCTTTTCGTTCGATCAAAGACCACCTCGAGAAAGGGGACGCGCCTTTATACATATTGTCGATGATCAACTTTCAGTTCAGGAATCTTATTTTGGTAAAGGCTAAGTGCGCCGGGGGCGCTAATGCTTCGCCGGGCCAGGCGGCGTCTTTAGCCAAAGAAATGGGCATGCATCCGTTCGTTTTCAGAAAAGCTCTTTACCAATCGCAGAGTTTTTCTCTGGAGGAATTGAAAAAGATCTACCAAAATATTTTCAAGATGGACCTGGCGGCAAAAACAGGGGATCTGTCCCCGGAAACCGCTCTGGACCTTTTCATCTCTTCCGGGATACCGGATATCCGTCGATAACAAAACAAAAGCCCCGCTTTGCAGGCGGGGCTTTTGTTTTTATATTTTCTATTTTCCGATCTTGGCTGCCATTTTGGATATTCTTGATTTTCTGCGGCTGGCGTTGTTTTTTTCTATCACGCCGACTTTCGCGGCTTTATCCAATGCTTTGTAGACCTGCGGAAGAACTTTCTTCAATTCTTCGGATTTTTTCGCGGCGGTTAAAACTCTGACGGCCTTTAAAGCCTCTTTGATGCCTTTTTTGTATTGAGAGTTTTGCTGGTTTCTTTTTACCGATTGGCGATGAGCCTTTTTGGCTGATTTTGTTACTGCCATATTCTTTTGCGGGGTTTAAGTAATTTAACGATTAACAAAAAAATCATAGCATAAATGCTTAAATCGGGCAACCTCCTGCCCGATAATTTTCAATTTTCAAATCACCCTGCCTGCCGGCAGGCAGGAATTTTCAATGAATGTTTCAATTTCCAATGCTCCAAACATCTACCAGGATCAAGGCATCGTCATTGAAATATTGAAACATTGAAAATTCAATGTAAATTGTAAATTAAAAATTGTAAATTTTTGTGATATAATATAGGCAATGTTCAACTATATTTCAGGCATAGTCGCGGATAAGGATACCAGAAAGATTGTTTTAGAGAACCAAGGGATCGGCTTCGAGATATTTTGTTCGGCCAAAGGCTTGGAAGCTTTAAGGGTGGGGGAAAAAGCGAAGGTCTATACTTTTTTGAACGTAAGCGAACGAGCTTTAGCCCTCTACGGTTTTTTAACCTCCGGAGAGCTCGAGTCTTTCAAAGTCCTCAACGACATATCCGGTATCGGCCCGAAGACCGCTTTGGGTCTGGCCGCCATCGGTTCGATGGAAGATATCAAATTCGCTCTGGAGCACGGGAAAATACCTCACGACGTGAAAGGGCTGGGCCCAAAAAGAGTGCAAAAAATACTTTTGGAATTAACGGGAAAGATCCAGGAAATTTCCAGCCAAAAAAACTCCGGGAAAGATTCCGTTCAGGATGACGCACTGGAAGCTCTTGTGACCCTTAGTTTCCCGCGTCCGTTAGCCAAAGAAGTTTTGGCCCAGTTGCCTTTGGAAATAAAAGAAACTCAAGAAAGGGTAAAAGCGGCGTTAAAAATATTAGGAAGAAGCTAATATAAACAAACAAAATGACCATTAAAACTTTAGTTAAAAAGGTAACGCCGCAATTTGCTATCCGCTGGTATCATTTCGGGCTGGCTTTTGCGGGAGCGTTCGTTTGCGGTTTTCCGTCCAAGCGGATAGAAGTCATCGGCGTGACCGGGACCAGCGGAAAATCAACCACGGTTAATCTGATCTCGGGTATATTCGAAGAGGCGGGCATTCCGACGGCTTCGATGTCCTCGATCAGATTCAAGATAAAAGACAAGGAAGAGCCGAACCTTTTAAAAATGACCATGCCCGGGAGGTGGCGCATTCAGAAATTTTTAAAAGAAGCCGCGGATAGCGGATGTAAAATAGCCATTATCGAAGTGACCTCCGAAGGAATAAAACAGTATCGCCATAAATTCATAGATTTTCAGATGGCCCTGTTCAATAATCTTGCCCCGGAGCATCTTGAATCCCACGGAGGATTTGAGAATTATCGCAAGGCCAAGGAAAAACTTTTTCAAGCGGTTAAAAATGTTCACATCGTTAATCTCGACGATGACAATGTGGATCATTTTTTGAAATATCCGGCCAAGAGGAAATATGGATACACTGTGAAAAACAGCGCCAGAGAAGAAGTCGAAGCGATAAAAGCAAGTAATATCAGGGGCGGTGAGAGAGGAATAGATTTTGAGGCGGACGGAGTCCAAATAAATCTGCCCTTACAGGGAGAGTTTAACGTTTGCAACGCTTTGGCCGCTATGTGCGTAGGCAAAGCCAAGGGGATCGGTCTTGATGTTATGAAAAAAGCCTTGGAAAAAACGCAAACAGTGCCCGGTCATATGGAAGAAGTGATCTCTAAACCTTTTTCGGTATTCATAGATTACGCATTCATTCCAAGCGCTTTGGAAAAAGTATATAAAACGCTGAAATCGAAAGCACGCACGAGCGGCGGCCGGCTTATAGGCCTTTTAGGATCTTGCGGCGGCGGACGGGATAAATGGAAAAGGCCGGTTTTGGGAGAGATCGCCAAAAAATATTGCGATGAGATCATCGTCACCAACGAAGATCCTTACGATGAAGATCCCGAATCGATAATCAACCAGGTGGCCGAAGGAGCCGGTCCCGAAGCGAGGAAGATAATGGACAGGCGGGCGGCCATAAACCAAGCCTTGAGGCTGGCGGTTGCGGGAGATGTGGTTATCCTTATCGGCAAAGGCTGTGAGCCTTGGATTTGCGTAGCGGATGGGAAAAAGGTTGCTTGGAATGAAAAAAGGGTGGTGCTGGAAGAATTTCAGGAAATATTCCCCGCCAAAGAATAAGAGGAGAAGATCATCAGATTTTTTAATTTTTATTGGAGGATGAAAACAGCCACGAAAATATCAAGAGAAAAAGCCTTGGTCATCGGAGTGGATGGAGGAGGAACAAAAACTTTGGCCATTTTGGCCGATCTGGACGGAAAGATATTGAGGACTGCTGTCACCGGAGCCTCTAATCCTCGGAACGTCGGGATAAAGATGTCCGCCGAGAACGTCGGCAAGGCCATAAAAAAAGTTTTAGGAAGGAGGGAAGAAAAGATTTCCTCTGTTTTTGTCGCTCTGCCGGCAATGGAGGAAGAATACAAAGGCAAGGAGGCCGCCATAAAAAAAGAAATTTTAAGATATAAAGACCTTGGTAAATTTTTAAAAGGAGAAATAGCCATCGGGTCCGACCAGATAGCGTCTTTTCGATCCGGTACCGACTCGAAAGAAGGCATCTTGGCCATCGCCGGGACCGGCTGCGTTGCGCGCGGCTGGAGGGAAGACGGACGGCAGGAGAAGAGCAGCGGCTGGGGCTGGTTCGGAGACGAGGGCTCCGCGTTCTGGATAGGCCAGCGCGTTTTTCAGGAAGTTATGAAAGACGCCGACGGGAGAGAGGACACTTTGATGTCCGAAATCATTCTCAAAGAGCTGAAAGCAAAAACAGTAAACGATCTTTCGAAAATGGCTTACAAATATCCTTTTAAAATTATCCCGTTGCTTTCCTCTTTTTGCGACCAGGCTTGTGAAAAAGGGGAAGAGAAAGCAAGAAATATCTTGACCGAAGCGGCGGGGGAGATAGCGCTGTCGGTGAACACTGTTTTTAAAAACCTCGATTTTCATCGCAAAGTGCCGCTTGTTTTGGTGGGAGGAGTTTTCAAATCGAAAACCGTTCTAAAAGCGCTGAAAGAAAAATTGGGAAAAAATCTCAAAATGTTCGATATAATTTTACCTGAATTGCCGGCAGAAGGAGCGGTGAAGCTGGCCATTGAGAGATACGAGAAAAAAGAAAATTGATTTTTGCCAAAACACTGTTTGTCCACAGGTTTTACCCAATGAATTCACCGGGGAAAGACCCCCGACGATTGACTTTTCGCTTTTAAAAGCTTAAAGTGCTAACAGTTCAGAGATTACATTAAATCTTTTTTAAGTTACAAAGACATATGGAAACACCAACAACCAAAAAATTAGTCAAACTCAATCTTCCCAAAAGCTTGAAAAGACATATCCGCGAACAGAAATCCGTCATCAAGCACAGCATTTTAGATACCAAAGAAAGAGCAAAAGCTGTCGGAGAACTGTATAAAAAGGTTTTGAGAATAAAAAAACCGGTTTCCGAGAAGAAAGAAAAACCAGCCAAGAAATAGTTTCGATCATCTTTCAAAAAAGGCCGCGCCTATTAATGGGAGCGGCCTTTTATGTTGTATTAATCGTATCAATATGATACGATTAAAGTACAATAATGATACGATTATGGCTAAATTATCCCAAAAACAACAAAAAATAATCGCAATAATCCTTGAGAAAGGATCTTTACAATCTTCGGCTATTCACGCGGAAGTAGTTAAGGCTGGCGATAGTATTTCGCTTGTGACCGTCAAGAGAGCCTTATCGGAAATGGCGGCCGAAAAAATTATCGTAGCAACAGGCGCCGGGCGATCATTAAGTTATTCCGTATCCACAATTGGTAAGGTTTTTTCTAATGTCAATGCAAAAGATTACTGCGCCTTTGATCCCGACAAGCGTTATGGCGCGAGTAAATATAATTTCGATTTGTTTGCTGATTTCCCAGACGATATTTTTGAAAATGATGAGTCAGCTCTTTTAAACGAATCTACTGAAGCATACGAGCGTAGAATAAAAGATTTGTCGCCGGTTATTCAGAAAAAAGAGTTGGAGAGATTGATAATAGAATTGTCATGGAAGTCTTCAAAAATAGAGGGCAACACCTATACGCTGTTAGATACGGAAAAGTTGATATTGGAAAACAAGGAGGCGTTGGGTCACGAAAAAAAAGAATCCCAAATGATCCTTAACCATAAAGACGCTTTTAATTTTGTCAGAGAGAATACGGACAAATTTAAATCTTTGAATCGGTTTAACCTTGAAGAGCTTCACTCTGTCTTAGTTAAGAATTTAGATATCAATTTCGGGTTGAGAAGCGGCCCGGTAGGAGTTACGGGGTCTAAATATCAGCCCTTGGACAATGTTTATCAGATCCAAGAAGCGGTTGTATCTCTTTCTTCCATGATTGAAAAAAATAAAACGCCTTACGCCAAAGCATTGTTGGCTCTTCTGGGGATAAGCTACATTCAGCCATTCGAAGATGGCAATAAAAGAACGGCGCGTCTTATGGCGAATGCGCTGCTTTTGGCATATAAGAAAGCGCCTTTATCTTATCGCAGTGTCGACGAGAAGGAATACCGCGAAGCAACACTTGTTTTTTATGAATTAAATTCTATTGTTCCGTTCAAGAAGATATTTATCGAGCAATACGACTTCGCGTCAAGAAATTACGCGGTGAGACCGTAGAATATTTTATTTTTTAAGGCTTTTGATCATATAATATTCTTTGAGCTTGAAACCCGATCTTTTGAAGTATTCTCTGGCTCCAACGGAAGAGATGGCCGCCAGTTTTTTCAGTCCGAATTCTTTTTTGGCTATTTTTTCAGCGGCTTTTATCAATTTATCTCCCAACCCTTTGTGCTGGGCGGAAATTTTTTTGCCGCTGGAGATGGGAGTAAGCACTCCATAGGTGTGCATTTCCCTGATCAGTCCGGCGTTTTCGAGAACTTTGAAAATGGGCTTTTGGTTTTTGTCGTAATTGGCTGACGGAATGCGGAGCCTCAACAGGCTGAATATTTTTTCTCGTCCCTCGTTCTCGAAGCTTAGGAATATCTCCTGCCCGCTGGAAGCAGGGTAGTCATAGCGGAAAAGAAAAACTTTTTCTTTGGGATCGTAATCCGATTTTATTTCCCGGCAACGGATGCATTGGCATCTTGAGCCGTCGGCTTGGAGTTTTTTTTCGACCACCTGCCTTAGGTTGGAAATTTTAGCCGGCCCTTCCACTATTGTTTTGGAAGAAATGTCGCGGATGACCCTTTCGATCCTTACGTATGGCGGAATCGCTTTTTTGATTTTTACTATGGTTTCGATCAGTTCTTCGGCGCTGCAGGGCTGGTACTTTTTATCAAGATACCATTGGTAAAGAGGCGCTTCTTTGACCAAGGCGCAAGGATAGACCTTCAAGCTGTCCGGCTGGAAATCAGGGCTGGAAAAAAGTTTTTTGAACATTTCCGCGTCCCTTTCGGGCGAGGAACCGGGGAGATTCAGCATCATCTGGTAAGAGATTTTGAATCCGGCATCTTTTAAAAGGCGAGTGGCTTTTACAGTCGCCTCTATGAGATGCCCTCTCCTGTTCAGCTGCAGGACATCGTCATAAATAGACTGGACTCCAAGCTCGACCTTGGTAACGCCGTAAGACCTCAATTTTTTTATTTCTTTCTCATCGATAAAATCCGGTCTGGTTTCGATGGACAAGCGGACAATGCGATGCTTGGCCCTCTCGTTTTTTTTCTGTGCAGAGATTAGATCTCTGCAGATAGATCTTTTTTTGCTTTCCGCGTCGTTGCAGGCGTCGAAACATTTTTTAATGAAATTTTCTTGGTATTTTTTCGGGTAAAAGCTCCAGGTGCCGCCGATGACCCTTAATTCTATTTTGTCGGTGGGGTGTCCTTCGTTTTCCAGCATTTCCAGCCTTTGCCTGGTTTGCCTGTAGGGATCGAACCTTAATTTTTTAGCGCGTTCCACTGCCGGTTCGCCCGAGAGATAACTTTTGGGTATGCCGGATTCGTTCGGGCAGTAAAGGCAATTTCCGGGGCAGGGGTAATATTTGGTCAGAACCGAAACATTAACGATCCCCGAAAGAGATCTCACGGGTCTTGTCCTTAGGGACAGCTCCAATCCCTTATTCGGTTTTATGCTTTTATCGGCCAATAATTCGTGATAAGCTCTCAACAGTCCGACATTGCTCGGGCAGGGAATTTTATACATCCGGGAGATCTTTCTCTTCCAGCAAGCCAAATCTTCCAAAGTTTTTACTTTGGCTTTCAAAAGCTCCCGAACTATAAGCTGATCAATATTCATAAATTAAATCAAATGGAAAAAGATTTCGCCGAGTATTTATTAAAAGAGGGGGCTAAGAACTACGATATCATCGCTCAGGATTATGCCCGCACCCGCCGTTACAATTCTCCGGACCTGACAGAATTGGCCAAGCTGGCCAAGCCGGGTGAAAAGGTCTTGGACTTGGGCTGTGCCAACGGCAGGATGTTTGAGCTGTTCTCGCCCGAGGGCGTAGAATATTATGGCGTTGATATTTCGCCCAAGCTAATCGATATCGCGAAAAAACTTTATCCGGCCGGTAATTTCCAGACGGCCGATGCGCTGAACCTGCCTTTTGAGAATAATTCCTTTGACAAGGTTTATTATATTTCCGTTCTGCACCATATTCCTTCGAAGGAAAATCGTTTGAAGTCTTTTCAGGAGATAGAGAGGATATTGAAGCCCAAAGGAGTTTTGATCTTGAGGGTTTGGGATCTTCTGCGCATAGAGAAAGGCTTTACTCTGCTTCTAAAGTACACTTTTTTAAAGCTGTTGGGAAGAACGAAATTGGACTTTTGCGATTTGATGATGCCTTGGAAAGACTTTGAAAGGAAACAAAAAGGGGAGAGGTATTTCCATTGCTTTTTTGGCTGGGAGCTGGAAAAATTATCGAAAGAAGCGGGGCTGGAAGCAAAAAAGATCTGGCGCGGCGGAAAAGGAAGACTGGCGAACATTTATCTTTTTGCCCAAAAGCCATAGCAAAAAATAGATTTGTCCCTGTGGTCCAACGGATAAGATAAGGGCCTCCGAAGCTCTAGATACAGGTCCGACTCCTGTCAGGGACACTAATTAAGGAATTAGTCTGCCTGCCGGCAGGCAGGAAATTAGCTTGTAGCTTGTAGAATTTTATGATTTGTTCTGTCCCGAACCCCACGTGGTTCGGGGCGACTCCTGTCAGGGGCACCACAATTCGAGAATCGGGCAAAAGCCCGATTTTTTGTCGCGCGGCGGCTAACTGGCTGCCAATTTTATCATTTTTGAAATTCCTTTTATCTCATCGAGGGAAAATCCAAATTTTTTAAGGCCTTGGATGAATTCATCAAAACCAAGCCATTTTATCTCTTCGATCTCTTCTTTCTGCGGGCTTGGTTCTCCTCCGGTGATCTTTGCTTTATAAAAAAGAATATCAAATTTTCTTGACGCATATTTTAAGGTTTCGGCGCCCAAAAAATTCGATTCATCAAGTCCGATCTCAAAACCGGTTTCTTCTTTGATCTCCCTCTTTAAAGCTTCAATTTTATTTTCCTTTTCTTCGATGTGCCCGCCTGGCAATCCATACATACCCGCCCAAGGATCTGTTTTTCTCTTAACGGTCAGAATTTTATTGTTTGCCAATATTACCGCGTTAACAATATTTTCCATATTTATATTTTATCAAAAAATTGCCTTATCAGCGATTCTAAGCCGGAGTCTTTGCGGCGGTAATCTTGTCGGCATTTTTTATTTTAGATATGATCGGCTTATGGGAACAGACAAAAGACCTTTTTATATTTGGATGGCGGTGTTCCTTGCGAACATCACGGCGGCCGCTATCATCGTATTATCAAGCCATTCTTTTTCACTCTCCTCTCTCTCGCTCGGGCTGCTGTCGTTAGGCGCTTTTCTTTTTATGTCGGCTGTTCCGGTTCTGATCGCCGGGTCAAAAAGCACTTTTAGAAAAGTATGCTGGAAATAAAACCGCGGAAGATCTTATTGCAAAAATGAGATACGAAGCGGAATTGTATTCAAAATACAAGCAATATTACGGATATGTTTTCTATATAGGTAAGAAAATTTAATTTTAAGTTTATGGAACAACAAGACAATAAAAAATATTGGTTTAAAGCAAAAACATACGGCTATGGCTGGTATCCTGCCACCTGGCAAGGCTGGCTGATTCTTTCAGTGTATTTAGTAATTTTAGGCGTATTGGTTTATATTCTTCAAACCAATGTTGTAAAATATCTGGTTTTTTATTTTATTTTTGTTTTTGTCTTTACCGGATTGCTGGTATATATCAGTTGCAAAAAAGGAGAGCCCGCCAAATGGCGCCGGGGCAAAAAATAATAATTATTAATATAAATAAACTACTATGAAAATAATCAAATGGTTTGCTCGAATAATCGCATTATGTATCTTGGCGTTCGCTTTGCCGTTTTATTTCGGCTATGGCAACCCGTTGCCGTTCGCCAAGCCCAACTATTCATTATGGGAAAACGTCGCGCTGGCTATGCTGCCATTGGTTTTTATCGGCCTAGCTTTAGGTTGGAAATATCCAAGAGTCGCAGGCTGGTTAATTGTTGGCGCCATTGCAATCGGTTTTATTGTCGGATTTTTAACAGAGGCAACCCTCAGCATCAACTTAGTGATTCCTATTATTCCAGGAATTTTGTATTTAGCGGAAGGATATAACCGGAAGTCCGAGAATAATTAATCAATCCAATTAAACGACGACTTACGGCGGAGCATTTTGACGGTCGCATCCATTCAGCCGTTCATGATTACGGTTCTAAGTTCGCGGACGGCCCTAAAAGGGGCAAGCGAACCATGGTCGGGGGCCAAACCAGCCCCTGCCTTTGTCTAAAATCAGCAATTTTTGGTAAAGTGAATTCTAGCTGGGTCATAAATATCCACAACAATCAGAGAATCGGGGGGGGGGCCGATTTTTTGGCGTGGCGGCTAACGTCCAATAAAAAATTCTGGCCGTTTTTAAAGCGGCCAGCCTATGTCGGAAGTTAATCCGACATGATGATGCGGTACAGATAGCCATCCAATAGCGCCTGCCAGGCGGCTTGGATGAAGTCTTCATTGACGCCTATGGTAGTCCATACGCGGTCGCCGTCGGTAAACGTGCAAAGTATCCTGACCAAAGCGGCGGAACCTTTGCGCATATCAAGGGTTTTCAAAGAAAACTCTGACATCTTTATCGATTCGGCTATCGGAAATTCTTTTTTCAAAGTCCTCCTTAATGCTTTTTCCAGAGCGTTTACCGGTCCGTCCCCGCGGGCGTTGAACAAGCACTCATTGCCGTTGACGACCATTGCCAAACTGGCTTCAGACCTTGTCTGGGAACCTGCCAAGCATTCGTCAACGATGCGCAGGTCAACGAACGAGAACGGCGCGTTCAAACATCCAAGCTCTTGCAAAAGCCAGAGCTTGAAAGAAGCCTCGGCGAGCCCGAACACTATTCCTTTCTCCGCAAGCTTTTTATACGCTTGCGCCATTTCGGATATTCTTTCGTCCGGAATGACGACATCCATATCCTTTGCTTTTTGGACAAGGATCGCTCTCCCGGCCAGTTCGCTCAAGCCGAAGCTTGAAGAGTTGCCGACGATCTCGGGGGGAGCGTGCTGATAGCTTCCCGGATTTTTTGCGTGCATACCGGCTTTTGTGCTGAATACTTTTTTCCCGACCCATGGATGGCACGGATCAGGTGGGATATCCAGCATTTCACAAATTTTTTGGTATGCCGGCGTGAATCTTTCCAGGACTTCCGCGGGGAAGTCCTTGCAGCCAAAGTCTTGGCAAAGGTTTGGTATGAGAATGGACAGATCGGTGTTTCCCGCCCCTTCTCCAAAGCCTCCGAAAACGCCTTGTATATGGCGAATGCCAAGTTCGTATGCCATTTCGGCAAGAGCTGCGGCGCGGCCGCGGCTGTTGTGGAAATGAACGCCAAGGTTTTCCAGAGGCACGGTTTTTGCCGCGATCCGGATAACTTCGGCGGCGGAGCTTAAAGAAGATTTGCCGTTCGTGTCGCAGAGGACGATCCGTCTTGCGCCAGATTTGTAGCATTCTTCCAAAAGCCGCAGGGCATACGGACGATCATCTTCGATGATCGCCTGGAACGAGTGTTCGGCGTCAAGGATGACCTCAACGCCATTGTCGGCCAGCATTTTGACAGCTTCGGCGACAGAAGCCAGATACTCATCCGGGTCGCGGTTCAAGGCGGCCACGTCTGTTCTTCTGGTTTTTGCCACCAGCACTGCGGCCGGCACGCCAAGGTCGAGCATATCTTTGGCGGTTTCCAAAGTTGCCCAGCCGAAGGCGGCGATTTTTGTTTTCAAGTCCATTTTAAGGGCTTGCTTTATTCGCTGCCGGTGTCCCTTGTTGGAAAGGGGGAATCCGACTTCGAGATACTCGAATCCGAGCTTGTCCAATAGCCGGAGAAGTTTGGAACTTCCGCTTGGTCCTATAGCCTCAACCTTGGGCGACTGTTCGCCATCGCGAAGAGTCGTGTCCAATATCTCTAATTTAGGCAACATGATATCTTACCTCTATATTCTATTGTGAACGTACTCGCTCCAAAGAGAGCAACAAAAAACCCTCTTTTGGAGGGGTATTTCTTCGATCCAGACCGTTCGTCCTATTTTTGATCGAAAAAGCACCTCTCCAAAAGAAGGCTGCTAATAATGATCTGGTTAGAATTGTTGAATTTGGAATTCATATTGTCTGTATCTAAAAACTATCTTATCGCACTGTTTTTGTCAAATCGCCGGAAAGACTTCAGCTTAACAAGTAAGTGCAACACTTTGATAAAAGGAGGTATTCTACAAGTTAACGGATGTTACACTTCAGAGTTGGATGTACTGGATATTTTTTTGACAGAAGTTGGGAGATAGTTTATATATACAAGGTTGAACTTTTGGCACCGTCAGGGCTCAATTAGAATGCCTCATCTTACTTTTTAAAACAGCGCGCTCGCGCTGTTTTGCGTTTTCGGTAGCGTTCCAGCGCCTCCGAAGGGCTTAACGAATTTAAACAATCCATAAAT
>JBAZHV010000009.1:0-41709 GCA_041652155.1 Minisyncoccota bacterium
TACTGAAGCCTACATACTCTGCGCCAAGACCGAAGCCGGAGCAGGCTACATTTGTACCGACCAGACCAGCGGAGGAGGCATCACTCAGGTTGCGGAGCCTCCGGTTGATTTCGGAGGCTGGGGAGGAAGTTTTGCTTGCGGGGACACAGTCACTTTTACCTATAAAGGCAGCTCTGTTGCCTACGGAACAGTGGAACATAATAGCAAATGCTGGATGGACCGTAACCTGGGAGCGGCGCAAGCAGCTACACTCTTTAACGATTCTGCCGCTTACGGCGATCTCTTCCAGTGGGGAAGAGATGACGACGGCCACCAAACCCGCAACAGCGGTATAACCACCATTCTTTCCAGCTCCAGCAACCCCGGCCATGGTAATTTCATCTACGGCATGGGCAGTCCTTACGACTGGGTCTCTCCCCAGATAGACAGCTTGTGGCAAGGGGTCTCTGGTACGAACAACCCTTGCCCCTCCGGCTGGCGGGTGCCGACCGAAACGGAGTGGAATACCGAGCGGTTGAGCTGGAGCAGTAATAATTACAACGGAGCTTTTGCCAGCCCCCTTAAATTGACAGCGGCCGGTTACCGCGATCGCAGCAATGCCGCGGTCTACTCCGCGGGTGTCTACGGCTACTACTGGAGCAGCGCGGTTAGCGTCCCGAATTCCCGCACGCTGTACTTCAACAGCGGCGATGCGCACTTGTACGGCAATCCCCGGGCCTACGGCTTTTCGGTTCGTTGCGTCAAGGACTGATTAGCTTGGACTATTTGACTATTCGTAACTCGAAAATTTTTTGAGAATATGGCTATTTATCTTCATCTTCCGGTTTATAAAGCAAGCTATGACCTTTTGCTTGAGATGTTTAAATCAATAAAAGATTTTAACAGAGAATACAAATACACTTTGGGCGAAAATATAAAAAAGGAGGCGATGGAGCTGGTTACTAATATTTATAGAGCCAATTCCAGTTTTTCCAAAAATCCTCATATTGAAAAAGCAAGAGAAGAGATCGAAACGATCAGAATTTTTTTCAGATTAGCCAGAGATCTAAGACAGGTAGGGTTGGAAAGATTCGTCAATATCAATGAAAGGATAGAAAATGTCTCCAAGCAGCTTGCTGCTTGGGAAAGATCGCAAAAATAGCCCCCAATATAGAATGCAGTTCTCTAAATGGGAAAAGGGCCGGAATCGCTTATAGTTGTTTGCCCTTTCACAGGGATATCCTTTCAGATGTTTATGGTCTGATCGGAGCGGCTTAGGCGAGCGCGCAATTTATCAGTCCAATGGCTTTCTTGCCAAAATCGGCAAGGTATATCTGCCACAACAGTTTTTTGTTTTCTGATCTTGCGGGGGCTTGACCTCCGTCTGATTTTGCAAGGGTCTAACCTTTGCAATAGACTTGCACAGGTGCACCTGTGCAGTTTAAAAAGAAGGCGGGAAAAATAGAACAGCCATTTTTTTCGGCCGGTTACCGCAATCACAGCAATGCCGCGGTCAACAACGCGGGTGTCAACGGCTACTACTGGAGCAGCGCGGTTAGCGTCCCGAATTCCCGCAAACTGAACTTCAACAGCGGCGATGCGAACATGAACAGCAATAACCGGGCCAACGGCTTTTCGGTTCGTTGCGTCAAGGACTGGTATCTGCCCTTTTTTATGGGTATTTTTTCTGAAAAACAACTTTTATACGATCTGTTCCAAGCGTATTACGACGCCCGGAAAAACAAAAGGAATACCATCAATTCTTTGTCTTTTGAAATAGATTACGAGAGAAAACTTTTTGATCTTTACGGGGAGATCAAAGAAAGAAGATACGAGATTGACCCCAGTATTTGTTTTATAATAAAAGAGCCGGTCCAAAGAGAAGTTTTTGCCGCCGGTTTTCGGGACAGAATAGTCCACCATCTTGTTTACAATCATATCAGCCCGTTTTTTGAACGGCTGTTCATTAACGACAGTTACAGCTGCCGGATCGGGAAAGGAACTTCCTGCGGGATAAAACGCTTGAACCATTTCATCCGTTCCTGTTCCCGCAATTATAGCCGGGATTGCTATATTCTCAAGCTGGATATCAAAGGATATTTTATGTCCATTGACCGTTCTGTTCTGTACCGGAAAGTCGAAGAAACATTGCACCGGTTTGGCAATGTTGCCAGTTTTGATATTGATCTGTCTTTATGGCTTGTCCGCAAGATCATATTCCACGACGCGACAAAAAATTGCCGTTTGAAAGGCAAGAAAAGCGATTGGCAGGGTTTGCCCGGCTCCAAGAGCTTGTTTTGGACCGGAGAAAATAAAGGCCTGCCCATCGGCAACCTCACTTCGCAATTATTTGGAAATGTTTATCTCAATGATTTTGACCATTTCGTTAAACATAAACTCGGCTGCGAATATTACGGACGCTATGTGGACGATCTGGTAATTGTCCATCAAGATAAAGAACGCCTTAAGTCTATCATCCCCCTTTTGAGAAAATATTTGAAAGAAGAACTTTTTTTAGAGCTTCATCCGAAAAAAATTTATCTTCAGCATTTTTCCAAGGGAGCACCTTTTTTAGGGGCGGCGATAAAGCCATACCGCATTTATATCCGCAATCAAACCAAAGGAAATTTTTATAAAAAGATCCGATATTGGAATGATTTTTTTGCGGAGAAAGAGCAAAAGCCGACCAAGGAAATCCTTGGGAAATTTTTAGCCAGTATGAATTCATATCTGGGGGTTATCGGGCAGTACAGCACTTACAAGCTTCGGAGGAAAATGCTGATTAAAAATTTATCAGCGTATTTTTGGAATTATGTTTATATCTCCAATGATTGCAGAAAACTTGTTCCAATAACCGGGAAGATATAAAATTAAGAAAATGCCGGCAAGGGTTAGGCCTTTGCAGAAAAACGGGGTATATTTGAAAGAAATGTCTTTGTCTGATAGTTGAGGCAAAGGGAGAACTTTGCCCGTAATAGTAACTATGCGATAGAGCCAAAATAGCCTATGAAACCGGAGCTTCCGAAAGCATACAAAAAAGGATTTGTTAAATTTCTCGGTTTGACGATAGACCTTTCGCAGAGGCCTCTTATCCCGAGAAGAGAAACGGCTTTTTGGACCAAAGCGGCTATTAAAGAAATAAAGAAGGCAGGGAAGGAAGAGATAGCCTGCTTGGATCTGTTCGCCGGTTCGGGCTGTATCGGTTTGGCGGTTCTGAAGAATATCAAGAATGCCAGTTGCGACTTTGGCGACATAGACCCAAAGAATATAAAACAGATCAGGATCAATTTAAAGCTGAACGGCCTTGAGGACAGGAAGGGGCGCGCGATGAAAACCGATGTTTTTTCCAACATTAAAAAGAAATACGATTATATTCTGGCCAATCCGCCTTATATCGCCGCTTCCAGAGAATATCTTATCCAGCCGCAGGTAAGGCAGTTCGAGCCGTGGATCGCTTTGGACGGGAAAAAAGAAGGGATGTTCTTTATCGATAAATTTTTAAAAGATGCCAAGAAATTTTTAAAACCGGGCGGGAAAATATTTATGGAGTTCGATCTTTACCAAATAAAAGAACTAAAGCAGGCGCTGGAGAAATACGGTTACAAAGATTATAAAATATCAAAGGACCAATTCGGCCAAGATAGGCTCGTAAAAATATTAATTTGATCGTTATTTTTAATTTATGATCCAGTATATTATTTTAGGGATTTTGCAGGGAATTTTTGAGTGGCTGCCCATATCCAGCGAGGGAGTGGTCTCGCTGGTTTCCAATTTATTCGACCTTGGCGTCAACGCCGTTGATTTTTCGCTGTTCCTGCATTTGGGAACATTATTGGCCGTCGGGATCTATTTTTGGAAGGATTTTGTCGATCTGTTGTTTATGAAAGACAAGAAATTTTTCCAGTTCTTTGTTCTGACAACCGTTATCTCTCTGGCCATCGGCCTGCCGGTCTATAAATTCGCGCGAGAGCTGAACATCGGCAACGGCCTTTTGATCTTGATGGGTTTTGCCCTGATCGCCACGGCTTTTTTCCAAAAGCAGGGCAAGAAATTCAACTTAAGCGACAACAAGCTGGCCGCGATAGTCGGCGTCTTGCAGGGATTCTCCGCCATTCCCGGGCTTTCCCGCTCCGGTTCGACCATCTTTGGGCTATCATTAAAAGAAACCGATCCCCAGAAAGTTTTGAAGACGTCGTTTATGCTTTCGGCGCCGGTGGTTTTCGCTTCTTCGGCTTATCTATTCCTGTTCGGAGACAAAGTTTTGTTCTCTCAAGGCGCTTTGGTCTCTGTCTTGTTCTCATTTATCGTCGGCATAGCCACCCTGAAAATCCTGGTGGACTGGTCCAAAAAAATGAACTTCTTCTGGTTCGCCTTGATCTTCGGCCTCCTGTGTTTGGTCGGAGGAACCCTGGCGATGCTGACTCTCTAGCCGACAGGATCTCCGCGAGAATCGAACGTTATCCACAGCCGCCTTATACCTTAGGCGGCTTTTTAGTTATAATAGAAACAATAAATTTTAACGACCATCAGATATGTCTTTTATTGTCCAAGGGGAAAAAGAAGCTAAGTATTTATCGGTAGTCGTTGCTTTGGCTATTATCGGTATTGCAGGAGCCGGTCTGATTTTATGCCGACAGTATTTGGAATATCTAAATAAAAAATCAGTCGAAGATATTGTTCTTCAAGAGCAGCAACAAGCCCAGCAAACTCAAGTAACAGAGGACCCTTCTTTCTCTATCGGCCAAGAACCGGAAGAAAAAGATTGCGGCAAGGAGTTGGCTCAGTCTTCAAAAGATTATTGTTATTTGAATACTGCCGTAACCAAGTTAGATCAATCTATCTGCGACAAGATACAGGCTGAGATGATGAAAAATAGTTGTTATGACAGTCTTGCCACGGCCAAACAAGATTCGTCTATCTGCGATAAACTGCAAGACCAGGAAGAGAAAGACCTTTGTGCCGCTAAAGCTAAAAGAGATTTATCTGTCTGCGACAATATGCAAGGCCAGTGGTTAAAAGAATCTTGCTATTCGGCTGTCGCCGGAGTCAAGCAAGATTTATCCGTTTGCGGCAAGATACAGGATCAGGGGGTAAAAAATAATTGCTACCAAGGCATTGCTGTAACTAAGAAAGATCCTTCTATTTGCGGCAAGATACAGGATCAGTTTTTGGGCAGAGACCTTTGCTATGCGAATGTTGCCAGGATAAAGGAAGATCTATCCGCTTGCGATGGAATACAAAATAAAGAGATGAGAGGCGCTTGCTATGCGGATGTTGGGAAAAAAGATCCTGCCGTTTGCGATCAAATACAGGATCAGGAAACCAAAGATTATTGTTATGGATTTGCGAAATAAGGGATAGGCATTTACAATTTATAGCGAGCGGGAATCTCCGAATTCTATCAAAAGGAGAAGATAATTTTTATATAAAAACGGAAATGATAACCACCAATTTCAAACTGGAAGTACGGAATAACAAGAACAGCTATGATGAAAAATATGCCAAAGCATATTTAGATAGGAGGAACGGACAAACGAAAGAAGACCGGACTTTTTTTAAAGGCCTGCTCGATAAGTACGGTATATATCTGAAAGGGGAAGCTGTGGCTGATTTTGCTTCGGGAGTAGGGGCAGACCTTAAGATTCTGAGCGAGTTTGGCCCGAAACAAATTTTTTGGCACGATAAAATGGAAGGGGTCCATAAGATCGCTAAAGAAAATTTGGTTCCATAGATAACGTTTCTTACCACGTCGGCGATATGATGGATTTTTCCGCGTATCAGGACGGCAGCGTGAAATTCGGCATTTGCCGCGATTCGTTATCTTATATCGGCAACGATCATCTGTTTTTTGCGAATCTGAAAAGAATATTGAAGGAAGGCGGCTACTTTTGGTGCAAAGACGTTAGCATCAAATATTACGAAGAGATGGCTCAAAAACCGTTTGTGGTCGTATTGAAGAAAAATATTCTTGCCTGGCCTTTATATAAAGCCACGGGTTTGAGGTTACTCGCGTTCATCGGCTCGGACCCGAACAGGCTGAAATACATATTTAAAAAATTAGGGTTCAAGGTGGTTTATCTAAAGGAGGAAGGTGCATAGAATTTTTGATCCAGAAATGAAACGTTAAGGGCTTTGGAAATCTGTTCTTTCAGTCTTTCTTTTTAGGCTGTTTTTGAATAGAATTAAGGGTATGGAAAAAGGAAAAGACGAGGGGGTCAAGTTCAACAAACAGCAGACCGAGGCGATAGAGCATAAAGACGGGCCTTTGCTGATCGTGGCCGGGGCCGGCACCGGCAAAACCGCTGTTTTGACCAAGAAAATAGCCCATTTGATAATGGACGAGGGAGTGCAAGCCCACGAGATTTTGGCTTTGACCTTTACCGAGAAGGCGGCCCAGGAAATGGAGGAGAGAGTCGATATTATGCTGCCTTTCGGCTATTACGACCTTTGGATCTCGACTTTCCATTCCTTTTGCGAAAAAATACTCAAAGAATACGGCTTGGCCATCGGCCTGCCGACCAATTTCAAACTTTTGGACGAGACCGGCGGCTGGATACTGGTCAGAAAGAACTTCGACAAGTTCGATTTTTTGAAATATTTCAAGCCTTTGGGCAACTCCACCAAGTTCATCCATGCCCTGCTGGACCATTTCAAGAAATTGAAGAACGAGGATATAAGGCCCGAGGATTATTTGAAATATGCCGATTCTTTGAGGGCAAATCTCGACGACGCCCCGGCCATTTCCCGTTCGCTCAAAGGCAAGGAAAAAATGGAGGTACTGCTCGAGCAGGAAGAAAGCGGCAAGATCAAGGAAGTCGCCGAAGCCTACCATCTTTATCAAAAATTGTTATTGGACAATAACGCCCTTGATTTTGGCGACCTGCTTAGCTATACGCTCAAACTTTTCCGCGAGCGTCCTTTGATCTTGGAAAAATACCGGGAGCAATTCAAATATATTTTGGTGGACGAGTTCCAGGATACCAATTGGGTGCAATACGAACTGTTGAAAGTTTTGGCCGGACCAAAAAATAACATTACCGTTTGTGCCGACGATGACCAATGTTTGCCGGGAGAAATGCTTATAGAAAAGTGGAAAGACGGGGAGATAGAGGAGAAAAAGATAAAAGATATTCGGAAAGGAGATTTTTTATTGACCGGCATAGGCAGGGGCCATCTGGGGCATTCCAAAGTCAGTAATATTTTTAAGAATAAAAAGAAGACAGAGTTTATAACTGTTACTACGAAAAGCGGTAAAAAACTTACAGTCACCGATAACCATAAAATGTTTTCGATGACGCCTCCGACATATAAAAAGGGGCGGCATTATGTTTATTTGATGTTCCGGGATGATATCGGGTGGAGGATAGGAAAAACAGATGATTTGGTCTCAAGGCTAAGACTTGAGCGATCGGCGGATAAGATAATAGCTTTAAGAGCTTTTGGAAGCGACAAGGAAGCGAGATACCAAGAAACTTTGTGGTCTTTGAAATACGGGATTCCCACGGGTTGTTTTTGCGAAAGGAAAGGAATTGTTATTAAAAATGATCTTCTGGTCAGCTTGTATAAAGAGATAGACGTCGGTAAAAATGTTTTAAAATTGGCTGATGATCTGAATATTGATCTGCGCTATTGCCACCATTGCTTGGATGGGGTGAATAGAGGGAAGAAAGAAAGAATAAAAATTAATATTTTAATGTGCTCGAGAAACTATAGAAGTAAAGAAGCGGTCAAAAAGGGATCGATGGTTTTAAAAAATCCTTTGATCCAGCATACCTTAAGAATAGAAACTTCCAGCAAAGCCGTTATAGAAAAAATAGAAAAGGCGGGTTTTTTTATGTCGAAAGCCAAAAAGGGAAAAAGATTTTTGATGGCGAGAGAAGATATAAAGGAATTGGAAAGAACCGCGCAAAAAATACAAAAAATAACCGGAGGGTTTATCGAGGCCAAATTTTATGTTGGCGTGGGCTTAGATACGAAAACTAAAATAAGGCACAACCATCCGGCCTTGATAATCCCAGCAAAAAATTTAGTGCCGGGCCACTATCTGCCGGTGAGGAGGGGAAATACGATTATATATGACGAGATCACCAACATAGAAAAAGAAATAAAAAATGATTATGTCTACGATCTGGAAGTAGAAAAGACTCACAATTTTTTATCTCAGGGAATAGTCGTCCATAATTCGATCTTTTCTTTTCAGGGCGCGTCGTTCAATAATGTTTTGCAATTCAAGAAAGATTTCCCCGGGTCCGAGGATGTTGTTCTGATCAAAAATTACCGTTCGCCGCAAAACATCCTTGACCTGGCTTATAACTTCATCCAGCTCAACAATCCGAACCGTTTGGAATATCAGCTCAATGAAGTGCAAGAGGTCAGGGCCAGGGCCAAAGAAAAAGGTTTGAACCTGGCTGATTTCAAGAAGATCGATAAGAGGCTGAAAAGCACGCTTAAAGATCAGGGAATGATCGAGCACGTTGTTTTTGAGAACGGACAAGAGGAAGTGGCCGGGGTCATTGACCGCATCCGGAAGATAAAAGAAGCGGACAAAACCGCCATCTTTTCCGACTTTGCCATATTGGCCAGGACCAACGAGATCGCTAATTCCTTTGCCCGCGGCTTGGAGCGGTCCGGGATGCCTTATCAATTTTTGGCGTCGAAAGGTCTTTATCTCAAGCCTATGGTCATGGGCTTGATCTCTTACTTAAGGATATTGGTCGATCTCTACGATTCGGCCAATTTTTATCACGTTTTGACGACCCCTATTTTCGGACTGGACGCTTCCGATATTTCTAAAATAAGCCAATACGGCCATCAAAAGACCCTTTCCACTTTTGAGGCCTTGGAACAAAGGGCTCTTATAAAAGACATTTCTCCGGATACCGTTTCAAAATTGAACGCGCTTTTGCCCAAGATCAAAAGGCATGCCGCTTTGGCCAAAGAAAAGAGCGTTTCCGAGCTTTTTGTTTCGATCTTGCACGATCTCGGGTTCGTGAAATATTTCAGCCAGGAAAGCGAAGCCAGTTTTTTGGACGGCGAGCTGGCCTCTCAATTTTACGGCAAGCTCAAGGATTTTGAAGATAATAACGTGGATACCAAGCTTTTCAGTTTTCTGGAAGAGTTCAGGATGGAAATGGAATCAGGCAGCGAGGGTTCTTTGAGGTCCGGCATGGAAGACAGCCCGGAGTCGATAAAAATAATGACCATGCATTCGGCCAAAGGGCTGGAATTCAGATATGTCTTTTTGGTCAATATGGCCGACCGCCGTTTTCCCAACGTCGGCCGCAGCGATCCTATCAGCATACCGGAGCCGCTGATCAAAGAGGTTCTGCCCGAGGGAGATTTTCACTTGCAGGAAGAGAGAAGGCTTTTTTACGTCGGCATAACCAGAGCCAAGGTGGCGCTGTTCCTGACCTGGTCAAAAGATTACGGCGGAAAGAGCTTGAAAAAACCAAGCCGGTTCTTGCTGGAAGCGGGTATAATAAAAAACAGGGATGATTTTACCAAGACCGACCCTAAAAAATTCAATTTTGTTTTTCAAAAAGAGAATATCGCCAGGCCGGGGTCCAAAGTTGATCTCAAATCTAATTTTCCGAGCTATTTTTCTTTCACCCAGCTTTCCACTTTTGACAAATGCCCTTTGCAATACAAATTCGGTTATCTTTTGAAAATTACGTCCAGAGGCAAACCGGCGTTGAGCTTCGGCAAGACCGTCCACAACACCCTTTACCGTTTCGTCGGATTGGCCTGCAAAGCCGGCAAATCCAGCCAGATGGATATTTTCGGAGGCAAGGGTCCGGGAGGCAAAGGGAAAGACCTCGGCTACGAAGACTTGATCAAAATATACAAAGAAGAATGGATAGACGAATGGTACGAGGACCAGACCCAGAAAAAAGAGTATTTCAAACAGGGAGAAAAAAGTTTGAAGTCTTTTCTGGATAATTTCACGGCGGCCAAACCGCAGATACTGTTTTTGAACGGCAATCCGGCTTTGGAACAGGACTTTCGCTTGAAGTTCGGAGAAGATACTTTTATCGGCAAGATCGACAGGATCGATAAAGACGCCCAAGGAGCTTTGGAGATATTCGATTACAAGACAGGCAAACTCCATACCGGCAGTATGGCTTTCTCGGATAAATTTCAGCTTTTAACTTACCAACTGGCATTGAGAGAAGTTTTCAAGCTCTCGGCCGAGAAGCTGACCTACCATTATTTGAACGACGGATCAATGGTTTCTTTTGTGCCCAAAGAAGAGGACGTGGAAAAGACCGAACAAGAAATATCCAAGCGCATAACCGCGATAAAACAAAGCGATTTTCCGCCCGCGCCGGGGATGCCGCAATGCAACTATTGCGACTTCAAAGATATCTGCCAGTACAGGAAAATATCTTGATGTTCGGCCGTTTCGCGGACATAATTTTTAAGTTGAATTAAAAATATGGAAAAAATAGCGATCATTGGAATAGGCGGGAGGACAGGAATCCTTTTCGCGAGCAAGTTTAAAAATGCCGCCGAGATATTGGGGGTCGGCAGGGAGCAAGAGATAAATTTGATGTCCTCGAAAAATCTTTTGATCCAAAAGAGGGGATCCGAGCCGGAGGTCCTGGACCAAAAAATAATAAATGACCGGGACTTCGGCAATTATCCTTTGCCCGACTATATTTTTGTTATGACGCGAAACCCGGTCTCTCCGGTGGTCAAATATTATTATCAAACGGTCAAAGAAAAGAACGGAAAATTACCCGCCTTGGTCCTGTCCCAGAACGGCATAGACGCCATAGGGGAAGCGGTTTCGGCCCTGAAGGAGATCTTCGGCGAAGATGCTTCAAAGGTTCAGATCATCAGGCTTAATTTGTTCAACGCCGTCGATGGCGTGAAAAAAGGAGAGGCGGTCTGCATGAAGTATTCCGAGCCGGTCAAGCTGGTTTTTTCCAGCGCTTTCGGTCCGGAAAATACATCCGGCCTCAAAAATATATTCGAGACGGCAGGGGTCGAATATCGGGAATATTCCAGAAAAGACGTAAAGAATATGGAATGCTCGAAATTGTTTTTAAACCTTATCGGCATGGCCGCGGCTTCATACGGCAAATCCGTGGAGGAAGGATACCGGGACAAAGCGATTTTTGGAGAAGAGATTTTTATGCTCAGAGAGTACGCGGCTTCGGTCAAACTTTCGGGCGGTCATTTTTTAAACTTCAAACGTTATCCAGTCGGTATTCTTTCCTGTATAATAAATAATGTTCCTTTGGCATTGTTGGTTCCTGTCCGGAACGTTCTGGCGAAAATGGTCAGCAGCGGGCGGGGAAGCAAGCCGAAAGATCTGGGAGAAATAGACTATTACAACGGCGGCGTTATCAAACTGGCCAAAGAGGCCGGACTGGAAACCCCGGTTAATGTAAAAGTATATAATCAGGCTAAAAAATTATTGAATTAAATATGATCACTTTTTCGTTCATCCTTTTCTTGATCTTTGCCTATCTGATGGGCTCCATCCCTTTCGGTTATTTGATCCCCAAAATGAAGGGGATCGATATAAGAAACGTGGGGAGCAAGGCTACAAGCAGCACGAATGTTTCCAGAGCGCTGGGCTGGCGCTGGGGCATAGTCAACGGCCTTCTAGACCTTTCAAAAGCCTTTATCCCGACGATGCTGGCGTTGAACTATTTAACGAATGATTGGGAAATAGTCGCCGTGGCCGCGATGCCGATCCTCGGCCACGTTTTTCCGGTTTGGTTGAAATTCAAAGGAGGCAAAGGAGGAGCTCCTTTATATGGATCAATGATCGCTTTGGTCGGATTCCAAAGCCCGATATTATTTATCGGCATCGCGTCATTCGCCGCCATTTTGATAATTTCAAGAACGATGAGCGTCGCCAATTTGATGCTCTCCTGGATATTGATCCCCCTAGCTTTTTTCTTCGGGAACAAAGGCTATCTTATCGCTTTTTCCATCCTCGGGGCTTTATTCGTGACCATAGCTCTTCGCGAAAATATAAAAAGGCTCAAAGACGGAACTGAACCCAAAACATCTTTCAAACTTTGATCTTTCGTTGTCCAAAAGATTCCGGCGGTCTTTGCTTTTCCTTGATGAAGTGTGCTAATATTATTTTGTTTTGAGCGGATGGTCACCGGATTTTAATAACTTTAATCAAAATTTATGGCAAAAACTTACAATATCAATAAAGAAAAATGCGTCGGTTGCGGCGTTTGCGTAGCCGTTACCAGCGGGGGAACGGAATTGGAGACCGATGGAAAGGCCAAGGTGGTCTCTTCTGAAAAAATAGAAGCGACAGGCGGAGAAAGCGCCTGCCCATACGGAGCAATAGAAGAAACAAAATAAGATCGCCGGAACATTCCAACGTCCGGATAAAAAAACGCCCAAGCATCTGCCCCGGCGTTTTTGTTTCTGTGGATAACTTTACACAGGTCCGACCTGTGTAAAGTTATCCACAGGTTTATTCATCGGATGGAGGGGGCTTGATAAATCTGGAGAACTCGATTACAATAAAGCCGACCATATTGGTCGGCTTTCTTTATGAAAATTTCAACCAAGACAACTTACGGATTGAGAGCGGTGATATATTTGGCCAACACGGCCAAAGACGGGCGTATTTGCTCTATAAAAGAAATAGCCGCGAGCGAGAAAATATCCCCGGACTATTTGGAAAAGATAATCTCCAAAATGGAGAAAGCGGGAATATTGGAAGCCCAGAAAGGAGTGAAGGGAGGATACAAGCTTGCCCGTCCGGCTAAAAATATCAGACTGGGCGAGATCGTCAATGTGCTGGAAGGAGAAAGCCATTTCGTACAATGCGTTTCGTCAAAGGATAATATCTGCCCGAACAGAGAGCGCTGTCTGGCCAAGAATTTTTGGGCGAAATTTCAGAACAAGCTCAACGAGTTTCTGGATTCGATAACCTTGGAACAAATAATAAACAACGATCTCTGATCATAATTTAAAAAATAAATTCCGCCGGAGATGTTCCGGCAAATAATTCAAACAAAATGCCGACATTAAAAAAGATCAAAAAAAATACAAAGAAGAACAAGAGTATCAAAAAGGTCAAGATGTCCGGAGTTTATCTTGATTACGGAGCAGCCACTCCGGTCGATCCGAGAGTTCTGAAAGCATTGGCTTCTTTCGAGGCAAAAGTATTCGGAAATACAATGTCCTTGCACAGCTTCGGCCAGGAGGCGAAAGCCGCTTTGGAAGAAAGCCGCGAGATCGTGGCCAAAATGATGGGCGCCCAAGCCGAAGAAGTGATCTTCACCGGTTCGGCGACCGAGAGCAACAACATTGCGCTTAAAGGAGTGGCCTTGGCCAACAAGCAAAAGGGAAATCATATCATTATTTCGAGCATCGAACATTCGTGCGTCGCCGAAAGCGCTAAGTGGCTGGAGAGCCAGGGTTTTGAGGTGACGAAAGCGAAGGTCGATCAGTATGGGTTGGTGGATCCCAAAGACATCGAGCAACAGATCAAAAAGGAAACCATTTTGGTTTCCATAATGCATGCCAACAATGAGATCGGGACCATCGAGCCGATCGGCGAGATCGGAAAGATCTGCCGCGGCAAAGGAGTTTACTTTCACACCGACGCGGTACAGAGTTTCGGCAAGGTTCCGGTCAATGTTGAGGAAATGAACATCGACCTGCTCACCGCCAGCTCCCATAAAATGTACGGTCCCAAAGGCGCAGCCTGCTTATATATAAGGAAGGGAGCTAATATAGCTCCTATTTTACACGGCGGCGGGCAGGAATTCGGCCTGCGTCCAAGCACGGTGAACGTGCCCGCGATCTACGGTTTCGCCCAAGCTTGCCTGCTTTGCCAAAAAGAGATGGCTAAAGAAAGCCAGCGGTTGGCCAAGCTTAGAGACAAGCTCATCAAGGGAGTGATGGAAAAGATAGAAGGAACTTATTTGAACGGCCATCCCCAAAAGAGGCTTGCCAATAACGCCAATTTTCGATTTGAATTTGTGGAGGGAGAGTCTTTGCTTATCCAGCTCGATATGGCCGGCATAGCCGGTTCCACCGGTTCCGCTTGTTCGTCGGCGAAGCTGGAACCCAGCCATGTGCTGTTGGCCATCGGCTTGCGCCCGCAGGAAGCGCACGGTTCGTTGAGGCTGACCTTGGGCCGCTGGACCACAGACAAAGAGATCAACTATGTCCTTAAAACGCTTCCGGGGATAATAAGACAATTGAGAGAGATATCTCCATTTAAAAGAACCTTGAACTAATTTATGGCTAACAGTCTTTATACCAAAAAAGTTATGGCGCATTTCAAAAAGCCCCATAACTACGGAAAAATAAAAGATCCCGACGGCGTAGGCAAAGTCGGCAACTTAATATGCGGCGATGTGATGTGGCTGTATATTAAAGTCGGGCAAAATAAGAAAAAACAAGAGATCATCAAAGAAATAAAATTCGAGACCTTCGGATGCGTGGCCGCCATCGCCACTTCGAGCGCGATCACCGACCTTGCCAAGGGCAAGACCCTGGAAGAAGCGATGAAAATAGGCAAGTCCCAGGTGGTCGAATCTTTGGGCGAATTGCCTCCGGTCAAATTGCATTGTTCGGTTTTGGCATCGGACGCTTTAGTTGAAGCGATACACGATTATTTTTCAAAAAATAAAAAAGACATTCCGGCCGATCTGGAAATAAAACATCAGAAGATCTCCAAAGAGAAAGAAGAGACCGCCAGAAGATACAAGGATTGGGTCGAGATGGAAGAAAAGATGAAAGGGGAATAATAACAGAAAACCAACCGCGATGAAAAAAATAAAAGTCGTTTGCGCAATGTCGGGCGGAGTGGACAGCTCCGTTTCTGCGGCCTTATTGAAAAAAGGCCTGTTCCTGTCTGCCGGCAGGCAGGTTGACGTTATCGGAATATTCATAAAATTCTGGTCCGATACCGACGCGCCAGCAAGCGCGTCCTGTCCGCCGGTAGGAGGAGCCTGCCCGCCGGTAGGAGGGTCCAACAAGAACAGATGCTGTTCGACCGAATCGGAAAATCGCGCGAGAAGGGTTGCCAGCCTTTTGGGCATCCCTTTTTATGTTTTTAATTTTGAGAAAGAGTTCAAGGCCAAGATAGTTGATAAATTCTTGGAGGACAACAAAAGAGGAATAACTCCAAATCCTTGCGTTGTTTGCAATAAGGAAATAAAGTTCGGTTTGCTTTTAGAGAAAGCGATGGCTTTGGGCGCGGACTTCGTCGCCACCGGCCATTATGCCGTAAAGCAGGAAGGCGATCCGGGCCGCGGGGGATATAAACTATCCAGGCCGAAAGACCAGTTGAAAGATCAGACGTATTTTTTATGGAAGTTAAGCCAGGAACAGCTCAAACATATAATTTTTCCGGTAGGAGAATACATCAAACCGCAGGTCAGGGCTCTTGCCAAAAAATTCGATCTGCCGGTCTTCGAAACTCCGGAATCGCAGGAGATCTGCTTCATCCCCGGCCAAACCGGCGATTTTTTGAAGAAATATTTGCACGAGCGGCCGGGAAAAATGATCGACAGGGAGGGTAATGTTCTGGGAGAGCATAAAGGTTTATGGTTCTATACTCTTGGCCAAAGAAAAGGAATGGGCCTGCCGGGCGGTCCTTATTACGTCCTTAAAAAGAATATGGGCAACAACGAACTGATCGTCACCAAGGACCCGGCCGATCTGGACCAAAAAGAAGTTCTGTTCAGGGATGCAAATTGGACGTCAGGGTCCGAACCCCGGCTTCCCGCGAGAACAGCGGCAAAGATCCGATACCGCCATCCTTCAGCCTTGGCGACAATAAGCAAAGCTGGCGGCAAGGGTTTGTGGAAAGCGGTTTTCGATGAGCCGCAAAGATCGGTCACTCCGGGGCAATCGATAGTTTTTTACGACCCGCCCGTCTTGGCGCCGAAAAATGTCCAAGACCAACATCTGCTCGGAGGAGGAATTATAGTCGATGAATGATCTTTTGATAATTTTGCCCGCGATGTTAGAATATCTGCAGGGGACTAATAATTTTTAATATCAAATTAAAAATATGCCAGCTGAAAAACAACAAGAAGCAGCAAAAAAGGCCGTAACAAAAGAGACCGCTCTGGCCGAGATATTGCAGCGCAAGGGAGCGGAGGATATTCTGGCCAAATATGAATTGCCTTGCCTTTCCTGTCCCTTCGCCAAAATGGAAATGGAACAATTGAAGCTCGGTTTCTTATGCCAGCAATACGGCATCGATCTCGAGAAATTGCTCGCAGACCTTAACAAATAAAAGTGCGGACCCGGAATGAACAGCAAAAGTAAAACCTTCATAATATTGGCGGTTTTATTTTTGGCCAATTTGCTGGCGTGGCAGAGCGTTTTTTATTACCGTTCCCAAAGCGGCAAATTGGAGGTGACCTTTTTGGACGTGGGCCAAGGCGACGCTATTTTCATTCGAACCCCGCAAAACCATCAGATACTTATCGACGGCGGTCCCGATCCCAAAGTGCTGGAAAAGGTTGCTCAAGAACTTCCTTTCTGGGACAGGGATCTGGATATGATCATCTTGACCCATCCCGATAAAGACCACTTGTTCGGCCTTCTCGAGATATTGAAAAGCTATAAAGTCGATAATATCGTTTGGTCGGGCATAAATAAAGATACGGATATAGACGCCGAGTGGGAGAGGCTCAAAGAAAGCGAAATATCAAAAGAAGGAGCCAAGGAAACAGACGCCACAGCAGGGCAGAGGATCATTGCCGGAGAAGCGGTCTTCTCGATCCTTTATCCTTTCGGCAACAGTCCGACTTCTTCATCCGGCGGCGGCAACGAAGATTCGCTGGCTTTGAGGTTGGATCTCGGACAGAACAGTTTTCTTTTTTGCGGAGATATCGGTTTTGGAGAGGAACAAAAGATGATCGATTCCAAAAGCGATCTTGCGGCCCGGGTTTTGAAAGTCGCCCATCACGGATCTAAAAATTCCACTTCCGAAAAATTTTTGCAGGAAGTAAAACCCGATCTGGCAATTATCGAAGTCGGGCAAAACAGCTACGGCCATCCCAGCGGAGAAGTTTTGACCAGGCTGTCAAAATCTGGTATTAATACTTTGAGAACCGATAAAAACGGCGACATTAAAATCGTTGCCGACGGAAATAATTTTAGTATAGCTAATCGTTGAACGTCGAATATCGAGAGTCGAAAATAGTTACGACATTCGACCCTCGACATTCAACATTCGAAATAAAAATATGGTTGAATTTCCAATTTTCAAAACCAAGATCGAGAATTCTCCGCGCTTCGATCTGTCCGATCCGAAACAGCGCGCCGAATATTTTCAGCTTAAGGCGGGCGACGAGGTGGCGAGAATGAAAAAATACCTTGCCGACGGCAATACTTTCATCGCTTATCTCTTGGGCAAAAAAAATGCCGGCAAAGGAACTTATTCCAAAATGTTCGGCGAGATATTCGGAAAAGAAAAAGTTTTCCATCTCTCTATCGGCGATATGATCAGGGGAGTCGATAAGGAACTCAAAGCCAGCGATCAAAGAGAGGATCTTATCAAATTCATCAGAGAAAATTACCGCGGCTGGATGTCTCCCGACGAGATCATCGATACCCTTGAGGGGCGCAGCACTTCAAAACTTTTACCCACCGAATTGATCCTGGCGATAGTCAAAAGAGAGATCGCCAAAAACAAAGGCAAAGTTATTTTCATCGACGGTTTCCCAAGAGGATTGGACCAAGTCGCTTTCTCTCTGTTCTTCAGAGATTTGGTGGACTACCGTTCTGATCCGGATGTGTTCATTCTGCTCAACGTGCCTGACATGGCCATCGAGGAGCGCATCAAATGGCGCAAAATTTGTCCGACCTGCAACACTTCCCGCAATCTGAAACTCTTCCCGACCAAATCGATCGGCTACGACGAAGGCAAAAAAGAATTTTATTTGATGTGCGACAACCCGGAATGCAACAACGTTAAGATGGTGATGAAAGAAGGGGACGAGCTTGGCTTGGACCCCATCAGAGAAAGATTGAGGATCGACCAGGAGCTCTTGGAAAAAGCTTCCCAGCTTTACGGAGTGCCCAAGGTTTTTATAAGAAACGCCGTACCGATAGATAAAGCGGACGAATATATCAACGATTACGAGATCACTCCTCAGTACGAATATAAGTGGAATGCCGAAAGTAAAAAAGTTGATGTTATCGAAAATCCTTGGACGATCATGGACGATCAGGGAACCGCTTCATTCAGCTTGCTGGCTCCGCCGGCAGTACTGTCCCTCATCAAGCAGTTGGTCAAAGCTTTAGGGATATAAGAGAATAGAATACGGAAGATCAAAAAGCGCCTATCGGCGCTTTTTGATTTGTCACAGTAAATTGGCGCGATTGGCGCAGTAGTGTCACAGTAGCTAATATTTTGGCGCAGTAATTGTCACAGTAAATGGCGCAGTAGATACTAACGATCCAAAGGGATTTAAGCTTACTCGGCCATATTTACCTTCCGCAGAGATCTAATCTCTGCAAGAGAATCTGCGCAGGTCCTTTTGCAGAGATTAGATCTCTGCATATCTCTGCATAGGTTGAAAACATCCTTGACCGGCAGTTTTGGTTGAGGGATAATTATAGGTAGTCCGATATGGATCTTACAGCCAGAAGAAAAAGCGGCGCCTCTCTGGGAGTCGAACGGTTCTCAAAGAGGTCCTGCTTTTTCTGAGAAGATTCCGGCACAAAGCTCTTTTTACGGGAGCCCGTATATCCAGCCGCTTTGGCGGCCGGATGAGGGCACCCACCTGGATTTTATCCGGAGTCTTTTATAGGAACGCAGGACCATAAAAAGCCGCTCTTGATGAAGGGCGGTTTTTTATTGCTTAGCTTGTTAGCCAGCTTGTAGGAATTAGCTGGTAGCTTGTAGGAAGTCTTGCCTGCGGCAGAAATGAAAATATATATTCCGGGAGACTCCCTGTCTGCCGACAGGCAGGCTACAAGCTACCAGCTACAACCTACAAGCTAATCAGAGCTCTTGCAAAAATGGAAAGAATAATATAAGATATTTTCGTTATGGCAAAACATTGTTTAATCTGTGAAAAAACTTCGCATATGGAGAGAAAGCTTAACAAGCTGCGAAGCAAATATAACCCTTCTCCAAAATTCAGGAAATATCCCAATATCCAATGGGCTACTATTCCTGCGGATGTAAAAAATCCTAATTTCAAAGAATTTGCCGGCCAAAGAGTGAAGATCTGCACCAAGTGCATCAAAACCTTAGCCAAATAGTAAGTTCGCGATTTGGCCCCCGGGCCATAGGATAACGGTAGTCCGTGCCCTTGGGGTGGGCATAGTAGCGGTCCAATTCCGCTTGGCCCGACATTCGAACAAAAAGCGCCGCAGCGATGTGGTGTTTTTGTTTGGCTCAAAGCGATAATTTTCAATTTTTAATTTACAATTTTCAATGAAATTCCAATGTCTCAATGTTTCAAATATTGAGAAATTAAAGCATTGAAACATTCATTGAAAATTAAAAATTGTAAATTGAAAATTAATATGCTATCCGCGCTTTATTTATACTTCGCTATATGGTAAAAAACACTTATGGACATCTACACGATCATCGGCCTGATAATACTATTATTTTCCGTCATACTGCACGAGATAGCCCACGGCAGCGTTGCCTATATGCAAGGGGACCCGACGGCAAAAATGGCCGGACGGTTGAGCTTGAACCCTTTGAGGCATTTGGATCCTATCGGCTCTGTCTTATTGCCGTTGCTTTTGGTTTTGTCCCAATCTCCGTTTGTCATAGGATGGGCCAAGCCCGTGCCCGTCAATCCTTCTTATTTTTCCGATAAGAGGTGGGGAGAGCTTAAAGTGGGAGCGGCCGGAGTGATCGTCAATTTTTCCATAGCCGTGATCTTCAGCCTTATATCCAGATTCGTCGATCTGTCGCCCGAATTTAACAAGGTCATTTTTATGGTGGCTATGTATAATTTTGTTTTGGGATTCTTCAATTTGATACCTCTTCCTCCTCTGGACGGATCCCATATATTGTTCAGCCTTTTGAACGATCGTTTCCCCGGTCTGCGTTCCAATTTGGAAAGATACGGGATGTTCATTCTGTTCGCGTTGATAATTTCCGGCCTTAGCTGGATATCCATGGCCAGCTCTTATCTTTTTATGTTGATTTCCGGCCGCTCGGTATTTGACATTTTACGGTTTATTTGATAATTTGAATCTCTGATATGTGCTCTGCGCTTTGATTATTTTTAAGCGCGGCAATATTTTTGCCAGCGGCGCTGTCGGTATTTTTCAAGAATAAATCAAATTAAAAATTAAAATAAACAAGCCTATAAATCGGGGCGTAAGATTTTTAACGAATCTTGTCCTTGGGCGGATATAAAAATTCAGCATGCCTACAATTCACCAACTAGTTAAAAAAGGAAGAAAATCTCAAAAAGCAAAAAGCAAATCTCCGGCTTTGGCTTTTGCTTTTAACCCGATCAAGAACGCTCCCAAAAAATACGACTCTCCTTTTAAAAAAGGCGTTTGCGTGAAAGTCTTCACCGCTACCCCGAAAAAACCGAACTCCGCTTTGCGCAAAGTCGCGAGGGTCCGCTTGTCCAACGGCATGGAGGTCACGGCTTATATTCCGGGCGAAGGGCACAAACTGCAAGAGCACTCCATCGTGATGATCAGAGGCGGGAAGGTCAAAGATCTTCCGGGCGTCAGATACCACATCGTAAGAGGCGTACTCGATGCTTCAGGAGTGGAAGGCCGCAAGAAACAGAGAAGCTGCTACGGAGCAAAGAAAGAAAAGAAAGCTTAAGACCGATCGAATGTCGAGAATAGAGAGTAGAAAGTCGCAACGACATTCGACCATCGACACTCGACAATCTATCCAATCCAAATAAATCAAGTATAAAACATCCAAGAAGAAAGTCGCCAGCCGAGGACAGAAAGCCGAAACGGCTTTCGGCCATCGACGCTCGACCATTGATAATATCAATAACAAACTATGGCTAACAATAAAATCAAAAAATTTGAAACTCAGCCTGATCCTCTGTACAACGATGTGACGGTTGCTAAGTTTATCAACAATATTTTAAGGCAGGGAAAAAAGACCGTAGCCCAAAGGATCGTTTACGGATCTTTCGACATAATCAAAGCAAATACCAAGAGAGAGCCTTTGGAGGTTTTTAGAACTGCCATACAGAATGTTTCTCCTCTTTTGGAAGTGAAACCAAAGAGAGTCGGCGGAGCCACCTATCAGGTGCCCACCGAGGTTAGAGGCGACAGAAGATTAAGCATCGCGATAAGATGGATAATCGGCGCCGCCAAAGCCAAGAAAGGAAAGCCTATGGCCGAAAGCTTGGCTCAAGAATTACAAGATGCTTCCGAGAACAAAGGAGAAGCAGTAAGAAAAAGAGAGAATACCCATAAAATGGCCGAGGCCAACAGAGCGTTTGCTCATTTTTCTTTTTAATATTTTTTTAAACTATTATGCCACGACTTTATCCTATAGAGAAATACAGAGATATCGGCATCATCGCCCATATCGATGCGGGTAAAACTACCACCACTGAAAGAATTCTTTTCTTCACGGGAGTTTCCCATAAGATCGGAGAGGTTCATAACGGAGAAGCTGTTATGGACTGGATGGTACAGGAAAGAGAGCGCGGCATTACCATAACTTCAGCGTCGACCACTTGTTTTTGGTCTCCCGGCGAATACTTAAGCCGCGAGAAGACCAACGAGCACAGATTCAATATTATCGATACTCCCGGACACATTGACTTTACCGCCGAGGTACAGCGTTCTTTGCGCGTGCTTGACGGAGCCGTAGTCGTATTCGACGGCGTCGCCGGAGTGGAGCCTCAATCCGAGACTGTTTGGAGGCAGGCGGACAAATATAATGTTCCGCGCATTTGCTTTGTGAACAAGATGGACAGGATGGGCGCCGATTTCGAAAAGGACCTTGAATCCATCTGGACCAAGCTGACTACCAATGCTGTCGCGGTGCAAATTCCGATCGGCAGAGAATCTGATTTCGAAGGAGTTATCGATCTTTTGGAAATGAAAGCCCTCCATTTCGAGGGAGACCAGGGACAGAATGTCACCGCCAATGAAATTCCGGAAGATTTAAAACAGGCTGCCGAAGACTGGAGGAAAAAGATGATCGAGAAGATCGTGTCCGAAGACGAAGCTTTAATGAACAAATATCTGGCCGGAGAAGAAATTTCGGTCGATGAGTTAAGAGCGGTTTTAAGGAAAGCCACTATTGCCTACAGATTGGTCCCGGTTTTCTTCGGCACATCGCTTAAGAACAAGGGTATCCAGCCTATGCTTGACGGCGTTTGCTACTATTTGCCCAGCCCGACCGATCTGCCTCCGACACAGGGAACAGATCCCAAAACCGGAGAGCCTTTGCAGAGAAAACCTTTGGATTCCGAGCCGTTTTGCGCTTTGACTTTCAAGATCGCCAACGATCCTTTCGTCGGCAGTTTGACCTACTTCAGAACTTATTCGGGAACTTTTAAAAAAGGCAATTATCTTTTGAACGTGAACACCGGACAAAAAGAAAGGATCGGACGCTTGCTTCGCATGCACGCCAATCAGAGAGAAGAAGTTGACGAGGTTTACGCCGGAGACATCGTCGGCACGGTCGGATTGAAAGGAACGACCACCGGCCACACCCTTTCCGACGAAAACGCACCGATCATTTTGGAACAGATCACTTTCCCCGAGCCGGTCATTTTTGTAAAAGTCGAGCCCAAGACAAAGGGAGACCAGGAAAAATTGGGAGTATCCCTTAAGAGGCTTCAGGACGAAGATCCGACCTTCAGAATGAGCACCGATCCGGATAGCGGAGAAACCATCATCGCCGGTATGGGCGAATTGCATTTGGACATCATTGTGGACCGCTTAAGAAGAGAGTTCGGTTTGGACGTGACTTCAGGGCGCCCGCAGGTTTCCTATAAAGAAACTATCGAGACCCATGCCGAGGCCGAAACAAAATACGTCAAGCAATCGGGAGGCCGCGGACAATATGGACATGTATTCCTCAAAGTTGATCCTAAGAACCAAGGCGAAGGCTTTGAATTCGTGGATGAGATCAAAGGAGGCGTCATTCCCCGCGAGTATATTCCCGCCATTCAAAAAGGCATTAAAGAGGCGCTTGGAAAAGGAGTTGTTGCCGGATTCCCCATGGTTGACATCAAGGTCACTCTTTTCGACGGTTCTTATCATGAGGTTGACTCTTCGGAAATAGCCTTTAAGATCGCCGGCGCCATGGCATTGCAAGAGGCCGCCAAGAGGGCAAAAGCTTTCATAATGGAACCTATTATGAAATTGGAAGTGGTCATCCAGCCTGATTCGCTGGGAGACGTTATCGGCGATATTTCTTCCCGCCGCGGGCAGATAGAAGAAACCTCCGACAGGGGAGTTATGAAGATCATAAACGCCAAGGTTCCTTTGGCCGAAATGTTCGGATACGCCACCTCTCTTCGTTCCTTGACGGAAGGCCGCGGAACGTTTACAATGGAGTTTAGCCATTACGAGAAAGTTCCTCAAAATATTTCCTTGGCGATAGTAGAAGGCCGCAAAAAATAATAATTTTCCCGCAGACTATGGACCTAAATGAATTAAAAAAAATAATAATAGACGGAGAGACTTCCAAGGTCGTGATCGTGGAGAACGGAGAACCGGTCTTGATCGTGATGAGCTTTGAAGAATACAAAAAAATGAAAGGAAAAACAGGGAATCCGGCAAACGGATCGAGGATATTATCGGCTCCCGCCAGAGAATTGATGGAAGAACCGCTGAAGATAGAGGATTTGCCCTTCTAAGCCGTTGACTTTTTTCGGAATTTCTATTAAATTAATTAAGTAAAAATAAATCCAAACTTAATAAGCAAATAAAATTTTTGAAACTTAGGGCCTGAAGTTAGAAACTGACAACAGTTCCGGCTTCATGTTTTATGCTATTTCATATCAACCTATGGCTGAAAAACAAGTATTTGAAAGAACAAAGCCGCATTTGAACATCGGCACCATTGGACACGTTGACCATGGTAAAACTACTCTCACAGCTGCGATCTTGCATTCTTTGCATTTGGCTGGAATGAAAGCCACCGACAGGTCTGTCGATCAGATCGATGCCGCTCCGGAGGAAAAAGCCAGAGGCGTAACCATTAATATTTCCCACTTGGAATACGAGACGGAAAAAAGACACTACGCCCACATCGACTGCCCAGGCCACGCTGACTATATTAAGAATATGATCACCGGCGCCGCGCAGATGGACGGAGCTATTTTGGTGGTGTCCGCCCCGGACGGCCCTATGCCTCAGACCAGAGAGCACATCCTTTTGGCTTACCAGGTAGGTTTGCCGTCCATGGTTGTTTTTCTGAACAAATGCGATCAAGTTGACGATCCGGAGATCATCGATTTAGTCGAGTCCGAAGTTCGCGAACTTTTGAAAAAATATCATTTTGACGGAGACAATATTCCTTTCGTCAGAGGATCAGCTTTGAAAGCTTTGGAAGCCACTAAAGCGGATGACGCAGCCATTAAACCGATCTTGGACATTGTTAAAGCTTGCGACGACTATATTCCAGAACCCTCCAGGCAGACAGACAAGCCTTTCTTGATGGCCATTGAAGACATTTTCTCAATCTCCGGCCGCGGCACTGTCGCGACAGGAAGGATCGAGAGAGGGGTCATCCACTCCAATGAAGATATTGAAGTGGTAGGTATCAGACCGACGACCAAAACAACAGCCGTCAGCATTGAAATGTTCCAAAAGATCTTGAACGAAGGACAAGCTGGAGACAACGTCGGTATTCTTTTAAGAAGCTTGAAGAAAGAGGATGTGGAGAGGGGACAAGTCCTTGCCAAACCGGGAAGCATTTTACCTCACACTGAATTCGAAACACAAGTTTATATTTTGAATAAAGAAGAAGGAGGACGCCATACGCCGTTCTTCCCCGGATACAAACCGCAGTTCTATTTCAAGACTTCCGATATTACCGGCGATGTCACATTGCCGGAAGGGACTGAAATGGTTATGCCTGGCGACACTGTAAACTTGAAAGTCAAACTGATCGTTCCGGTCGCTATGGAAGAATCCCAGAAGTTCGCCATCCGTGAAGGTGGAAAGACCGTAGGAGCGGGAGTGATAACAAAGATTATTAAATAACAATAGGAATGACTGCCGGAGGCTTTCTCAAAAGCCTCCGGCGATAGAAGTTCTTTTGAAGAAGATGCCAGCAGCAACAAAGAAGAACCCAGCAAAAGAAGAAGCCAAACCAAGATTAAGGATCAAACTTAGGGCTTACGACCATAAGCTTATAGACAAAAGCGCTCGACAAATCGTTGAGATAGCTTTGCGTTACGGCGCCGAAATATCGGGTCCCGTGCCATTGCCGGTGGAAATTCATAAATACACCGTCAATCGTTCGACTTTTGTCCATAAGGATGCTCGCGAACAGTTCGAAATGAGAATTCATAAGAGATTCATCGATATTGTCAGCCCGAATCAAAGAGTCATTGATTCTTTGAAAACTCTCACTTTGCCGACAGGCGTCGATATCGAGGTGAAGAGCATATTGTAAAAGTTTATCCGCTTTTAAACAGTTGATCTTAGCTGGAAAAAATGAAAAATTTTTCCGCCACTTGCAAATAACAAGAACAGGGTACTAGCTTAAAACCAAGTACCGGTTTATCCGGTATTTATTAATTTAATCCACCAAGTTACTATGAAATTCATATTAGGTTTAAAAATTGGAATGACCCAGGTTTTCGACGAAAAAGGCAAAAGAGTGCCGGTAACTTTGGTTGAAGCTGGTCCTTGCCAGGTGTTGCAGTTAAAGACGAAAGAAAAAGAAGGATACGGATCGGTGCAGATCGGTTTTATGGGAAAGAAAGAGAGCAAGATCAAGAAAAGTGAAAAAGGAAAAGGCTTTAAATTCATCAAAGAGTTCCGTTTGCCCGAGAAAGAGAGCGCGGTTCTTAATGTTGGCGATACGTTTGATGTCTCCGTGTTTCAGGAGAATGACAAAATAAAGGTAAGCGGTATGAGTATAGGAAAGGGTTTTCAGGGAGGAGTCAAGAGATGGGGATTTTCAGGAAGAGGAGCTACCCACGGTATGAAGCACGAACAAAGAACTTTGGGCTCCGTAGGCTGTACTATTCCCGCCAGAGTTGTTAAAGGCCGCAAAATGCCTGGCCGGACCGGATACGACAGAGTTACTGTAGATAACTTGGAAGTGGCTAAAATAGATAAAGAAAATAATTTGCTGGCTATCAAGGGAATGCTGCCTGGCCGCAAGGGCACCTTGCTGGAAATAAAAGCCAAATAAAGTTCACTGTTTTTGAATCAATCATATGAAAACCGCAGTTTACAACAAAGTAGGAGAAGAAGTCGCCCAAGTTACCCTTCCAAAGGATATTTTTGAGGTGGCATTGAAATCCGATTTGGTCCATCAAGTGGCTGTTTGCCAGGCGTCCAACCGCAGACAAAGCATAGCCCATACCAAGGGAAGAGGCGAGGTTAGCGGAGGAGGCAAAAAACCCTGGCGCCAGAAAGGAACAGGCAGAGCCAGACATGGCTCCAACAGATCTCCCATATGGAGGCATGGTGGCGTAACGTTCGGCCCTACCAACGAAAGAAATTTCGAAAAGGGTATTTCCAAAAAAATGCAGCGCAAGGCTATGTTTATGGTCTTGTCTCAAAAGATCAAGAACAACGCGCTGATCGTTCTTGATGAATTGAGTTTTGACAAGCCAAAAACAAAAGAGGTTAGAGAGATATTGAACAATTTGAAATTAAAGATATCGACCTTTACCGGCAAAGGAACAATAATCGCTTTATCGAAAACCGATAAAAATGCGGTATTGTCGGTGAGAAATTTGGTGAGAACCGCTCCGATGCAGGCTAAAGATCTGAATTGTTTGGACTTGTTGTCATACAAATATTTAGTATTAACCAAAAATAGTCTAAAAGACATTAAAGAAACTTTTTCGGTAAAAAGCAAAGTTTCTTCTGAAGAAGAATAAATTTAGATATGGCTTTGAACATTTTTAAAAAAGAAACCCAAAAAGGAACCGGCAACGATCCCGTGAAAGAGATCGAAAGCAAGCAGGAGAAAAAAGCTGCCGTAAAGAAAGTAACCAGGGGAACCAAGGTGGTATCGAAAGCCCCCGGGGTTAAGGGCGGTTATGTTTTAGGCATGGTCAAAGCCCCTTATATTACTGAAAAAGCGGTGAATATGAATGAGAAGGATTATTATGTTTTCAGGGTCGCCAGCAAAGCGAACAAGACGGAAGTGAAGAAAGCGATAGAAGATATTTATAAAGTCAACGTAGAGAAAATCACGATAGTCAACACTTCCGATAAAAAAGTGGGACGCGGTAAAAAAGCCGGAATCCAAAAAGGTTTTAAAAAAGCCTTGGTCAAAATAAAATCCGGACAGAGAATTGAAGTAATGGCCAAATAATTTTATTTAATAACCACCTATGGCAGTTCAAAGCAAAAAAACCAGCATAACCAAAAAGAAAAGGCCTGAGAAAGGATTAATTTTGAGATGGAGGAAAACAGGCGGACGCGCCCAGAATGGCAGGATCACTTCCCGCCATATCGGAGGCGGAGCCCGCAAGATCTACAGAATTGTTGATTTTGCCCAGGGGAATATGGATATGCCGGGCAAGATAATTGCCATTGAATACGATCCGAACAGGACCGCCTATCTCGCCTTGGTGGAATATGCCTCCGGAGAAAAAAAATATATTTTGGCGCCTCAAGGTTCCCAGATCGGAGACGAGGTCGTTACTTCTCAAAATACGCCTATAACTTTAGGAAATCGTTTGCAGCTGAAGGGCATTCCGGAAGGAACTTTGGTTCACAACATAGAAATCATCCCGGGACAAGGAGGAAAGATGGCCAGATCGGCCGGATCAAAGGCCACCGTGATCGCCCACGAGGGAGGTTTCTGCCACTTAAAAATGGCGTCTTCCGAAGTGAGGAAGGTTTCGCAGGAATGTTTCGCTTCCGTGGGAGCTGTTTCCAACGCAGATTATCGTTTTACCAACTGGGGCAAAGCGGGCACTACCAGGAATAGAGGCATTCGGCCCCATGTCAGAGGCACGGTTATGAACCCTTGCGATCATCCGCATGGCGGCGGCGAAGGCAGGCAGGGCATCGGTATGAAGCATGCCAAGACGCCTTGGGGCAAGCCGGCTATGGGAGTCAAGACCAGGAAAAGAACCGCGACCAATAAATATATAGTCCAAAGGAGACGAAAAAAATAAATTAATATAATACAAAAATATGGCAAGAAGTCTTAAAAAGGGTCCATTTATTGACGAAAGATTAATGGAAAAAGTAAATAAAGCCAAACCGAGCGACATTATAAAAACATGGAGCCGGGCTTGTGTTATCACCCCTGAAATGATAGGATTGACTTTCGCGGTCCACAATGGAAAAGCTTTTATCACCGTGAAGGCTTCTGAGGATATGGTCGGCCATAAATTGGGAGAATTTTCTTTCACGACCAAGTTTGTCAGGCACGGAGGAAAGATGCAGAGAGGGTTGGAAGCCGGCAAATCAGCCGCTCCGGCCGCGGCAACTCAAGTAGCCGTTCCGGCCGCCGGGGCTTCAGCTAAAGGCGCCGCTCCCGCCAAAGGGAAAAAATAGATTATAATTTAAGATTTTATTCGAGTAAAAGGTAAAATATCAATAAATATGGTTTCCGCCAAACTTAGTTATCTAAGAATATCTCCCCGCAAAGCAAGATTGGTTGCTGATCTGGTTAGGGGAAAATCAGTTGAGAAAGCTCAGAGCATTTTGAGTTTTACCATAAAAAGAGCGGCCAGCCCGATTTTAAAACTTTTAAATTCCGCAGTAGCCAACGCCAAAAATAATTTTCATTTGGACGCCAAAGGCCTTTATGTTGCAAGAATTTGGGTTAACGAAGGAGCTGTGTATAAGAGGGTTATGCCCAGAGCGAGAGGCAATGCCAATCAGCTCAGGAAAAGAACCTGCCACGTTGAACTGATCCTGGCGGGAAAAGACGAGAAGATAGAGCTGGGAGCGAAAGCCCAAAGGGCAAAAACCAAAGCCAGAAAGGCGGGAACAAAAACTCCGGAAGCAAAACCGGTCCAAGAAGTTAAAGAAACCAAAGAGAAAAAGGTTAAAAAGACGGTTGCCAAGACCAAAACGGCAGCTAAGGCTAAAAAATCAGAGAAATAATATTTTTTAATAAATAAAGTCAAATGGCACACAAAGTTAATCCTAAATTATTCCGCATTAAGGAAAATTCCGACTGGTTGTCCCAAGGATACTATGGAAGAGCTCCAAAATTGTATCTGGAGGAGGATTTTAGAATAAGAGAAATTTTAAAATCCAGCTTAAAAGATGCTAGCGTTGAGAAGGTTGAAATAGAAAGATTTCCCCGCGAAGACAAGACGAGCATCCTGATCTACACAGCCAGGCCCGGATTGGTCATTGGCCGCGGAGGAGAAGGGATAGAGGCTTTGAAAGTAAAGATCATCAAGCAACTGTTGAAAGGGAAGAGAGCCACGCAGAAAGAAGCGGAGCTGAAATTTAGGAAGACCAATATCGAGATAAAGGAAATTGCCGATCCTTGGATGTCTTCAGTTTTGGTGGCCCAGTGGGTTGCCCAGAGATTGGAGAAAAGAATGCCTTTCAGAAAACTTTTAAAGCAGGCGCTGGATAAAGTTTTAGCCCACAAGGAAGTGAAAGGAGCAAGAGTGGAAGTTTCCGGAAGATTGGATGGAGCCTCCATCGCCCGCCGAGAATGGCTGGGCCGCGGACAGCTTCCGAGAGGGACGGTCAGAGCCGATATCGATTACGGCTTTGAAGAAGCTCACTGCACTTATGGAGCTATCGGGATCAAAACCTGGATATATAAAGGCGAGAAATTCGGACGATAAAATATAATTGAAAGTTAAATAACATTATTATGTTGTTTCCTAAAAGAGTAAAATACAGAAAGCAGCAAAAGGGACGCAGCCGGAAAAGAACTTTTGAAAGCAGAGGCACAGAGATCAACTTTGGCAGCTTTGGCTTGAAGGCGGATGGATTAAAGTACATCACTTCCAAGCAGATCGAAGCTTGCAGGAGAGTTGTCATGAGATACCTTAAGAAAGGAGGAAAGCTTTGGATAAGAATTTTCCCCGACAAGTCCATTACCACCAAAGGAGTGGAAACGCCTATGGGTACCGGCAAAGGAGCTCCGGACCATTACGTATTCCCCGCCAAACCCGGAAGAATGCTGTTCGAGCTGGAAGGAGTCACCGAAGTTATCGCCCGCGAAGCGTTCAGAAAGGCGGGAGACAAGCTTCCGGTCAAAACAAAGTTTGTCAAGAAAGCGTAAGAAAGGGTTGATAAATTTTGAAATTCGGGTATTATAAATAAATCGTTTAATTTTGAAAACTTTTCGATGAAAAAACCTGAATTCAAACAGAAAACAAAAGAAGAGTTGGAAAAGATCTTAGGCGACAAAAGAAACGAAGTCCAGGTATTGGAGTTCCAGCTTGTTTCCGGCAAGATCAAATCAGCCAAGGAGCTAAGAGCATCCAAGAAAGACATCGCCAGGATACTTACTATATTAAACCAAAAATAAATTTTTATAACTATGCCAAAACGACATTTAACAGGTAAAGTTGTTTCGAACAAGATGCAGAAGACCGTGGTGGTCGAGGTTGAAAGCGTCAAAGAGCATCCTCTGTACAAGAAACAATACAAAACGCACAAGAACTACAAAGCCCACACGGAAGAAGGCAATTATCAGGTTGGAGACACGGTCGTTATTGAGGAGTGCGCCCCTGTTAGCAAAGATAAAAAATGGCAGGTATTAGAGAAGTTACAATAATAAATTTGCGTTTTATAAAAATATAGCCGCATTAACCGTTGAGAGAATCATATGATACAGCTTAGGTCCATGTTAAATGTTGCCGACAACTCCGGAGCAAAGGTGATCCAATGCATCCAGGCTTTGGGCGGTACAGGAAGAAGATATTCCAGGCTAGGCGATATAATAGTGGCAGTGGTCATAACTGCCGAACCTAGGAAATTAGTCAAAAAACATCAGATAGTCCGCGCAGTCATAGTGCGCCAGAGACAGGCTTTCAGGAGAGCCGATGGTTCTTATATCAGATTCGACGACAACGCGGCGGCAATTTTAGAAGGAACCACCAAAGAGCCGAAGGGGACGAGGATTTTAGGACCGATAGCCCGCGAGGTAAAAGAAGCCGGCTACGACAAAATAGGCACGATGGCCCCGGAGGTGCTTTAGCAGACAGATAAATTAAATTTCAAAAAGAATAATTAACAATCCCGCGCATACCCGCCTAAGCCTTGGCAAGGGCGAGAACAGCTCAAGAGCATAGAAGAGCAAGCGGATAGATCAAGATTATGAAAATAAGAAAAAGCGATTTGGTTTTAGTAACATCAGGAGATGAACGCCTGAAAAAAGGCAAGGTTCTGAAAGTTCTTCCCAAGGAAGGCAAGGTTTTGGTCGAAGGAGTGAACTTTGTGAAAAAGCACGTGCGCCCGAAGCGCGCAGGCGAAAAAGGCCAGATCGTCCAGATAGCGAAACCGATCTCAACTTCAAAAGTGAAATTGATCTGTCCGAAATGCAACGCAGCTTCAAGAGTCGGCTGTTCGGTTAGCGGCGAAAAAAAGGCTCGCGTCTGCAAGAAATGCGGGCAAGAAATTTAATTAATATAAGCTAACGAAAAATGGTTTCAAATATTAAGGAAAAATATCAAAAAGAAGTTATCCCGGCCCTCAAAGAAAAGCTTGGAAACGAAAATGTAATGGCTTTGCCCAAGATCACCAAGGCTGTTATTAACATTGGTTTCGGCCGCATGATATTGCAGAAAGCCACGAAAGACGAGCAGAGAAAATTGACAGAATATATAGTGGAGAATCTCACCCAGATCGCGGGGCAGAAACCAGTTTTAACAAAGTCAAAGAAGTCCATCTCCGCATTCAAAACAAGAGAAGGGATGGTTCTTGGCGCCAAAGTCACATTAAGAGGACAAAGACTTTTTGATTTTTTGGAAAAAATGATTAATATAGTAATGCCTCGTTCGAGAGATTTTCAGGGCATTCCTGAAAGCGCCGTGGACAGCAGCGGCAATTTGAACATCGGCGTTAAGGAGCATATCGCTTTCCCGGAAATTTCTCCGGAGAGATCGCCGATAATCCTTGGATTGGAGGTAACCGTGGTAACAACCGCTAAAAGCAGAGAAAGAGGCTTGGCCCTGTTTAACCTGCTCGGATTTCCATTTAAGAAACAATAATATGGCAAGAACATCAGAAATAGCAAAAGCAAATAAGACACCTAAGTTTTCCTCTCGCACAGAAAGAAGATGTTTCCGTTGCGGAAGAAGACACGGCTATATGAGAAAGTTCGGCTTATGCCGCATTTGTTTCAGAGAGATGGCCCAGAAAGGAGAAATCCCGGGAATTAAAAAATCTTCATGGTAATAATCCGGTTACTGGGCGTTAAATTGATTTAGCGCTTAAGACCGATTATTCAGACACACAATTATGGATCCGTTATCAGATATGTTTACTCTAATAATGAACGCCCAAGCGGTTGCTAAAAAGCAGGCGACCGTTTCTCCGTGCTCCAATATGAAATTTCAAATATTGGAGATATTAAAGGGAGAGGGATTCATTTTGGACGCGAAGAAAAAAGGGAAAGACCCGAAGAAGAAAATTTTAGTCGACCTGAAGTACAACGAAGACGGAACCCCGGCTCTTTCAAGGATAAAAAGGATCTCCAAACTGGGGAAGAGAGTTTATGTCTCCGTTCAAGAAATAAAGCGCGTAAGGTCGGGATACGGCATCTCGATCATTTCCACCTCTAAAGGTCTGATGACGAACAAAGAAGCCCGCAAGCAGAAAGTGGGGGGAGAGATGATCGCTGAAATTTGGTAATTAGATCCGTAATTAATTTTATAAATTTATGTCTCGCGTAGGTAAAAAACCAGTCCAAATACCGACAGGAGTAGAAGTGAAAATAGACAGTGAGATGATCAGCGTCAAGGGTCCGAAAGGATCTATTTCCAAGCCGATCCCGGTCGGAGTTTTGGTCGAGCAAAAAGAAAACGAGATCATCGTCAACCCCGTATCGATGAGCAAAAGGAATAAGGCCCTGTGGGGTTTGGTCAGAATGATAATTTCCAATATGGTCGAAGGATCCGTGAAGGAGTTCGAGAAAAAGCTTGAATTGCAGGGAGTCGGATTCAGGGCAAATGTCCAGGGTAATGAACTGGTATTGGAGGTGGGTTTCAGCCACAATGTTAAGATATCCGCACCGGAAGGAATAAAATTCGCCGTTGAAAAGAGCGTGATCATTGTTTCCGGAATAGATAAAGAATTGGTGGGACAGATAGCGGCGACCATCAGGAGAGTGAGACCGCCGGAACCATATAAAGGAAAGGGGATCAGATATTTGGGAGAGTATGTGAAGATAAAACTTGGAAAGAAGGCAGCTGGCGCGGCTGGAGGAGCCTAACTTTAATACCCATTAAATTATTACTATTATGTTGTTCACACAAGAAAAAAGAATCAGACGGCACGCAAGAGGCAGAGCCAAAATTAAAGGGGGCGATAAAAATCCAAGGCTTTCTATTTTCAGATCCAGCAATCATGTTTACGTCCAATTGATAGACGATAACAGGGGATTGACATTAGCTTCAGCCAGCGACCGCGAGATCAAAGCGAAAAAAACAGACGGCAAAGAGATGACCAACAAGGTCGCCATGGCTTACGAGATCGGAAAGTTGATAGCTCAAAAGGCTAAAGATTTGAAGATCGAGAAAGCTATCTTTGACAAGAGCGGTTACGGCTATCACGGCAGGATAAAAGCATTGGCCCAGGGAGCCAGAGATGGAGGACTCGTATTCTAAATAATTTAAAAATTGCTAATAAAAAAGAGAAACAAATGACGACCGAAAATACCACACCCGTTAAAACAAAAAATTTCTCCGGCAATAACAGGAGAAGAGACTATCGATCGGAAAAACCAAAAGACGAATTTGATTCGAAGCTTTTAGATCTGGCTCGCGTTACCAGAGTTTCTGCCGGAGGAAAGCAGATGAGATTTCGCGCGGTTATCGTGGTCGGAAACAAAATGGGAAAGATCGGTGTGGGCGTCGCCAAAGGTTTGGATGTTCCTCAAGCGATAGATAAAGCCACCAAATTGGCGAAGAAGAGCGTTATGATCGTTCCGACAGTAAAAGGAACCATTCCCCACGAAGTGACGGCTAAATTCGGCGCGGCCGAAGTTCTATTGAAGCCGCAAGCCAAAGGAAAAGGCTTGGTTGCCGGCGGAACCGTGCGCTTGCTGTGCGCTTTATCCGGCATTCAAGACGTTTCTTCAAAGGTTATCGGAAACACCTCGAACAAGCTTAACAATGCCATGGCTACAATCGAAGCTTTTAAGAAATTAAGAGGATTCAAACCGTCTGCCAGCCAGGAAACAGCGAAAGAGGCTGCCGAACAGAAAGAAAATAAAGAAGCAACAGAATCATAATCTCTAAGTTTTTGGAACATGCAGATACATCAAATTAAAACCATCCATAAAGAAAAAGAGCCCAAAAGAGTGGGCCGCGGAGGAAAGCGCGGCACTTATTGCGGCCGCGGAGGAAAAGGCCAGACAGCCAGAGCCGGACACAAAATGCAGCCGGTGATCCGCGAATTGATCAAAAGATATCCTAAGTTAAGAGGCTATCGTTTTGGGACCGGAAAGAAGGAAGATTTTGTTGTTGTCAATCTGGATGTCCTGGAAAAGAATTTCGACCAGAAATCTATCGTCAGCCCGGAAAAACTTCTTGAGAAAGGATTGGTCCGCAAACTGTTCAATAGGGTTCCGGGAGTAAAGATCTTGGGAAAAGCGGAGTTGACCAAAGTTTTGATAGTCGAAAATTGTTTTGTTTCAAAAGGAGCCAAAGAGCTTATAGAAAAAGCGGGAGGCCAGGTCGTGGAGTCAAAAGGCCAAAAAGCCAAGACCGCCAAGGCCCAGGTAAAAACCGCCAGGAACGTTCAAAGGCTTGAGAAGAAAGCGAAAGCGCAAGAGAAGGTCAAAGCGAAGGAAGCCTCGGCAAAGGCAAGCCAAGCGAAGGCTAAGGCCGATAAAGACGCTAAATCCGCCAAGCAAAAAGCCACTAAGGCCGCTCCGGCCGCAGCAAAGAATAAAAAATAAATCCATTTGGTATCAGGTTTTGCAAATATGCCAGGCTTAAACAAAATTACCCAATTATTCAGGATCAAAGATCTAAGAAATAAAATATTTTTTGTCTTGGGAGTGTTCGCCGTTTTCAGATTGATGGCCAATTTGCCGATACCCGGAATAGACGCTACCAAAGTGCAGGAGATCATCGGCGGAAACCAGTATTTGGGATTCCTGAATATGCTTAGCGGAGGAGCTTTGAGCAATCTCTCCATAGTAATGCTTGGATTGAGCCCTTACATTACGGCCATGATCATTCTCCAGATATTGACCTTGATCTTCCCCAAATTGGAAAAGCTCTATAAAGAAGAAGGAGAGCAGGGCCGCCAAAAGTTCAACCAATATTGCCGCATAGCCGCGATACCTCTTGCCGCTTTGCAAGGTTACGCGATGATCATTTTGTTCAAAAGCCAAGGATGGATATCAGAACTGTCTTTGCCTGTTTTGCTTGTTTCGGTGCTGACGATCACCGCCGGTTCCATGATAATGATGTGGCTGGGAGAATTGCTGACCGAGAAAGGCATAGGAAACGGAGTTTCTCTGTTGATCTTTGCCGGTATCGTCGCCGATCTTCCTGGTAATATCCTTCAAATGGCCTCTTCTTTCGACCAGACCCAGGTATTGTATTACGTTCTATTCTTCTTTGCCGCTATTTTTATTATCAGCAGCGTTATCTTCATTACTGAAGGAAGGCGCAACATTCCGGTCTCTTACGCTAAGAGAGTGCGCGGTTCGAAGATGTATGGGGGAGTTTCGACCTATTTGCCTTTGAACATCAACCCAGCCGGAGTTATACCGATCATTTTCGCCTTATCTCTTTTAATGTTGCCCACCATGCTTGCCGGCTTATTGAAAAGCGCGGGCGGATGGGTAGGGACTGCCGCCGCTTCAGCCACTTCATTTTTGGAAAATCCTTGGGTGTACGGCATCTCTTATTTCTTTTTGGTTTTCGTATTCACATTTTTCTACACAGCCGTAACTTTTGATCCCAAGTCCATTTCGACCAATCTCCAAAAGATGGGGGGATTCATTCCCGGCATCAGGCCCGGAGTTTCAACCGCCAATTATCTTACTCATATCCTGAACAGGGTATTGGTTGTCGGCGCTTTGTTCTTGGGCTTGATCGCTATCATGCCTTCGATCATCCAGGGCGTAACCAACGTAAAGCAGTTCGGGTTCTTCATCGGAGGAACAGCGGTCTTGATCATTGTCAGCGTGGTTTTGGAAACAGCGAGGCAAGTAAAAGCCCAGATCGAGATGCGCAATTACGAAAAATTCTAACTTTATATCTCAATCTCTCAAAAAATGGGAAAAGACGAATTGGCAATTTGTTTATTGGGCCGCCCGGGATCGGGTAAGGGAACCCAAGCAAAATTAATCGTCGAAAAATTCAATTTGGCTTATTTCGGTTCAGGCCAGGTTTTAAGAGAACGCCAGCAGGCAAGCGACTATACCGGTGAAAAACTCAAAGAAGTGATGGAAAAGGGCCAATTGGTGCCCAGTTTTATCGCTTCCAAGCTTTGGACAGATAAACTTGAGGAATATAAAGCGAATTCTGATCTGAAAGGTTTCGTTTTGGATGGCAGTCCCAGAACCATTCCGGAAGCCAAACTTTTAGACGAAGCTCTTGTTTGGTACCGCTGGCAGATAGATAAAGTTTTTTTGGTGGATATCTCCAAAGAGACCTCTTTCAACCGTTTGGCCAAGCGCAGGCAATGCGTTAAATGCGGACGGTTGACCCCGTACGAAGAAAAATACTCGAACATCAAAGTTTGCGACCAGTGCGGCGGAGAATTCGTTGTCCGTTTGGATGACAATCCCGAGTCGATCAGGGAAAGGCTTGCCATTTACGATAAAGAGATGGAACCGATCCTTGATTTTTACGAGAAGCAAGGCAAGCTGGTAAAAATAAACGGAGAACAGCCTATAGAGGCGGTCTTCGAAGATATACTAAAAAATTTAGAAGGGTGTTTGTAGAATGATTTACGTAAAATCGCCGGAAGAAATAGAAATAATGGCAGAAGGAGGGAAGATTTTAGCCAGTATTGTAAAACAGTGCGTTAAGGAAGTCAAACCGGGAGGTACCACTAACGATTTGGATAGGCTCGCAGAGAGCCTGATTTTAAAATATGGAGGAAAATGTTCCTTCAAAGGCTACAACGGATTTCCGGCCTGCGCTTGCATTTCAGTGAACGAAGAGATAGTCCACGGCGTTCCTTCGGGCAGAAAATTAAAGCAGGGAGATCTGTTGAAATTCGATTTGGGGCTTTATTATAAAGGATTTCACAGCGATATGGCCGTGACCGTGCCTGTCGGAGAGGTGGATTTTGAATCCCAGCGCTTGATCAGAGTGACCAAAAAAGCGTTGAAGCGCGGCATAAAAAAGTGCCGTTCCATAAATACTTTCGGCGATATTTCCAACACTATCCAGCGCTATATCGAAACCCAGGGTTTTAGCGTGGCCCGCGATCTTTGCGGCCACGGTATAGGCAGATTTTTGCACGAAGATCCGGAGATATTGAACTACGGAAAAAGAGGCAAGGGAGCGGCGATAGCGGAGGGAATGGTCTTTTGTCTTGAGCCTATGGCCAACATAGGCACGGGAGAGATAAAAATGTCCAAGAATGATCTGACCTTCGAAACGAAAGACGGCTCTCTGTCCGCCCACTTCGAGCATATGATAGCGATAGTCAACGGAGAACCAAAAGTGCTGACGGATATGGGAGACCCGGACGCGGAAGATCAGGACGAAGAAGAACAAACGCAAACAGCCAAGTAAAAAAATATGCACAGGTGACACCTGTGCATATTTTTTAACGCAGTTACTTGATAAATGGGATCAAGCACCAAGACAAAAGCACCTCCGCAGGAGGTGCTTTTGTCTATTTTCGCCCTGTCTTCGGGCGGCTGTTGATACTTACACTGGCTGTTGTTTTTCATAAATGTTATAATTTTTTTAAAGCTAATTAAATTTAATTCTGTGAAAATGGAACAAGAACAACAAAAGAAAAATTTGTCGGAGCTAAGATTGGATCTGGCTTCGAAAGATTGGGTGGTCATTGCTACCGGCCGCGCCAAGAAGCCGGAGATGTTCAAAAAAACGAAAGAGGACCAGCCTGATGTGGGCAAAGATAAATGCCCTTTTTGCAACACCGATCCGAACGTCAAAGCCAGCGTAGCCTATTTGAACGGTAAAAAGATCGATCTTGAAAAAGAAGGGCCGATGCCTAAAGAATGGACCACCATATCAATACCTAATAAATTCCCGGCGTTCGTTCCTGCCGAAGAACTTTTCGAAGAGATGGAAGGCGGATTATATCAAAGGCTTGGCGCTGTCGGGTATCATGATCTGGTCATCACTTCCGATCATGACAAATCCATTGCGCTTTTGCCGCAGGAATCCATAAAAGAGCTTATTGACGTTTATCAGGAAAGAAGCCTCCAGCTCAAGAAAATGCCTTATGTCGGCTATGTTTCCATTTTTCATAACCATGGTCCGGACGCGGGGGCTTCCCAGCCTCATCCGCATTCGCAGATCATCGGCCAGCCTTTGGTCGATGTCGATCTCAAAAATCAGCTTCTGGTGGCCAGCAAATATTTCCAAGACAATAAAAAATGTATTTCCTGCGAGATGACCAAATGGGAACTGCAGGTCAAAGAGAGGGTGATCTTCGAGAATGAACATTTTGCCGCCATTTGTCCGTTTGCTTCAAAATCGGCTTTTCAGGTCGTTATTACTCCTAAAAAGCATGGCCCATATTTTGAGGATATCAGCGAGGAACAAAAGCAAGGCTTAGCGGAGGCTTTTAAAGTTGTCCTCGGCAAGCTTTATAAAGGATTAAATAATCCCGACTATAATTTTTATTTGCATAACGCTCCCTGCGGCCTTGATGACTACGGTTTCTATCATTGGCATTGGACCATTATGCCGAAAACTTCCGTGTGGGCCGGGTTTGAGATAGGTTCAAGAATGGAGATATCCACCATAGAGCCGGAGCAGGCGGCTGAATATTTGAGACAGCAATGATCGTCGAAGCGTTAGAATCTATTCTGGGAGCTATTGCTTCTTATATCGTCGGCGGGATTTCTTTTTTCGGCTATTGGGCGGTTGGATTTTTTATGGCTTTGGAAAGCGCTTGTTTGCCAGTACCTTCGGAGATCATTATGCCTTTTGCCGGTTATCTGGTCTGGACGGGAAAGTTCTCTTTTTGGTTGGTGGTTATTTGGGGAACGATAGGAAATCTTGTTGGATCGGTTTTGGCTTATGCCGCAGGCTATTATGGCGGCAGGCCTTTCATCGAGAAGTACGGGAAGTATATTTTTTTATCGAGCCGCGATCTGGCCGTAGCCGACAAATGGTTTGTCAAATATGGCAGTTCAAGCATTTTTTTCTCCCGCCTTTTGCCGGTGATCAGAACTTTTATTTCTCTTCCCGCGGGCATAGCCAGAATGCCTTTCGGTAAATTTTGTTTTTATACCGCGGCCGGATCTTTGCCTTTCTCGATGTTATTAACCTGGGCAGGCATAGAGCTGGGACAAAATTGGGCCGATATCAAAGTTTATTTGCGCGGCCTGGACTGGCTGATCATAATTTCGGTGATTGCCGCCGGATGCATTTGGATATTTTTCAAAATAAAAAATAAAAATAAAATATAAGACCTCTAAAATTATGCCATCTCTTGTCGTAGCCAATTGGAAAATGAATCCCAAAACCATTAAGGAGGCGAAGAAGCTTTTTGCCGGGATAGCCGCCGGATCTAAAAATATAAAAAAGGCGCAGATGGCCGTTTGCCCGCCATCCGTCTTTCTTTCTTCTCTCGCAGGTTCTTCCAAAAAAATAAAAATGGGAGCCCAAAATTGTTATTGGGAGGAAAAAGGGGCTTTTACCGGAGAAATTTCTTTGGCGCAGATAGCCAGCCTGGGATGCGAATATGTTCTTGTCGGCCATTCGGAGAGGCGGAAAATATTCGGAGAAACGGACGAATCGGCCAACAAAAAACTTTTGGCAGTCCTTGCCTTAGGCCTGACGCCGATATTGTGCGTAGGGGAGACAGAACAAGAAAAAGAGGATGGCGGAACTTTTGAGGTCCTAAAAGTCCAGCTTGAAAAAGGGTTGGAAAAAGTGGCTAAAAAAGTTGTCAATAAAATTGTTTTGGCTTACGAACCGGTTTGGGCTATAGGGACGGGAAAGGTTTGCGAGGCCGCCCAAGCCGAAGAAGTCTGCATTTTTATAAAAAAATTGATCTGTAAAAAATACGGACGAACCGCGGCCAATCAGGCGCAGATACTTTATGGCGGCAGCGTCAGGTCGGATAATGTTTTGAGATTTGTGAAAGATGCCCAAATGTCGGGAGTATTGGTGGGCGGCGCGTCGCTGGATGCCAAAGAATTCATAAAGATCGCCAAAGAAATAGATTTTTAGGCGGTTTTCCCGGACAAACAATGGGAGGCATCGGCCGTTTCTCCAATTTGTTTTATTTGATTTTATTTTCGTTTTAGGCTAGAATAACAAAGCCATAAAGGCGTTTACTAGCATAAGTATTTTTTTATTTATGCCACGTGCGGGGTAGAGGAGTAGTACCTCGGCGGTCCCATAAGCCGCAGACCCTGGTGCAATTCCAGGCCCCGCAACATTTGATCGTTTCGTTTCCAATATTGTATTGCCCCATAAATGAGCCGGTGTAGCTCAGCGGCAGAGCGGACGTTTCATAAGCGTTAGGTCGTAGGTCCGACTCCTACCACCGGCACCACTTATTAATGCCAATTTGCAAAGAAGTTGACAAGAATTTTTTTAAAAAATGGTCTCCGGAGATGGCTTATGTTTTAGGATTTTTTACTGCCGATGGAAATATGATAAGGAGTAAAAGAGGGGCGTATTTTATTAGTTTCGAGATCACGGACAGAGAGTTGTTGGAGCAGATACGATCGGCATTGGATTCAAATCATAAAATTACCGTTCGTAAGAGAAGAGATCATTGGAAAGCCGCATATCGCCTGCAAATCGGCAGCAAAGATATTTTTAAAGATTTAATATTATTAGGACTGTCGCCCAACAAAAGCAAGATCATCCGCCTGCCCAAAGTTCCTGACAATTATTTTTTTCATTTTCTACGCGGATATTTTGACGGCGACGGCAATATAGTTGCCAGATATTTTACAAGATCGAATCGTAAAAGAAAATTGTTTGTTTTTCGGACCAGATTCACATCAGGAAATGAATTATTTTTAGAGGATTTGAAGAGCAAACTTAAGGAGCTAGTTAATTTAAGAGGGTCGATATTTTGGCAAGATAAAAATGTTTGGGTTTTATCTTACGGTGCAGTTGATTCCAAGATTTTGTTTTCCAAAATGTATGATCGTATTGCCGGGTTGATTTTTTTAGAAAGAAAGTATAAAACATATCTGCGAGCAGTTGAGATCCAAACAGCAGTTTAATTATTGGGGACGTAGTGTAGCCTGGTTTAACACGCCTTCCTGTCACGAAGGAGATCATGGGTTCAAATCCCACCGTCCCCGCA
>JBAZHV010000010.1:0-34464 GCA_041652155.1 Minisyncoccota bacterium
CTAAGGAAAACCGGTACTCATTTTATCGTATGGATAAGTGGTTCGGAGCTTATTGAAGATGATATTAAGCGGGAAGAAAAAGCTTTAATTGAAAGATACCGTCCGTCATATAATGCACAGCGCATAACTTACCCCGAGCAAACTTCTGCCACGAAGATGATAATAGAACTTTTGGACTTGGAGATAGAAAAAATAAAGAGATAATATCATCTCTGAGTAAGACTATTATTCCATAAATCACAAATGGTGTCCGGTCTCATTTTTCGATCATTCCGGTTTTTTATCTTGGGTCGTTTTTCCAATACCACCACTTTAATTTTTTGGGATCCGGATTTTTGGTTTCGGCGAAATAAACCGCTTCGCGGAATACATACAGCAAGCACCGGTCCTGCGTTATGCCCGCAAAGTGGTTAGACTGTTCATATAGTTTTTCCGGGTCTTTGCCCTTTAGATCCGCTATCGAGTTTATGCCGATATTCAGCAAATTCCAGGCAATGCTCTCGCCGACCCCCGGGATCTTTTGTAGGTCGCATTCAGGATCCATATCCAAAGATCTCTCTGGCTGGTGCCGGAATCCTTTTGCCACAAAATCGTAATCGATTGATTCCACCGGCTCGCCGTTCTCGGGCCATAGAAAATCATACTTTTCGCTTTTTAAAGCGGTAAACCGCGATTTGATCCGAGAGATCGCGATCGAAAGCGCTTGGAGGCTGTCCACGCCGCCAACGTTGTATGATTCACCCTCGATCCCGTTGAAACGGGCGAGACAAAAACAATCCTTACCGTCTTTGGTGGGTTGAGGTAGGAATATCTCGATGGTTATAGTTTTTTTAGAACCGGATCTTTTTTCTACCGCGATAACATCCCTTTCCGCGATTATAGGGTTGTCTTTAGGCATATTTGGTTGATCTCTTATTCTATTATATATTATGTTTATACTATAATTTAGCTATGGCAGCTTCAACCTCCCAATCGCCAAACTTTTCTTAAAAAATATGAAAAATGCAAAAATAATTGTCATTGGGATCGTCATTCTATTTGTCATAGGATTCATTTATTCCCAATATCGGTCCCAAAATCCGGTGGTTAAGCCCGCCGGTGAACGATCGACGAATGAACATGCCTCGGCTTAGTTTTTATTATTTCCTCTGTGGATACTCCCACACTGCATCCTTGCTTCGATGATGATATGATTAAAAAAAGTATTGGCGCGGTGAATAATATTTAATTTAGTTTTTGCCGTCATATGGAAAGGAAACAACAAAAAATTATTTTTGGCGTTGTGGCTATTCTTTTCGTGGCTGGCACCGCCGCCGGTTTGGTCGTTTTTAATGCTAATTTGAACGGCAACAAGCCAGCTCCTGAGCCTGAGGTTCAGACCATTGGCGAAACCAAAACAGGCGTTACTCTTCAGAGAAGCGAGATCGAGCCGAAATACCAATGGAACCTTGGCGAAATTTATTCTTCCAGGGCCGACTTTGATAAAGACGTGGAGCTGGCTCGCGCGCAGATAAAAGAATTTCCTAAACTTAAAGGCACATTGTCTAGCGATGAGAGCATAAAGATAGCGTTTAAAACTTTTTATTCTTTGGATGAAAATATTTCCCGTATCAGCGGTTATGCCTCAATGTATTTCGATCAGGACACTCGCGGCACCGAAGGGGCGGAGATGAAAAAGATCTCCGACCGTCTTAGCAATGAATTTGGGGACGCTTCTTCTTTTTTTAACCCTGAATTGCTCGGCCTGTCCAAGGAGAGGCTGGAGTCTTTGGCCGCGAATGCCGATCTTAAAGACTACCGGATGCATATTGTCGATCTGTTGAGATACAAGGACCATATTCTTTCAGATAAAGAAGAGTCTCTTTTGGCGCAGAGCTCGATCATGCGAAATTCGGGATATAATGTTTTTGATATATTTACTAACAGTGAACTTCAATTCCCGGAGGTTACTTTTTCTGACGGCAAAAAGGTCAAGCTCACGCAGGCCTTGTTCGAGGGCTATCGCCAAAGCCCTAACCGTGAAGATCGCAAGACCATTTTTAACAATTTTTTTGGTACGTTAATCAGCTATAAAAATACCTTTGCCCAAACGCTTTCTTCCCAAGTTGATGCCAACATATTTTATTCCAAAGCCAGAAAATTCGATTCTGCCGCGCAAGACTCGCTTTTCTCGGAGAACATTCCGGCTGCTGTTTACGAGAAGATCATTCAGGAAGTTAACGATAACTTGCCGGTATTGCAGCAATATGTGGAGCTTAAGAAAAACATTCTTGGAATAGACGACATGAACTATTACGATCTCTACGCTCTAGCCACCAACGGCATCAAAGATTCATATACCTACGAGCAATCCAATGATATGATCCTGGAGGCCTTGAAGCCTATGGGCGATGAATATCTCAAAGTCGTTTCGGAAGCGATAAAGCCCGGCAGCGGATGGATCGATGTTTATCCTTCTCAAGGGAAAACCAACGGGGCTTATGCCGGTTCGGCCGCTTACGACGTCCATCCTTATATTCTCATGAATTTTTCCGGCAATTATTATTCTGTTTCTACCGAGATCCACGAGCTTGGGCACGCCGTGAATTCATACTTTTCTAACATCAACCAGCCGTATTCTCAATCAGACTACACCACTTTTACCGCTGAAATAGCTTCGACTTTCAATGAAAATTTGCTTTTTGAAAGCCGTTTGAATCAGGAAACCGACAAAGCCAAGAAAATAGCGCTTTTGGGAGAATCTCTGGAGACCATGCGCACTACCATTTTTCGCCAGGCGTTATTTTCCGAGTTCGAATACAAGATCTACCAGGCCGCGGAAAACAACACTCCTTTGACCGCCGATTTCCTGAACCAAACTTATCTTAATCTGGTAAAGAAGTATTACGGCAGCGATAAAGGTGTCATTAGCGTCGATGACCAAGTCGGCATAGAATGGGCTTACGTTCCTCATTTTTATTATGACTTCTATGTTTACAAGTACGTCTCCGGTTATCTGGCCGGGATGGCTCTTTCCGAGAAAGTCCTTAGCGGCGACACAGCTACTCGCGATGCCTACATTGAAAAGGTTCTTAAGGATGGCGGTTCAAGGTATCCGCTTGAGCAATTAGAAGACGTCGGTATCGATATGTCTTCGGACCAAGTATACAAAGAAGCTTTTGCTATCTTCCAAAAAAGGATCGATCAGTTAAAAGAGCTGACCGGGAAGTAAAAGCGGCATATATTTTGGGCTAAAAGAAAAGCGGACGAGAGTCCGCTTTTTAGCTGGGAAAATTTGTCCCAAGAAAATGGTGTCAACTTTGATGAAGACATAAATAAGCAGCTCCAACAAAAAAGCCCTCTCGGTCTTAGCGGATCGACCGAGGGGCTTTTGTTATTTAGGCGGCAGTTTCAGCGTGGGTTGTTTCTTTTCTTAACGCTGTCTCGATGACGCTTAGGTCTTCGAGATTCAGTCCTTTCTGGCGTTTCAATCTCATTGCCTTTTCGAGCATTCCTGGATTCTCTTTCAGGCCGCTTTCCAATACGGCCTTTATCAGTTTTTGTTTCATTGTCTTCGATGCCCTGCCTGCAATGTCCATAGCGTACCAATAAGACCCTTTGCCCATTAAAGCGGAAACGGCCTTATCCGCCAGCGCCGTGGGACGGATCCCATATCTCTCCAGCGCCCCCATGGCGTAGGAGATGGTCTGGCAATCGCAGAAATCCTGGCCTTTGTATCCGGGAGAGGCCAAATCGTTGACCATCCTTTCAAGATTGGGCAGGATCTCTTGCTTGACGACGGCTTTGGACGCGCCTCCCATCGAAGCGATGGAATTAGCAACAATATATTTCTTTTTCTTGTTGGCCGTCTTGATGCAAGCATCTATTTTGTCTTGCTTGCGAAGAAGATTGGCGCTTTTGGAGCATTGCAAAGTTTTAACTACCATATAAATTTTAAAACAACTTTTTCAGTTATCAGCTCCGCCAGCCGATAACCTTTTCGTTGTTTGGTTATACAAAGCTGAAGCTAATACTCATAAATTACTACAACTTTCAGGTTAGTTTGTCAAATTATGATGGCAAGAAACGGGAAATGTTGACAAGTCGGCTGGATGGGAAATATACTGGAGCAAGTTCATTCAGTAATAGGAGATGATATACATGGAAGTGATGGTTCATCCGGATTATCGTTTGCAATTTCAGAAGTCCCTTATATGGGATGGGAAACACTGGCGTTGGAAGATAACCGGATGGGAATGGGTGTCCGTTAAGGACTCCAAGAAAACATCGACTAAGGCACCTCAGTCAAAACTTTATTTGCTGGGGTTCCGCAAGTCGCAGAGAAGAGGGAAACAAGGCGCAATACGCAACAAGATCATAGGAGCGTATTATGCTTGCTGCTCCCAAAAAAATAAGATCACGGTTGTGTACCGCGAATGCGTGCCGTGAATTTCATCTCATACGTGCCAACTTGGCACGAACTGGTTGCTCTGCACAAAGCACCAGTTTTTTATTGGTCCGGCGGCTGTAAAAATTAGAAACGGTAGTATAATAGTAATGTAGTCCCGCCCAATTATAGGGGAGCAGGACAGTACTACTTTTTCATTGTGAAAAATTAGATATTCGATCGTCCTTATGTTGGAGCAATTATCATTTACAAAAAACGATGAAAATGTTACAAGCAACCCAAAGTCGGTGTTGTTTTAAAATAGTAAATAAATTTTTATGAGCAAAAAAATCGTATTGATAGCGTCAGGTATTATTGCCGTTGCCTTTTTAGCGGCTGTTGTTTGGTCTGGCTCTATCGGCCAGAAACAAAATCAGGGTTTGGAAAAAGATCAAGGCCAAAATATTGATTCTGCCAGCAACAGCGAGAATGTTTCTTTGCAGGATGGGGCCGAAAAAGAGGGAACGGAGCAGTCAAAAGCTGCGGATGAAGAAACTGCCATCGGAGGACAAAGCGAGGGACCGGTTTTGGAAGAAGGATATGAAAGGTTCGTGGTCGCTATCGACAAGAGTACGGTTGATGATGTCTCCGCCAACCTTTTGAGCAGCGGTTTCATTAAAGACCGGGAAGCGTTTAAGATCGCTTTCGGAACCAAAGAGGGAACATTCGCCGCAGGCGGATATAAACTATCTAAGAATATGAGCGCGGCGCAGATCATTAAGGCGTTGCGCGATAAGCCGTATATGAAATGGATAATTATCCCGGAAGGATTGCGCAAGGAAGAAATAGCGGATCTTTTGGCGAACGCGCTCGGCTGGACGGCTGATCAAAAGGAAAAGTGGATAAGCACTTACACGTCGATGAAATACGATCAGATCGAAGGCGTTTATTTCCCTGATACTTATCTTATTCCCGTCAACGAAGAACCTCTTAAGGTGGCCGAACGCTTAGTGGCCAAGTTCAACGAGAAGTTCGCGGCTTATTTGCCAAGATTCAATGGGCAAAACATTAAATGGACGACAGGGCTCACTTTCGCTTCGATCGTCCAGAGGGAAGCGGCCAACGACAGCGATATGCCTTTGATAGCGGGAATTCTATGGAACCGCTTAGAACAGAATATGGCTTTGAATGTCGATGCGACGCTTCAATACGTTCGCGGCGATACCGGAAAGGGATGGTGGGCATCGATCAGTACGGCGGATAAAAAGACAGACTCTCCGTATAATACCTACTTAAACAAGGGTTTGCCTCCGCACCCGATCTGCAATCCGGGAATTCCCGCGATCGAAGCGGCGTTGAACCCGACCGAGACGGACTGCCTTTACTACCTGCACGATGCAAACCGCGTTACTCATTGCGCGAAAACATACGAAGAGCATCTTGATAACATCGAAAAATACTTGAAGACATCCGATTGATGCTTATATAAAGACAAGCTTTCGCCGCAAAGCGGCTGGGGTTTATAGAAAATAGAAAACGGGGTCATAACCCCGTTTTTTTGTAAGATTAATATTATATTCGCAATCATTTCATAAACAAAAACGGCTGGTTGGATAACCGCCGTTTTCGGAAAAAATCATTTTATTATTCTAAGGCTACGCCGAAACCAATTAAAATGATTCCGAGTATAATAAGCCCGTAAATAATGAAAAAATTCCATAGATAATAATAGTTCGCTTGCCACCAGCAACCGCTAAAGACTGCTAGCATGTCGTCGGCCTGGCCCTGTTCTTGTTCTGTTATTTGTTGAATAGCAGACTGGTAAGCGAAGGAATTTTCATCCATGCTTTTAATACTGTTCAATCTTTCTTGCAAGCTGGCCAGAGCTTTGAAATTTTCGTCAAAGCTGTTTTTCCCCGTAGAGAGAAAGAGTGCGTTATGGCGACCTTGCAAACCGCTATCCCTCAAGGCTGAAACAAATTTATTGATGTATTCAGACTTTTGGGAGATAGTGGAAGCTCTATCGGCTAAAGACCAGTTTGAATAAATGGTCTGGTCATAACGATAGTGACCAATCACTCCCTGCCAGATCAAAAATACAAATAGCAATACTCCTGACAAAACCATTATAGATCCTATAAATCCTTTCATATGTGATTTTCCCGTTTTGCCCCAAATTTCATTTGAAGCAAAATCGGATTATAATAAGGCTCCAAAACTTTTTAGTTTCGACCTTTGAATCCAACTTCACTTCAAATATGGGGTTTCCATATCTAAATGAGCAAAAGTATATTAAAACATCTTTGTATTTTTGTCAATCTATAATATTTGACTGATATTTATATTTGTGTTATTGTTCGCGCCAGATCGCCCTTTTAAAATATAATACTTTTATACTTTTCAAAAAGGCCGATCTTGTAAAAAATAAGCCTACAATGCCATATAAATGGCAAAAAAGGCTTATCGAATATGGACAAAAACGTTGACAGTATTGAAAGATACAATAAATTTATCGAAAGATTAATTAATGAATTTTACAAGATGAGGAAATTGGGAGAATTTTCGAAGCGGTTCGGCAACATCGTTTCCGGCATCTATAAAGAATTGTCGGAAAAATCAGCGGAAGACAGCGCATACATTTCGATAGCTTTGCTTAACAGGAAGGAATACATCAGCAAGTTATCGAATGCCGAAGAAAGATTGGACCGGCGGCTCAGGAAAGCATTGTACAATCCTTTGTATAATGCCAGCAGGGAAAAACTTCGGGAAAGATGGATCAGCCTCGCGGCCAAATACAACCGGCAAGGCGAAAGCCTGTCGGGAGCGCAGGATGATTCGTTCATTGTTTTTAATCCGGAAAAGTTGAACCATTTGAAAATTTATCTTACTAATAAGGAAAAGAAACTCGCCGAGGATATAATCCGGTTGTCGCACGAACGCAAGACAGATTTTAATTTTTATTTGGTCGATCCGATCCAAGGTGCGGAACAACTTACTTGGGAAAGGATCCAAGAAATTCTTTTGATGGAAGAATGGGAATTCGGAGAACTTATTGCCGGCAGTCCGAACCTCCGCCTGAAGAATTTTGAAAAAATGTTGTCGAGCTTCTCGACATCCGAATTTAATATATTTGGCAAATCAGCTAAAATTAGAATGTTAAGAGATCTTCGTTTCGGACGCGTCACTATCCAATCTATCAGAGAGAGGGCAGCCGCAAAGCGGTCCGAGATCGCCGACCAGCAGTTGTTCGGGTCTGCGGAAAGGGTAAAAGAATTTAAATGATTTTTCGCGGAATGTTTTTCGCGAAAACAAAATGGTAAAAGCGGTTCGCAAAATGCGGCCGCTTTTTAGTTTCCGGGCGGGCGAAATGGCGATTCTCGACCCGCAAGTTCAATTTTGCTATATTAAAACAGTCTTGAATTTTCTATTTATTTTTTCGCCAAGACCTGAGCCGGATTTTTGTCGGCTTTCGGCCAGGCGCTTCGGCGTTAACGGTTTGAGATTTTTATGAAAAAACTCCTTAAACAATATTTTGGTTACGATGATTTCCGTCCCTTGCAAGAGGAGATCATTGATAGCGTCATTGATCAGAAGGATTGTTTTGTTCTGATGCCAACGGGCGGGGGAAAGTCGCTTTGCTACCAGCTGCCGGCGTTGAAGTTCGACGGGCTGACCCTTGTCATCTCTCCATTGATCGCCCTGATGAAGGACCAGGTGGATGCTTTGCGGGCGTGCGGCATCAAGGCGGAATTCATAAATTCCAGCTTGACCCCCCAGCAAATAGACGATATCCGCGTTCAGGTCCGCAACAACGAAGTGAAAATTTTGTATGTGGCGCCGGAAAGATTCGGTTCGATCAGTTTTCAGAATTTTTTAAAAACATTGCCGTTAAGCCTGATAGCCGTGGACGAAGCGCATTGCATCTCCGAATGGGGGCATGACTTTCGTCCGGCTTATCGCAATTTGAGTTCGTTGAAAGACATTTTTCCTTCGGTTCCTTTGATCGCCTTAACAGCCACCGCCACCGCAAATGTGAGGGACGATATCATCAACCAGCTCCAGCTGCAAAAAGCGCGCGTTTTTGTATCGGGCTTCAATAGGGAAAATCTGCATATTGGAGTTCTGGAAAAAAAACAGGCTTTCCCGAAACTTCTTACCTTGTTGCAAAGATACAAAAAAGAATCGGTGATAATCTATTGCTTTTCGCGCAAAGAGACCGAAGCGATCGCCGCTAATTTGAGATCGAACAAATTCAAAGCCCGCGCTTATCACGCCGGCATGACCGCGAAAGACAGGAGCGCGGTGCAGGATCTTTTTATAAAAGACGAGGTGAATATTATCGTGGCCACGATCGCTTTCGGCATGGGCATAGACAAACCGGACGTGCGGCTGGTGGTGCATTATACTTATCCCAAAACTTTGGAAGGCTATTATCAGGAAATAGGCCGCGCCGGACGCGACGGACTGACGAGCGAATGCATCATGTTTTACACCTATGGCGACACGATGAAGCACGAGTTTTTTATAAATCAGATAGAGGATGAAGAATTGAAAGAAAGGGTTCAGGAAAAACTAGATCAGGTGATCCGTTTTGCCGAGCTTAGGACCTGTCGCAAAAAATACCTGCTTGAATATTTCGGCGAAGAGCTGAAAGAAGATAATTGTTGCAGTTGCGATATCTGCCTGACAGGCAAGAAGCTGGAAGTGCTCGAACCCAAAGCCGAGCAGGAGATCGGCATCGCCCGCTCGAAGTCCGTTAAACCGTGTCTGCCGACAGGCAAACTTAGCTATAATTTAGAGCTTTTCGAAATATTAAGAGCTTTACGCAAAGATCTGGCCGACGAAGCCGATGTTCCGCCATTCGTGATCTTCGGCAATATTTCTCTCCAGGAAATGGCTTATTATTTCCCGCGGGATGAAAGAGAATTTTCGCTGATCAGCGGCGTGGGCGCTAAAAAACTTGAGCAGTTCGGGGAAATGTTCTTGAGCGTTATCAACGATTTTGCCGACGAAAACAATATTTCTCCAAGAGATAATCCGAATAAGAAGCAGGAAAAACCGGCGGCGAAGATTAAAAAAACTGGACCGGTATTCTACGTAAGGACCAGAGAACAGCTTGCCAAGAAAATACCTATAGACCGGATCGCTGAAAATCAGGACCTGAAAGTTGCCACGATCATCAATCATATAGAAAAGATGGTTGAAGCCGGAGAGAAGCTGGACCTGGAATACTTAAAATCTCCCAAGAAGAAATACGAAACCATCAAAGCCGCTTTCGAGAAATTCGGGGGAAACGAGATGAAGCCGGTATTCGATCACTTCGACGGCAAGTATTCTTATGACGAAATAAGATTGGTCAGGGTTTTGATGAGCGCCTGATCATGCCGTTTCTTACCGGAAAAATTTGGTTTTTCAACAATTAAAAAAGCCCTCTTGGCGTTAGCGGATATGCCAGAGGGCTTTTTAATTTTGGGCGGTTAGGGGAGACATTCCAATTTTTCCAAAAGGAGAGATAGCTCTTTGCCATTCATTTTTTTCTCGGACAGTTTCACCATCCCCATTTTTTCCGAAGAAGGATTGTCGAGAAGGACATTCAGCGTTGTCAGCGCAGACCCTTTGTCTGTCAGAGAGACAGCGTAGATATAAGATCCTTGGTTAATCAGACAGGAAATAGCCTCGCCGATAAGATCGTCTGGCTGTATGCCGTACACGGCAAGAAGGCCGATCAAATCCCTGATCTTGCACCAGCAATCGTTTATTTTATCAGAGCCTTTGCATGTCTTAAGCGTTTTGATCGCTTCTTCCAACTCGGGAAGAAATTCTTTTTGTATAAATTTTTTGCTTGCCATCCCTTGGCAAGCTATGCTTTTGGCGACAGCTCGCCGGCCTTTCGCGTTAGCCAATTTGATCGCCTCATCCGCTTTTATCATTCGTAGAGCCGAGAATGGTTGGTCTGTTAAATATGGCTCTGCGCTTATTGGCCCTCCTATTGCTCCCATATTAATTTTAAAACAACTTTTCGATCATCAGCTCCGCCAGCCGATAACCTTGAAATTGTTTTTGGTTATAAGTTGAAGCTGAAGCTAATGTCTATAAATTACTATAGTTTCTAGGTATTTTTGTCAAATTTTAAGAAAGGTGAATTGTAACGATGTCTGTGCTAGAATATAGGCAATGAGAAAATTTTTTATCGCTGTCATCGTTATTATTTTCTGTGTTTTGATCGGCGTGTTTGCTTGGCTCAATTTTTTCAACGCGTCGAAGCAGACTGCCTGTACGCTGGAGGCCAAACTTTGTCCTGACGGTTCTTCCGTCGGGCGCACCGGACCCGGCTGTGAATTTGCCCGGTGTCCTGAAATAATAGATAACAATCCTGGATGGAAAACTTTCAATAACGATAAGCAAACGGTCACATTTCAATATCCCGATCAGCTTGCCGCCGATTACATCCATCCCGTTGATTGGCCTCCGCAAATAGCGGTCAACAACGGACCATTCTCTTGCGTTGAAGGCGGGTCTGAAATAGCGCAAGTCGGGAAAACGCAAAAGATCGCGATCGGCGATCATGAATATTGTTTGGCGAAAGAGAGCGAAGGGGCAGCCGGGAGCGTTTATACCCAATACGCGTATTCGTTCCCTGAAAATGGAAAAGTTTTAACCTTCATATTCGCTTTGCGATTCGTGCAGTGCGCGAACTACGACGATCCCCAGAAGACCCAGTGCGAGGAAGAGAGGCGGACCTTTAATATAGACAATATTATCGATCGCATGGCGCAAAGCGTAAAATGGAAGTAAAACCGAGCGCCAGGCGAGATGCCGCAAATTATGTATTATCTTTATATTCTAAAATGTGCCGACGGGACTCTCTATACCGGGATCACTGTCGATCTGGTGCGCAGAGTGAAGGAGCATAATTCATCCGAACTCGGAGCGAGATACACGCGGAGCCGGAGGCCGGTGAAGCTGGTTTATTCCAAGGAATTTTCCGGACGTTCGGAGGCATCCAAAGAGGAGGCACGGATCAAAAAATTATCCAGAGAGGAGAAACTGGATATGATAAAAAATTCAAAAGGCAATTAAGATCAAATTATAAAAAATATGGAACGCGTATTTACGCAAACATTCGGGGTGGTCGGGGGATTGCTGGTCAAAGACGGCAAGTTTTTGCTGGTGAAGGAATCGGACGGAAAAGGGGCGGATGGCGGCAAATGGAGCCAGCCAGCCGGTTGGATAGATGTGGGCGAGGACGTGCTGGCTGCGGCCAAAAGGGAAGTGGAAGAGGAGACGGGATATGAGTTCGCTCCAACTTATCTGTTGGGTATTTACTCCATTGTAAGAAATGATCTCGCGGAGATATTGGGAGCCACTCCGCACGCCATCAAACTTATTTTTATCGGGAATATCTCGGATAAGCCGACAAAAGAACTTTACGGCGACACCAGCGAAGTAAAGTGGTTCAGCGCCGAAGAGATCGAGGAAATGAGCCCGTCGGACTTGAGAGACTTGGACATAAAACAAATAGTGAAAGATTATCTTTCGGGCAAGAAGTATCCCCTGGAGATCATCCGCCATTCTGTCAGCGAATAAAATTTATAAGCGGAGCGTTGTTGAAAACCGGTTTTTTGCCGGTTTTTGTTTGGCTAGAAAGATGAAAAACGATCTAAGCTGTACATACTGTCAAGGGTGTTAATAAACCTCTTGACATCATAAATTGATCTTTGCTAAACTATAAACAGTTACCAGGGGATCGTCAGCGGTCCCGATAAAGATCAATTAAGCTATGAACACAAATCAGCAGAAGATAATAAAATTGGCGGAGAAAAAAGATATTTCCAAAATGTCTTACAGAGAGATTGGGAGAGAACTCGGCATCGAAAATCCTCAAACGGTTATTTACCACATCGGGCAGTTGAAAAAGAAAGGCCTGATCTATTTTGACAATAAAGAAAAGCGCCAGCGAGTGGCCAAGCCGGAAGCTTTTGTTTCCGACAAGATATTTAACATTCCGATAGTCGGCACGGCCAGCTGCGGTCCGGCCTTGGAGCTGACGCAGGACAACATTCAGGGCTACCTGAAAATTTCCCAAAAATCCGTCAAAAGATCCAAGCCCGACGGTTTGATAGCGGTAAAGGCTGTCGGCCATTCTTTGAACAAGGCTAATGTCAACGGCGACAGCATAGAGAACGGCGACTACGTGATTGTGAACTGCCAAAAACAGCCGGAGAACGGCGACTATGTTCTTTCCACCATCGACGGAGCGACCAATGTCAAGAAGTATTATAAAGACAATAAGAAAAAAGAGATCCGTCTTGTCTCCGAATCCACTCTGGACATACCGCCGATAGTCTTGCATCAGGAAGACGTGGATGCGTTGAACTATCTCATCAACGGCGTGATCTTAAGGGTCGTTAAATTCGGATTCTAATATATCTAAATTGAAATAATCATTGTAGAAGATGAATGTGGTTTCAATATTTTTTATTGACTATGTATATCTTATATGATATATTTTGATAACGAAGAATATAGAGTAAAATTTTACAAAGATCCAGCGAGCGCCGAAATTCCAGTCTTAGATTATATTGAAGGCCTAAAGGAAAAAGAGCGGGCTAAAGTTTTAAAATATATAGAATTTTTAAGAATTAACAAGGGGATCCTTGATGAGCCTTATTCAAAACATATTAGAGGGAAGATAAGAGAGTTGAGGGTCGATTTTTCTTCAAGCAGGCACAGGATATTTTATTTTACGTTTGTTGGTAAAAATATAATTTTACTCCACGCATTTTTAAAGAGAACGCCAAAGACCCCGGAACGAGAAATAAAGAAAGCCGAAGAAAATTGCTTTAAAGTTTTAAGATCATCTAACTTATGAATAAGAAAAAAACACAAGAAAAAGAGGATTTTCAAAATTATCTTAGCGATCAGTTGAAAAATCCGAGGATCAAAAAATATTACGATGAGTCCGGCAAGCAATTGGAAGTTGCTTATAGGATTTTGAAATTAAGAAAACAAAAAGGAATGTCTCAGGTAGAATTGGCTAAAAAGATCGGGACTAAACAGAGCAATGTTGCAAGAATAGAAGCCGGACAGCAAAATTTTTCCGTTGATACTCTTGAGAAAATAGCCAAAGCTTTCGGCTGCGATCTAAAAATAGATTTTGTTTGATCAAAATAATATGGAACCTCTAGCCTCAAAAATACGGCCAAAGACCCTTGAAGATTTTATGGGTCAAAAACATTTGGTCGGGGAAGGAAAACCTTTGAACATTGCCATCAAAGAGAGGCACGTTTTTTCTTTTATCCTTTGGGGCCCGCCCGGCGTGGGTAAAACCACGCTGGCGAAAATTTACGCCAATTCTTTGCACGCCAATTTATACGAACTTTCCGGAGTGTCTTCCGGCAAAGAGGACATCAGAAGCATCATCGAGGGCGGGAAAATATTTCCCGGTCCGAAAGTTTTATTCTTGGATGAGATCCATCGGTTCAACAAGGCCCAGCAGGATTTTTTGCTTCCTTATGTTGAGCGCGGAGATATCGTTCTTATCGGGGCGACAACCGAGAACCCCAGCTTTGAAGTTATCTCGCCGTTGCTTTCCAGATGCAGGGTTTTTGTTTTGGAGAGCCTTTCCGAAAGTGATATGTCGCAGATAATCGACAGAACCGGCATTGAGCTGGACGCGGAAGCCAAGGACTGGCTGATACGCATGGCCGAGGGCGATGCCAGACAGGCGCTCACTGTTCTTGAAAACGCGTCAAAACTCTACAAAAATATTACTATCGACTCGTTGAAAGACACGGTCCAAAACAAGTTCTTGAGGTTCGATAAAAAAGGAGAAGAGCATTACAACACCATCAGCGCGTTCATAAAAAGCATGCGCGCCAGCCAGCCCAATGCCGCCCTTTATTATTTTGGAAGGATGGTCGAGTCCGGCGAAGATCCGAAATTCATCGCCCGGAGAATGGTGGTTTTTGCGTCCGAAGATGTCGGCATGGCCGATCCGGCTGCGCTTACTTTGGCTAATCAGGTTTTTCGGGCGGTCGAAACCATCGGCCTTCCGGAAGCGGCGATCAATCTCGCCCACGGAGTTGTGTATTTGAGCCTTGCTCCCAAAAACAGGACCGCTTATAACGCGTATTTTGAGGCCTTGGCGGACGTGAAAGAGCATGGCAACCTTCCCATCCCCATGGAACTAAGAAACGCCCCCACAAAGCTTATGAAAGATCTTGGATACGGCAAAGGCTACGAATCATACACCGACAAAGACCTTCTGCCGGAAAAGATAAAAGGGAAAAAATATTATAAAGAGGGGCAATAGATATTTTTGTTTTGGCTGTTCGTTTTATTTAAATATGATTTCTTCGCGATAAATGAATAACTAAAAACGACAATAACAGATACCTTTAAAAAAAAGACAGAATGAATGAGAAGAAAGAACAATCGGCATAAGTTGTCGGTCCCGCCGGTTTGCAACCTGAAATTTAACGGTAAAATATAACACGGTCGTTCGATCTTCGAAGAATGTTATCGCCCCGGCCCATGCTTTTTGCGCAAAGAAGATAATCGCGGTAAAATAAAATTATGTGGGAAATTGTTTCAGACGCTTTCATCGATACGGCAAAAATGGTTCCTTTGCTGCTGGCTATTTATGTCGGCATTGAATTGGTCGAATACAAGTTTGGGGACGCCATAATGAAAAAAGTGCGGAAAGCTGGAGCGGCCGGTCCGGCTGTGGGAGCTATCGCGGGCAGTCTTCCGCAGTGCGGCTTTTCGGTGGTTGCCACGGCTCTATACACTCAAAGGTTGGCGACCATAGGGACTTTGCTGGCGGTTTATCTTTCCACTTCCGATGAAGCGATACCGATAATACTTTCTCAACCCGATAAAGCAGGGATCATTTTTCCGCTGATATTTACAAAGATCATCATAGCCCTGGCGGCCGGATACGCCGTTGATCTTGTTTTTCGAAAAACCAATGAAAAAACACTGGAACATATGGAAGCTTACGAACATGGAACGGACGACAGAAAACATCATCATGAAGCCATACTGGAAGAACAAGCTTGCTGCGGGCACAGCGCCAGCCCATCGTCTAAAAAGTTCAACCCTAAAGAAATATTCCTGCATCCGGCCATACATACCGCGAAAATATTCTTTTTTATTTTTGCCATTTCTTTGCTTATCAATTTTGCAGTTCTTCAGATCGGGGAGGAGAGGATCGGCAATCTGCTTGCAAGCAATATTTTCTTTCAGCCTTTTATTGCCGCGTTGGTCGGGCTTATCCCTAATTGCGCGGCATCTGTCGCCATAACGGAGTTTTATCTTAAGGGCTTCATCACTTATGGTTCCGCTATCGCCGGACTGTGCGCCAGCGGAGGTCTTGGACTGCTTATCCTTTTTAAAGAAGAAAAAGATAAGAAGCGCGTATCTACGATATTGGCTTTGCTCTTCGGCGTAAGCGTTGCGGCAGGACTGGCCATCCAATATATTTAGCTCAAGTGGAAAAGTGATAGTGGAATATCAAGCGATTAGTTATATAATTATTTTAGAAAAGCGCCGCGCCGGCGGATATCGATAGCAGCCGCTGTCAAATAGCGCCGGATAAAATAAATAACAATGATCACTCCTTTAAATTGGGAGATTGGTGGTTAAAAAGCTGTCCAAGGCGTTCGAGTTGTGCCCGTTGCTCGGCCGTTTGTTACGGCTTTAACGATCAAGACCGAATTTTAGAGGAAAGCAGAACAATATGACTAAGCAAATGAAAATCTTGGGAATGGCGGCAGCCACAGCCCTGATAATCGGCGGAGCGTTATGGCTTTACTATTCTTTCAGACAAACGGAGAATATGGAGCAAATTCCATCTTCGGCCGGAGGGCTGGAGAGTCAGCAGCAGACAGGATCTCCTGAAACATTAACATCGCCTTCGGACGTTTCCGATAACGCTATCGATCAAGATTTGCGAACGATAGATGCACAATTAAATGGTTTGGAAGCAGATGTGGGAAGCGTTGACCAATCGGTCGAAGAGAGCCAAGGAACATCGCCGGAAGAATCTCAAAGCGTTAAAGGGTCTCAGAGCGTCCAGCCGGGAGGGCTTGAGGTCAGTCCAGCAGAATAAAAGAAAAAATTTGCCGTATTTTTAACAAAAATCAATTAAAAAATTATGCAAAAATATCAAAAATATTCAGCGATATCCTTGGTATGCTTTTTATCGTTCGTTTTTTTCATCACGAGCGCTCAAGCTTCTTTCGAAGGATCTGCCAATAATAAACCGGTAGTCAAGTCTCCCAATTCCGCCGCTGCGAGGCCGGCAACTTCTGTTGATAAATCCACCATCGGCGGCGGTTCGGCCAGCGCTTCCCAGGGAAGATCGGGAGCGATAGACCGTGCCGGCGAAGAGGCCGGCAACAGGATAGCGGCGCTTGGCAAATTGTCGGAAAAGTTAAACCAGATGAAGAAAATTTCGGAAGACCAAAAAATAAAACTTCAGGCGGAAATACAGGAAGCGATCAATAATCTCACTGCTCTTAAAACAAAGATAGATTCCGATACCGATCCGGAGGCTTTAAAATCCGACATACAGTCGATCGCCAAAGAATACAGGGTCTATATGCTGGTTGTGCCAAGAATACAGATCCTTGCCGCCGTTGAAAGAGTTAACGCTACCGCGGAAATGCTCGGAACGATCTCTCAAAAATTGCAAACCCGGTTGTCCCAGTTGCCTCAAGGCAGCGACATTTCGGCTCTTCAAACCGCTTTAACAGACTTTAACGCCAAAATTTTCGACGCGAAAACGCAGGCTCAGGCCGCCGCGGATGCGGTGATTGATCTGGCCCCGGATAATGGAGACAAGGCTGTTTTAGAAAAGAATAACCAGGCGTTGAAAACCGCCCGCGCCGCCCTTCAAGCGGCGCAAAAAGATCTGGTATCCGCGCGCAAAGACGCTTCGGATATCGTGAAAGGGATGAAAGAATTGTTGAAATCCAATCGTTCGGTTCCGGCCAGCTCCGCTCCGGTCGAATAGCACAATTTATAAAGCCGCCCTTTGATCGGGGGCGGCTTTTTGTCGGCTTGGCGAGGATGGACGCCACTTGACATATGGGCTGTAATTTAATAACCTTGCAGTTAAACAGCCGTAAGTTATCGAACGTTAAAGAAAAAAATGAATAAAGCATCCTCCAAAAATATTTTTAGATGTATGTTTATGTCCGACATGGTTTCGGGAGGTTTTATTCTAGGATCAAAATAAATAAGGTCCTTGATATCGCAGATACAGCCTCCCGAAAAAGATCGGGAGGTTTTTTTATCTCTAGAATTGCTTATCAGATGTCTGGTAAGCGGTTGCCGGGATAAAAAATATCCGGCGCAACTTTAAAACAAAATATGGAAAGAGGGATGGAAATGAACGTAATATGGTTTAGACAGGAAATAAGGAACAGGTGGAGGAACAATGGCGCTATCCGCCAGAGAGTGAATTCTTTTATAGAAAAGAATTACGGGATACAAGATTTCTCGGAATCCATTTCCGGAAATGTTGATCCATCGGTTGGCTATATGGCTATGCCGGTATCTTTGCTGACACCTAATGTCGAGACCGTCGCGATATGGTCTCTGGCCCAAAAGCTTGGATTCGATTTGAACATACTGACCAGACCTTGGGACATTTTTTCCGGAAACGATTGGCGAAAGTCATCTTTGGCCGCAATGAGCTGGTTCGATGGCTCTTCCAACTTGGAGAAGACGGAGATTTGCTCTCCCGATCTCGGACAGGTCCTGTGGCAGATAACCGTGCCCGGTGCCAGGCGTACTTTGCAGGGTTATCACTTGGGTCTTGCGCTTGATGTTTTCGGGACGGAAGGACTGCCTTCTATCTTCGATTTGAGCCGTTTATCCAGCTGGTGCCTGTCTCAAGCCAAGATCAACAAGCCGGAAGAAGTTTATGCAAACCTAGGCGGCTATGCGGTGATCCAACCTTTGGAGGGAACTTCCGGAAAGATATCTTCAATTTGGCCGTCGCTGGAATGGTCTTGGCCGCTGATAATTTCGGCTCTGCTCATCCAAAACGGCATTCTTTTCGCAGGCCATAGCTATAATTCCAAGATCAGCGGAGCTATAGAGACGGTCAAGAAAGAAACAGGCATTGAACCGTTAATGGTCAATATGCGGCGCAACTGGAGAAGGGTATGCTACAACAGATATTTCCGCGGTACCGAATGGCAGGAAGCTTTTCTTGCCGAACTTGACGGAGGAGAATTAGTAAAAGATCCTCTTTCTTCCGTGTTTGAAGACACGGTAAGAAGGGCAATCTTTTTTAGCAGGGGGACATGACATCATCGTCCCCGTTTTTATTGTTATTTTTCGAATAAAAAGGCGTTCAACTATCAAAAAACGGGAGGTTGTAATATAATAATGTCGGGTAAAAATATGATCAGCTATTTGCTTGTCGGACATTTCGCAAAAGATATAATTATTAAGGATCCGTTATCCTGCAAGATCGGAGGCGGAGTTTACTATTCCGGCATTATCGCGCGCAAGCTCGGGGCGGACGTCAAAGTGTTGTCTAGTTATTCCAAGGAGATGGAAGAAGATGTTTTATCGACTAGTTTTAATATCTCCGGAATCCCTTCCGCCCGGACCACAACATTTGAAAATATTTATCAGGGAGAGGAAAGGGTCCAATACTGGCATGAGAGCGCGGAAGAAATAAATGAAAAGGCCGCCGGAGCTTTATCTTCTAAGGACAAGAAGATACTGAAGGGGAACAGTATAATCCAATTCGCTCCCATAGCCGACGAAGTAAAAAAAGATATTTTGGAAGCGGTTGAAGGAGAGATCGTTGGCGCAACCCTTCAAGGATGGCTTAGGGGGAGAGAAGATGACGGCAAAGTATTTTTTAATCATTGGAAAGAATATAAAGAATTTCTCCCTTTGTTGGATATCGCGATTGCCAGCGAAGAGGATGTGCGTTGCGACTATGAGATGATCAAGGAATATTCGAAATACGCCAAGCTTTTAGTAATAACCAGAGGCGGGAAAGGGTGTTCGGTCATCGAAAAGGGCGGGAGTAAAGAGTATTCTCCCAAAAAAGTGATACAGGGCAAAGATTACACCGGTGCCGGAGACGCATTCGCCGCCGGTTATTTGATGGAATATTACCGCACTCGCGACCCGTATGCTTCGGCAATAAAGGCCAACGATATTGCGGCGGAACATATTGAGAGAGAAGAAGCGCGTTTTTAATTTTTCCACCCGATGTAAGCGATCATTGTCTGGACATTTTGCGGTTTATCTCGGCGATAAGAAAAATATTTGTCCAGGCAGTGGGTGCACTCTTGGCTGACAGAAATATTTTCTTTCGCCAGGCCGGATGCCAGGAGCTGATCTTCGACGATGCCCGATAAGTCGATGAAAGTTTTATTTTCGCGTTTGCTGATAAATTGAGGGTATTCGGGGAACTCCCTTAATGTATCTTCCGATACTTCAAAATGGCAGGATCGGATGTGGGGGCCGATGTAAGCGATGATATTTTTAGGGTCTGCTTTGTAATTTTTTAAAAATATTTTTGCCGTTTCGCTCGCTATCTGCAATTTGACCGCGCGCCAGCCGGCGTGGGCTATGGCGGTTATCCTTTTTTCAGGGTCGTAAAAGTACAGCGGCAGGCAATCAGCCACAGTGATGGTCAGGATAATGCCGGGTATGTTCGTGATCAGGGCGTCGTATCCGGACAATACCTTTCCTTTTTGAGATCCGTCGACCATTGCGATCTTGTTTCCATGGACCAGCCCGGCATTTGCCGCGCTTGCGAGATAATTGATGCCGCGTCCGGCAAAAAAATCGCATCTGTTCTGCAAGCATCGAGGATTGTTGCCGCCGATGTCCAATTTCATATTCCCATCTTTTTTCTCGGACAGACCCCATATTAAATTGTCGAATTTTTCAAGATTGGCCATTACTGAATATTTCGTTTAAAATAGTCCTATAAGATATTCATTCTAACTTTATTATTGACCGTTTTCAAATAAGGGCCGATCGGACGGCAAGTTAAAAAATGATCGGCCAAAAATTTTTATGTTCTACTGCGACCCGATAAAAATTGCGGAAATGATAAGGCCGAGGATGATGAAGGATGGGAAATATTTGGTTTCAAAGATCGCGGGAGCGGGCCAGGATCCGGGAGAGAGAAAAATTTTGGACGAATATTTCAGATATAAAGAATATATCGATAACGATGAATGGCTTTCAGCAGGGGCGGAAAAGAGATGGGACCCTGCATTTTTAGGCTTGGCCAATGGCTATGAGAGCAGGCCCGTACAAGAGGTCAAAAAATTGGAGTTTCAAAACCCGGCTTATTCGGCGGCTTATGGTTTGAAAGGGGACCCGAGAGATTATAATAAAGTTTTTACCGTGCAGGCCGCCGGGTGCGATTTTGATTGCAATTATTGTTTCGTTCCGAAAAAATTGAATACCGCGGATCCGAGCCTCGGAAAATATTTTTCAGCTAAAGATATCGTCGAGCATTTTTTGCTGGCGAGATCGCGGTCGAAAAACCCGATGAACGTTTTGCGTTTGAGCGGGGGCAACCCTACTATTGTCCCGGAAATGATCCTGGATGCGTACAGGACGATGAAAGATACGAAGGCTGATGCCTATCTTTGGGTCGATTCCAACCTTTCCGCCTATCGTTATATGGAAGCGCTGGGCAAAGATTTTAAAGAAATGCTTGGGCAAAAAGATATCGGGGTGGTTGGCTGTTTCAAGGGGGTTTGCGCCGATGACTTCAGTTTGATATCCGGGGCCTCTCCGGACCATTACAAACAGCAATTCGAAACCATGCGCTGGTTCTTGGAACAAAGAACGGATTTTTATATCTATCTGCCGGCATTGGTTTACGGGGAGAACGTCGAAGAGAAGCTGGCTTGGTTCGCAACGGAGCTGAAAAATATTGATCGCGTCCTGCCGTTGCGCGTCGAGATGCTGTCCGTCATCGATTACCCCGGCGCTAAGATAAATTTTGAACGGGCGGGCAAGCTGGGCAGGGCAATGCCAAAAACCGATCAAAGGCTTGTTTTCGATGTTTGGTATAATAAAATATTGCCGAGTTTTTACTCCAAAAAAGACTTGGAAAAATATTGCTGCCAATGTCTTTTATATTGATCCGGACACGAGACAGATCAAAATTAAAACGCCCTTATTGCGGCGTTTTTTGGTTTGGCGAGTGCGTAATTTTTTGAAAAAAAGTTGAGGATGCATCTCATTCGATGGCATCCTCGTAACCTGTATATATTTTATTTTTGTCACCATAATTTGGCAATTATCTTAACGGTTTTCCCGATAGATCAAGGCCTAATTTTTGGTAGCCTTTGGCGCATCGCTTTACTTTTCCGTCCGCGCCAAGCGGCTTTTTATCCGGAGCGCCATACGCGCATTTGTTCTTTTCTTCTGGCATCGTTCTCCCTTCCTTTTGCTCCGCTATTAAACCCGAAAAATATATAATAACGGGAAGATTAAAAGAGCATTATTCTCTTAGCGTTTTTTGCGGTTTTAGTAAAGGCCTGTTATCCATAGGCCGGCAATTTGAACCGACAAATGACTGCGCGCGGAAGGCGAATATCAAATTTGCAGAAATTGAAAGAAATCCGCCAAGAAGGTAAATTTATATTTGATTCCGCGGAATTCAACACGATCAATATCATTTATATATCTCTTAATTTTTTGGCCGCAGCAATCGGAGCCAATAATCTTCTCATATCTCTTAGTGTTGCCAGCATCGCTTTTTTGAACATATTGATACATACCTTGGGAGCGGTTTTTGCCAGGTGTTATTCTCCGTGAACGGTCTCGGCGCTGGATCTTTTTCTTCTCTTGATCTTTGCCATCTATTCAGATCGCGATCGGAATGATATTTCTCATCCTTCTTATCGGACTATTCTTGCCTGCGGCTTGCTGATCTTGGGGCCAATCATGCTCGCGGCGGGCGTCTTTAATAAGTTGTTACGGATCAAAAATTGAAGAGTTCATTTGATCGGCGAGCAGGGCAAGTTTGACGAGAAGAAGGAAAGAGAGTATAAATTAAGTCAATTTAAGCCGAAAATCGGCAATAACTTGATCTGAAAGTTATTTGCCGTTCAGCGATGTCCGGCAATGGCACTTTTAGATCTTAAAAAAGTATGAACAAGCTATTAGTTGCCGCCGCGATCGTTTCCGGAGGAGCTGCGGGTATGATATTTTTACCCGGGATGTTTGCGAACAATAAGGACAACGGACAAGCCAGCATCAGCCAAGTCGTGCAAGAAGCTGCGGTTGAACAGCCCGCGCAACAACCGGCGCCGGCGGAACAGGCCAAGAATCCGGAAACTGTTGCTCCGGAACCGGCGAAGGAGGACAAGCCCGCGGAATCTCCCGTCGAGAGAAAAGAATATTACGCGTTTGATCCCAGAGGGGATTATAAATACGAAGCCTATAGCGACTATATCAAGATAGTCATAGGCGACAATGGCAGATACGAAATTTGGGAGCCTGCGGACGAAGACTGGGGCAACCAAAGCGGAATATTTCTGCTCAAAGAAGTGAGAACTTGGATAACGCGGGTTGACGGGATATACACAAAAGGTCCCCATGACGACGATTACGTTCTTTCCGTCATCATTCGCGATAACGGAAAAATGATCGCCAATATCGGCTATGCCGGAGCGGTAGCCGATCTGATCAAAATAAAATAGTTTGCTAAAACTTCCCTTCCGGGGAAGTTTTATTTTTCAATTATTTTTTGAACGTCCTCTTCCCGGAGGGCTTTTTCATATCAATTCGACAATCGTCTTTTTATGCCTGATAATGATGGCAGTTGCTGCCGCGATCATCCTGAAAAGTTCAGTTGCGGAGGAGCGTTTTTATTCGTCGGGGGAAAAAGCGGATTGACAAATGTCCGAAAGTCGGCGAACTAGAATAAATATAGTTTGTTAAATTAATACGGCGGCCTGCGGAGAAGCGAGAAGTGGATTTCTTTTTTACGGCCCATTATTCATGGAGGACAAAGATCTGATAATCGAATATTTGCATGGAGATGAAAAATCTCTTGAGGCTCTGATCGCGAAATACCTCAAACCGGTTTACGGTTTTGTTTACGGTTACGCGAACAATCCGGCCGACGCGCAAGATATCACGCAGGAAACTTTTTTAAAAATGTGGCGCAATATCAAAAAATTCGATCGCGAGAAAAATTTCAAATCATGGCTCTTCAGTATAGCCAAGAATGCTTCAATAGATTTTTTAAGGAAAAGGAAGACGGTGCCTTTTTCCAGCTTTGAAGGAGAAGAAGGGTATAACCCGCTAATGGAAAGCCTCACCGATCCGTCCCTTTCTTCATGGGATATGGCGGCGGCCAAGGAAAAACGCGCGGAGATCGATTCGGCCAAGAAGAAGATACCGGAGAAGTACCAAAAAGTCGTTTACCTGTACAACGATAAGGATATGAACTTTCGGGAGATATCGGAATTTCTTGGAGAGTCCATCAATACAGTTAAGAGCCGCTACAAGCGGGCCCTTGCCCAATTGAAACTTTTACTCGAGCCTGATGGATTCGATAAAAAGAACCGTAAAAATACAAAAAATAAATAAACTGGATGGAGAATGCACCCAAAATGCATTATCTTCCGTATTATCATAATATTAAGAAGGTATGAAAACGCATTCCGATCAAGCAGCCAATAATTCGATCTTTCAAACGCCGGAGCCTCCTGCCGAGCTTTTAGGCAGGATAATGTCCGGCATCCGTTCGGAGCGCGGCGCGAAAGCGGCAAAACGCAGAGCCTTCGCTTTTTCTTTAGGGATCATAACGTCGCTATTTGTTTTTGTGCCGGCGTTTTCATCTTTAAGGCAAGAGCTTGCGCAATCAGGCTTCTACGCCTTTTTTTCTTTGATATTCTCGGACACTGAAATAGTGGCGGCTTATTGGAAAAATTTTGCCCCGTCGCTGCTTGAGGCTTTGCCGGCAACCAGTTTGATTTTTTTGCTGACGGCGGTTTGCCTCTTTTTGCAATCTGTCGGCGGTCTTTTAAGAAATATAAATTTTTTCAATCGAAAATCTTTGGCCTGATAATCTATGGTTTGGCCGCAAGACCGATCATCAATTTAAATAAACTGGAATTATGGACCTAAGCAAATTTTTTCAATCAAAAGCGTTTAAAATAATTTTTTGGGGAATGGCGGCCTTGATAATAATTCTGACCGTTTTTAAGGTCGGAATGATGATCGGGGAAAGAAGAGCTGATTTTTCCAAAGACTGGGGAGACAATTATCACCGCAACTTTGCCGGGCCGAAAGAAGGATTCCCCGGGAACCTTCCTTTCGGCGGCCAGGATTTTATCGAGGCTAATGGAGCCTTCGGACAGGTCATAGAGACAGGGGAATCGACGATGGTCATTAAAAGTCCCGATAATGTCGAAAAAGTGGTTTCGGTCGATGACAAAACAATCATAAAACGGTTTCAAGAAATTTTAAAAATGGCCGGCCTGAAAGCTGGAGACAATGTGGTGATTATTGGCGATCCGGGCGACGACGGACAGATAAAGGCTAAATTTATCAGGGTCCTGCCGTCTCAGGGGTCTTTTATTCCTTCCCAAGGGCGCAGAGATAAAATTTAAAATTAAATTAGCATCAACAATAAAAATATGCCGAAAATATTGCAATTGATAAAAAATCATAAGATCATTTTTTTCATAGCCGTCGCGCTGCTGGCGGGAGGGGGATTTCTTTTTTTCAGATCGTCAGCGACAGCTAACGCGCAAACCAGATATGTTTTGGCCGCGGCCGAAAAAGGTTCGCTGGTTACCTCTCTTTCCGGCACCGGCCAGGTTTCGGCTTCCAAACAAGTTGATGTTAAAGCGACCGTTTCCGGAGACGTCCTCTCGGTGAATGTGCAGGTCGGCCAAGAAGTGAAATCGGGAAAGATCATCGCCCAGCTGGATTCAACCTCCGCTCAAAAGTCCGTAAGGGACGCGGAGGCGAGCCTTGAGTCGGCGAAACTATCATTGGAAAAACTGCAAGAACCGGCCGACGCCATTTCAATATTGCAAGCGGAGAACAGCCTTGCTCAAGCACAGCAGACGAAAACCCAGGCTGAAGAGAACCTTAAAAAAGCTTATCAAGACGGAGTTGCGTCCGTCGGGGACATTTTTACCTCTCTTCCGAACATTATGTCCGGCCTCACCAGGGTTATTGTAGGATCCGGATACCAGTGGAATATAGACTATTACGCCAACGGAGTAAGGCAGGCTAACGGCAATACGAGTTATAGAGAAACCGTCTCGGCCTATTACGAAAAAGCCAATTCCGAATACGACGATAATCTTGACAGCTATTTGGCGACAAGCAGATATTCGGACAACGAGGATATAGAATCTTTGCTGAACGAAACTTACAGCACCCTTAAAGATATTTCTTTGGAGATAAAAAGCTCCACCGACCTTATTTCTTATTTTTATGACGTGGAATTTAAAGAAAATTCCAACTCCCAGGCTATAAGCGATTCCAACCTGACCAGTCTCAATTCCTATTCGGCCAGCATAAATTCTTACCTCACCAGCGTGGCCGCGGCTAAAAATTCGATAACTTCAGCCAAGCAGTCGGTCGTCAATGCCGCCAATTCGATAAGCGAGAAAACGGAATCTCTGGCCAAACTTAAAGCCGATCCGGAAGAATTGGATCTCCGTTCAGCCAAGCTTTCCGTCCAGCAGAGAGAGGACGCTCTCGCGGACGCCAAAGAAAAATTGAACGATTATTCGATCAAAGCGCCTTTTGACGGAGTTGTTGCCGCTTTAAACGTCAGCCAGGGAGATTCGATCGCCTCCATATCTTCCTACGGAACGATCGCTACCATTATTACCAAAAATCACGTTGCCGAGATATCTCTCAACGAAGTTGATGCCGTAAATGTCAAGTCCGGACAAAAGGTGACTTTGACCTTTGACGCCATTGACGGATTAAGCCTGGTGGGAACGGTGTCCGAGATCGATACGATCGGAACAGTCAGCCAAGGAGTGGTCAGCTATAGCGTAAAAATAGTTTTCGATACGGAAGATGACCGGATAAGGCCGGGGATGAGTGTTTCCGCTTCTATCATCGTCGACAGCAAGCAAGATGTTCTTTTGATCCCGAGTTCCGCTTTAAAAGGAGAAGAGGGAAGCTATTATGTCGAAGTGCTCGACGGCAAGTCTTTCTTGGGGCAGGAAGCGGCCAGCAGCGAGGGAATTATTTCTTCTTCCGGTCCCCAAAAGAAAAGCGTTGAGATAGGATTGTCCGATGACACTATGGTGGAAATAACCAGCGGTATGGAAGAAGGGGAAATGGTTGTCACCAAAACTGTCACTCAAACAGTTAAGTCCAGTTCATCCCAGAGCCAGGGAATATTCTCTCTATTCGGAGGCAAAGGCGCCGCTTCGACAGTTAAGAGTTCTTCGGGAACAAAATCAACCACTAACAGTTCCGGCGGCATGCCGTCTTCTCCGGGCGGAGGAGGGGCTGGACCCGTTCCGGGGATGTAGGGACCATGATCATTTGCAAAAATATAGTTAAAAATTACGGGAGCGGAGAATCGGAAACATCTATTTTGAAGGGAGTTTCTTTAGAGATCAAAGACGGGGAATTCGTCGCCGTTATCGGTCCTTCCGGATCCGGAAAATCAACTTTGATGAACATTCTTGGCGCGCTGGACAAATCCACCAGCGGAGAATATTTTCTCGACGGAAAAGATGTGTCCGTTCTCTCCGACGATGAACTGGCCGAGATAAGGAAGAATAAAATAGGATTTGTTTTTCAGTCTTTTAACCTGCTGTCTCGCGCGACGGCGTTGAGAAATGTGATGCTTCCGCTTGTCTATGCCGGAGTACCGAGAGACCGGAGGGCGGACAAAGCCAGGGGAGCTCTGAAAGATGCCGGTCTGGATGAAAAATATTTCGATCACCGCTCCAACCAGCTTTCGGGAGGACAGATGCAGCGAGTGGCGATAGCCCGCGCTTTAGTGAATGATCCGTCTCTTATTTTAGCTGATGAGCCTACCGGCAATCTTGACACAAAGACGGGAGAAATTGTTCTCGCCACGTTTCAAAAACTCAATCAGGAGAAACACCATACCATCATTTTGATCACTCACGAGCACGACGTTGCCGAGCATGCCGACCGTATAATTTTCGTTCGAGACGGCTTTATAGTGGAAGACAGAAAGAACCCCCAGAAAATAATAGCCGGGCGAGTTAATTACGATTAAAAATCGATCTATGAAAATATCCGACCTATTAGAAGAAACATATTTGGCTTTGGTATCCAACAAAGCGCGTTCCGGGCTGACAATTCTCGGAATAGTTATCGGCATTGGATCTGTGATCGCGATGGTTTCCATCGGCCAGGGAACGCAGGCTTCCATTAAGTCCAGCATCCAAACTCTCGGTTCCAACCTGATAACCGTTATGCCCGGAGCCCAGCGCAGTTTTGGAGCTTCCGCCAGCTCCGGCCGGGGATCGGCCCAGACGCTTACGCTGGAAGACAGCGAAGCCATAAAAGAGGAAATATCTTTGGCTAAGAATGTGGTACCGGTAACTTCGAGCCGCTATCAGATCGTAGCCAAAGGAACCAATACCAATACGCAGGTTATCGGCGCAACCCCGGAATATACCGAGGTTAAAAGCGTTTCCATAGACTTGGGAGTGTTTTTTACCGAGCAGCAGTCTAAAAGCGGTGCCAAAGTCGCGGTCCTTGGCCCGGACACCAGAGATGATTTGTTCGGGGAAGATGAGGATCCGACGGGCCAAACGGTTAAGATCAACGGATTGGAGTTTAAGGTGATCGGAGTAACGGTTGCCAAAGGCAGTTCGGGGATGAGCAGTTCCGATGATATAATTTATGTGCCCTTGGCCACCGCCCAAAGGTATTTTACGGGCAACAACAAAGTAAGCACCATCAACGTGGAGGCGGCCGACGAAGAATCCATGACCGAGCTTCAGGCGCAGATCACAGCCTTGCTATTGAAGAGGCACAATATTGCGGACGAGGCCTCGGCCGATTTCTCGGTTATGAACCAGGCCGATATCGTGGCCAGCGCTTCGTCCATCACGGGCACGCTCACCATGCTTTTGGCCGCGATAGCCGGGATATCTCTTATCGTCGGCGGCATAGGAATAATGAATATGATGCTGACCAACGTAACGGAACGCACAAGAGAGATCGGTTTAAGAAAGGCTATTGGAGCGAAGAGGAGCGATATTACAATGCAATTTTTAGCAGAATCCATCATGTTGACGTTTCTTGGCGGAGTGATAGGCGTAGCGCTGGGATGGTCCATTTCGTGGGGGGCCAAACAATTCGCCGGCATTTCTACGGAAGTTTCCCTTCCTTCGGTCATCTTGGCTTTCGGAGTTTCGGCTTTGATAGGGATCGTTTTCGGATTTTATCCCGCCAAGCGCGCGGCCGCCCTTAATCCTATAGATGCTTTAAGATATGAATAAAACCATCATTTGATAAAAAGTAAATATTTAAAAAAATTATGGATAAAAAAATAATAGCGATATTCGCGATAATAGTTTTAGCGGTCGGAGGGGCAGCCTTTTTTGGGGGAATGAAATACGGCCAGAGCAAGTCGGGAGGTAAATTTTCCGACAGAATGGGAAGTTACCAAAATGGAATGCCGGGAAGCGGTCCGACAGGCGCGGTAAAAGGCAGCGGCAGCAAGACCTTGAACGGAGGGATGATCGCAGGGGAGATACTTTCGAAAGACGACAAAAGCCTGACCGTCAAATCGGCCGACGGCAGTTCCAAGATCATATTCTTTTCTCAAACTACTAAAGCTCTGGAAGAAGCGGAAACGTCTTTGGACAAATTGGCTGTCGGACAGCAGATTACTGTAAACGGCAGTTCCAATTCAGATGGAAGCGTAAATGCCCAGTCCATTCAGATAAGGCCTTCAGCTCAAATAAAATAATAATCCCGGAAATTTTAACAGTGGTCGATGGATGTTTTGCAGCAAATGCCGCGAGCGAAAGCTCGCGGCATTTGTTTGTTTGGATCGTTTGGCGGGCAAGCCAGTTCATGCGGACGATTTGCCAACGAAGATGTATTTTTATAGAATATTTAAAGATTCGTTTTACGCTATAAATCCTTAAATCGATGTTTTATCATATATGGAAAAAGAAACAGTTTATGTCATCGGCCATAAATCGCCCGATACGGATACCGTTTGTTCGGCGATAGCTTACGCCGCGTATTTGAAAAAGAATAAGATCAACGCGGTGCCGGCGGTGTCGGGAGAGATCAATCCCGAAACAAAATTTGTTTTGGATAAATTCAAATTCAAAGCCCCCGAAGATATCGGGTCGGCTCAAGGCAAGAAATTGGTCCTGGTGGACCATAATGAAAAAAGCCAAATGCCCGATGGCGCGGAAGGATCGAAGATCGTGGAAATACTTGACCACCACAAAGTTTCTTTTACTTGGCCGGAGCCGATAACTATTTGCACCGAACCTCTCGGTTCGACCGCAACTTTGGTGGCCAAAAAAATGCTGGCTGACAAAAAATTCAAGATGACGGCGCAGATGGCGGGAATTTTAGTCTCGGCGATCTTGTCCGATACGATAGTTTTTAAATCCGCGACGACGACCAAGACAGATATAGAAACGGCTAAAAAACTTGCCAAAAAAGCCAAGATAAAAAATCTTAAAAAATTCGGTATCGAGGTCAAAAAACAAAAAGCCAGTTTGAAGGGATTGTCCGCCGAAAAAATAATTTATTCCGACTTCAAGCCTTTCGAGGCTGCCGGAAAGAAATTCGGGGTGGGGCAAATAGAAGTTGTTGATATGAAAGAAGCCAAAGAAAGGAAAGCCGAACTTTTGCAAAAAATGGATGAGATCGCCAAAAAAAAAGGTTTTTCTTTTGTGGCCCTGATGGTTACGGATATTATGAAAGAGGGATCGGAAATTTTTATAACGGGAAATACAGAGATCGCCCGGAAAGCTTTTCAAAAACCGGTAACGGAAAATGCTGTTTATCTTGAAAAAGCCATGTCCAGGAAAAAAGACTTTTTGCCCCCGATCATGAAAGCGCTGGAATAATGATTTTAAGAGATCAAAAAGAAAAATAAAAATTTGACTCGGACCTTTGGGTTTGCTATCTTTATTTTAAGATGACCGGCAAAATTAACTCGACAATGCGCTCTTGTTGTTGCGCCTCCTGTCAGAAAGGGGTTAATTTGCTTGGGCCGGTATGTTAGTCTGAAAATACAAAACTTTTAGCAAAAACCTCTTTCTTAAAACGGAAAGAGGTTTTTAATTATTAATAAAATTGTTTGTTAAAAATATGAATTACGCCAAAAATATTCTGGAAACCATTGGCAATACGCCTATGGTCAAAATAAACAAGCTGAATCCTTATCCGAATGCCAATATCTTCGCAAAGATCGAAGGAACCAATCCCGGAGGCAGTATAAAGGACCGGATCGCTTTAAGAATGCTGGAACAGGCGGAGCGTGAAGGAAAATTAACCAAGGGAAAAACGATAATCGAAGCGACCAGCGGCAATACCGGCATTGCCTTGGCTATGATAGCCGCGGTCAAAGGTTACGATGTCGAGATCGTAATGAGTTCCGCTGTTTCAATTGAACGCCAAAAAATGATCAAAGCTTTCGGCGCCAAGATAACCTTGACGGATGGCGGCAAAGGAACCGACGGCGCGATAATGAAAGTAAGGGAATTGGTAAAGGAATTTCCTGAAAAATATTACACGCCCGACCAATTTTCCAACGAATATAATAAAGTCGCCCATTACGAAACTACCGCCAAAGAGATATGCCAGCAGATGAGCGGACAAGTGGATTATTTCGTTGCCGCTATCGGCACTTCCGGAACTCTGATGGGAGTGGGCTCATTTTTAAAGAAAATGTGCGGTCCGAACGTAAAGATCGTCAGCGCCGAACCGGTCAGGGGCCACTACATCCAAGGACTGAAGAACATGCAAGACGCGATCGTGCCGGCGATATATGATAAATCCCAGCTGGACCAGATCATTGAAATTGATACCGAAGAAGCTTTCGAGATATCCCGCCGCATAGCCAGAGAGGAAGGAATATTTGTCGGAATGTCCAGCGGCGCCGCCATGCTGGCCGCGCTTAAAGTGGCCGAAAAGATCGGCCTGGAGGAAGGCATCAAAAATATTGTCACGATCTTCCCGGACAGGGGAGAAAAATATTTGAGCACCAAACTTTTCGAATGATCCGTTTTCAAATAGATCGCAAAAAGTTGGCAAAGGCCCCCGCCTTCGCTTCGCGGGCTACGGCGGGCGAAGCGGGCCTTTGCCAACTTTTTGGTATTAAGAGGGTTTTTTCACCGGCGTTTTTTTGCTAAAATGGACGAGTTATAATTTTTACCATAAAAAAATGGACCTGACTATAATCAAGATCGGAGGGTCGGTGATAACACGCAAAGAGAGCCTCCTTCCCAAGCTCAACCTGAAAAATTTAAAGATAGTCGCGAAACAGCTGAAAAATTTTAAGCGGCCATATATTCTGATCCACGGAGCCGGTTCTTTCGGGCACCAGATCGTCAAAAGAACAAAGATCGACAAAGGGATCAAGAACAGGTCCCAGCTGATCGCTTTTGCCGAGACGCAAAGATTGCAGAACAAATTGAATTATCTTATTTGCGAGGAACTGATCAATGAAGGAATACCTGCTTTCCCTTGCCAGCCGTCCAGCCACGCAGTGCTGGAAAAAGGAAGATTGGTAACTTTTAGTATCGAAGCGATAAAAGGAATGGTCGGTATCGGCCTGGTTCCGGTCTGCTATGGCGTTCCGGCTTATGACAAAGTCCAGGGTTCAGCTATTCTTTCGGGTGATCAGGTCGCTCCTTATCTGGCCTTGAAATTTGGAGCCAAAAAGATCATCGAAGCGGGGGACGTGGAAGGGATTTTTACCGGCGATCCTAAAAAATATAAAAAAGCCGGGATGATCAGGAAGATCGATAAAAATAACTTTAAAAAGATCGAGAAATTCCTTTCCGGCAGCCAAGCCGCGGATGTGACCGGCGGAATGAAACAAAAATATCTCGAACTGGTCGATGTTTCTAAAAAAGGCATAACGGCCCAGATCGTTCATTTCGAATCTCTTTCAAAAGCTCTCCGAGACGAGCCGGTCGGAACGATGATAGATCTAAAAAAATAGAGGAAGGGTATCTCTCTCATCCCATTGTTCTCCTCTCCGTCCGTTGTATTTTTACCTCTTGACTTTGTCGAGAATAGTTGGTATTTGATACAGTAAAGTTTGCCTAATTAAAGAATATAGCTAGGCGGACAGCTATGTTCTTTCCCATTTTTTTATGAACTCAATTCCAGCGCCAATGGATCCTCCGGATCCGCGTTTTCCAGGAAGCTTGGGGACGGGATTTCCGGGATATTATCCTGACGTCCCTTCCAGCCCGAGCAAGGACAGCGAACGACCCGGAGAGAGTTCTTATTCTCCAGCCTCGGATAAAGATGATATTATGCCGAGGTAAAACAATAGACCCCTTTGAAGTCCCGCCTTTAATCCGCCGGCGATCCTTCAAGGGGTTTTGTTAGGTTTACAGAAACGTTTTTTAAAGCTATATTCTATCTATTATGGCACTATCTATTGGAATCGTCGGCTTGCCTAATGTGGGCAAATCGACACTATTCGAAACGATAACTAAAAAGCAGGTGGATAGAGCGAACTATCCTTTTTGCACTATCGACCCCAACGTCGGCGTTGTTGCCGTGCCGGATGAACGCGTGGAAAAATTGGCCGAGCTAACCAAGTCCGCTAAAAAAATATACACTACTATAGAATTTTTTGATATTGCCGGACTGGTGGCCGGAGCCAGCCAAGGAGAGGGTCTGGGCAATAAGTTTTTGACCAATATCCGCGAAACGGACGCGGTTCTTTATGTCTTGCGCGTATTTTCAAACGAAAAAATAATAAATACCCAAAACAGCATTGATCCGATCCGCGACAAAGACATTTTGGACACGGAATTGATTTTAAAAGACCTGGAAATAGTTGAAAAAAGAGTGAAGGGAATGGAAGGAGACGTCCGCGCGGGCAAAAAAGAAGCGATCAAGGAATTCGAGGCTTTGAATAAAGCCAAAAAATTTCTGGAGGAAGGAAAAATATTAGCTGAACAAGAATTCTCCCAAGAGGAGCTGAAAGAGATGAAAAGCTACCAGCTTTTGACTCTGAAGCCAAGACTCTATTTGCTCAATGGCAAAGACGAAGAAGTGCCGGCAAGTATCATTGAAGAATTCAAAGATCATAAATGGCCGTTTTTGATAGTGGATATGGCGACCGAATTCGAAGCCGCAGGGTTTTCTTTCGAAGAAAGAAAAGAACTCGGCCTGCCTTTGGAAACGGAGCTGGATATCCTTATTAAAAAATGCTACGAAACTTTAGGGTTGATAACTTTTCTTACGACCGGACCGGACGAAACCCGCGCCTGGACCATAAAAAAAGGCTCGAAAGCGCCTCAAGCCGGCGGAGCCATCCACAGCGATTTTGAAAGAACTTTCATCAGGGCGGATGCGATCAATTGGAAAGATCTGATCGACGTTGGAGGGTTTTCCAAAGCCAGAGAAAAAGGATTGATCCGGACCGAGGGAAAAGAATACACCGTCCAAGACGGAGACGTGATCGAAATAAAACACGGAGCTTAATTTTATATCTAAAAACCCTGCGAAAACAGGGTTTTTAGTTGAAAGGGGGAAGGTGTGGATATTTATAGAATAAGCGCAGTTTTGGATAATCTGCTAAAATAAATTAAGCATGAATGATTTTTGGCTTTATTATTCTTTCATCTCGAACTGCTTGAGAAAAAGCAACGGAAAGGAACAAAGAACTGGAAAAATTCTATAAGCTGACCATTGGCAGGGAGCTGAAGATGGCGGAGCTGAAAGACAAGATAAGGTTGATGGAAAATAAATAGAGGATACCTTATAATTAATAAAAGTTAATAATAACGAATATTTATTATGAGCTGGCTACTACCGGTTAATACTTACGCGGCTTTGATCAGCGGGATATTCATGATAGGATTGGGTATTTTTGTTTTTTTAAAAAA
>JBAZHV010000011.1:0-15309 GCA_041652155.1 Minisyncoccota bacterium
CTTGCCTGCCAGCCTTGTTGCGCAGAATATTTCTTTGCCGGGCATCGATCTCAAAGGAGCTTTGCGTAATATCGTTTACGGCAAGGATTCTGGAGCATCGGAAGATCAGAAACAAAAGTCGAAAGAAGATGATAATAAAAAGGAAGCTGTTTAGCTTCCTTTTTTGATTTACAATCCTGATATCCCCGGAGGTTTTTTATCGCTGCGCCTTGGGCCCGTTGCCGCTCCTGGAGGCGGATTGTCTCTTCTGGCGGGATAGAAATTGTTGAGGGATTCTTTATTCTCTTTAATTTTGGCCGCCTCTTGGTCCAGATCCTTCATAACATCTTCCATCTCGCGCGGTTTTTTAGCTTGGGCAGTTTTTTTCATATCTTTAATCTCTTTTTCGGTGAGGACTTTCCCGTCTTTTTCCCAATTGCTGAATCCTAGCTCTCTGGCGGCTGATCCCGCACGGGCTACTAATGCGCTGGGGTTGTTTTCTGCATAATAATCTGGTCCTAATTTATCAGCTCCCTCGCAGTATGCATTTACAAGATCTTTGCCTATGGATTTTGCCGCCCATTTTATTTGTTCGCCGGTTCCGTCTTTAACCATGGAGGCCATTCCTTCTGTAGATTTTACAAATTCTTTTGAAAGCTGTTTCATCTTGTCTTCGGTGTCGATCTCCTTCACTATTCTGTCGGTATGGCTGGTATAACCTTTTTCTTTCCACTTGGACAAAGTTTTCTCGTCTTTCGGAGCAGTATAACCGACTGCTTCGGCGGAGAATTTGCCCATCACGTGTCTGTACACCGTATCGGCTTCATCCGTCTTTCCTTCTTTGAGCAGAGCAGTTACCAACCCTTTTACTTGCGGTTCGGTCATAGCTCTCAGTTCGTCTTTAGCCTTTTCTTTTTTCTTTTTGTCCTTATCTTCCAACAAGGCGGAGAGCACTATGCCATCGTTGAGTTTTTTCCCTGTGGTTACAGACCTTCCTATATCGCGAGAGCTAATTTTTTCGACCTGTTTTTTAGGCTGATCGATTATTTCATCCCTCTTACTGGCCAGTTTTGCAGCCGTGGCGCCAATAGCTCTATCGTATGGGCGGACAACGTCCGCAGCTCTTCTTTTGAACCATCCTGTCGCTGTCTTTTTGTCTTCGCCCTGTCCCCAAGATTCACCTTTTCTATTCGAGAGGTTGTCCAGCATATTCCCCACGGATTTATTTTTAAGCAATCCCCTTCCTGCGGCTCCCGCAACTCCTACTGTCGCGCCCTTGCCTATGGCTTTACCTCCAGCAGCGATCCTTTTGCCTGTGGCATTCCCGAATTTTTTTGTCTGGCCCTTGGCGAAGCTTATGGCCATATCCGACCCGGCTGCGCTGGAATCGAGGGCTTGGAAAAATCCGTAGTATATGAAAAAGATGGCTGCGGTGTATGGCAAAAGGTCTGCCATTATTCCTATTTTGCTGCCGTCGGCGGGAGCGATGAAATTGCCCTGGGAAATGACGGAGATCATTTGTTCTCCAAGGAAGAAGAAAAACGAGGCGGTCGCCCCCACGAAAGACCAATTGATCAATTGGTCCAGCCATTTGTCGAACTGTCCGCTCGTTTTTTTCAGCGGCAAGGCCTTAAAGGCTATTGCCAGCGGAGCTAAAATGATCGCTATCAGCAAGGCTATATATCTCATCAAAAACAGAACAGAGTAAAGCAGAACGGCTACGATCAGCATAAAATCGAAGATGATCAGGAAAATGAATTTTACCCAAACGCTTCCATTGTTAAGAAAGTTTGACCCGGCTATATCGTTTTGGATGATCCGTGAAAAAGTTTCAGATTGGTTGGACAATGCTTCTCCTCCGGAGAATCCCGAGCCTATGAAAAAACTGGCGACCATATTGGAAGCGTCGATGACCAGGCCGCAAAAAATAGAAGAGAACGGAAGAAGGAGAGCCACTATTATCAGAATGGGCAGAGATTTTTTGTAGTTCGAAGCGGATCCCAATTTCAGCGCCGTGCTTACGCCGATAACCATAACGGAGATGATGACTATTATGTAGGCAAGATTCAGGGTTATTTGGTGAGCGCTGTTGACAAAAGGATTGTCGGTCAGGCGGGTTTTTAAAAAATCCGGGCTGGCCACCCAGGAAAAAACTCCCACGCAAAATCCCAAAAGACTGGATATCGCGCTTAATACGGCTGTCATGGCGGTTGACAAAATAGAGTTGGCGATATCGTTGGCAGTCGGAAAAAACCCGAGTTCCATCACGGAGTTGGAAGATGCGGCGAGAGCCAGCGCGCCCAGTACTAAAACACTTAAAGAAAAGCCGGCTGCGATGCGGCCGACGATTTTGATGAATTTAGAAAAATATTTTGAGGTCATTGAATATGATTATACCACTAAATAATATTTTTTAGAGGGAGATTTGACGCGAGTTTTATCCACTCCCCCATCGAAAGAGTTTCCGCTCTCCGGCTGGGCTGGATGTCGTTTTCCAAAAGCCAATCGCTGATCTTTATTCTATCAGCTTTTAAAGATTTCGATAAGTTGTTGATAAGTTGTTTGCGCGGCTGGGAGAACCCTCCCCTTAAAATTTTGAAAAACAGGTCCCGGTCGATCGAAGCGTCGACAGGCTTGGGAGTTATTTTTATGATCGCCGCGTCCACTGCCGGAACCGGCCAGAATGCGCCCCTCTTTATATATCCCATTATTTTGGGCCGGGCGTAGAACTGGACCGAAGCGGATAGCATGGTCATATCGGGAGGATTGCCGGCTATGCGCTGGGCCACTTCTTTTTGCATTATAAAAATCATATCTTTGGGCGGGTTCTTCGACTCGAGCAATATCCGTATCAAATGGCTTGTCAGATAGAAAGGGATGTTCCCCGCCGCTTTATATTCCAACCCGTCCATCTGGCCGCTTTCCAAAAATGCCAGAATATCCCGGTTGGTTATTTCTACGTTTTTAATATCGAGGGTTGCCAATTCTTCGGAAAGGATCCCGACCATTTGGCGGTCTTTTTCCACGGCTATCATTTTGCCGGCGGAGAGGGCCAGTTCTTTGGTCAGGACGCCGATGCCCGGACCGATTTCTATGACCAGGTCGGTTTTTTCGAAGCCTCCCGCTTCGACCAATTTCTTGACAGCGCTTTTATCTACCAGAAAATTCTGCCCAAGCTTCTTTTGGGGTTCGATGCCGTATTTTTTCAAAAGCTCTTTGGTTTGCTGTATTGTGGATAAATTGCTTGACATAAGGGGCGTTAATTATTAAATTATATAGCGTATTTCTAAATATTTCCAACTTTTAATAAAGAGTCTGATCTTGAGAGGGACAAAAGACGGCCTAAACAAAAAAAGCCTTCTTTTTTGCTTTTTGGGGACCTTGGCCGTTTTTGCTTCATTTTCATTGGCCGGAGCGCAAAATAGCGCCCAGAACAGCGTCAAATCGATAAAAACGACTAGCAGCCACGCCGGCGTGCTTCTAAGCGTCCAGACGGCCGTTGAGCCGGCCCAGAACGTTATTCTGCTGGCTGGAGGCAGCTTAAAGAGCATTTCATCCCCTGTTTTTGTAAAGCCTCAAACTTTGGCCGCGATGATAGTATCCCAGGAGGACAGCGGCGACAGCGAGAATGGCGAAAAGGATATTATCCAATATACGGTAAAAGACGGCGATACCATAACTTCTTTGTCGGGCAAGTTCGGAATAAGCGCGGAAACCATCCTTTGGGCCAATGAGCTGAAAAAGGGTTCGCCTATCAAAACCGGCCAGAAATTGGTCATCCTCCCCGTCTCCGGAGTGATGCATATAATAGAAGAGAAAGAAACTTTGTCGCAGATAGCCAAATCGTACAGCGCCAAACAGGACGAGATCATCTCCTTCAACCAGATCGATCCGCGGAATGATCTGATGGTGGGAGATATTCTGGTCATTCCTGGCGGGAAGATAACAGCCGCCGCGCCGGTCATCAAACCGAGCGTTCTTCCGAGCAACCCCGCCAATCTTGCGAGCTCTTTGTTCATAATCCCCACCACCGGTTCGATCTCGCAGGGAGCCCATCTTTATAACGCCGTTGATATTGCCAACGTGTGCGGCACTCCGGTTTTCGCCGCCGCCGGCGGGAAGATACAGCTTTCGACGAATGCTTGGCCTTATGGAGTCTATGTAAGGATCCTTCATCCCAACAATGTGGTTACTTTGTACGCCCATCTCTCCAGATCTTTAGTTGCGGCAGGCCAAGACGTTTCCCAAGGCCAATTGATAGGTTATATCGGCAATACAGGCCATGTCATCGGGATCACCGGATGCCACTTGCATTTCGAGGTTCGCGGCGCGTCCAATCCTTTTATCGGTTACGGAGTGGGCGCGAAATTAACGCTTAAAAAATAGCAGGGATTTAATCTTTCTGGCGATACATTAAAGCTTCCATTATGTGGGAGTTTTTAATTTCCGTTGATCTCTCCAGGTCCGCGATGGTCCTGGATACTTTCAGCACTTTATGGTAGCTGCGAACGGAAAGCCTGCCGGAATCGACCATTGTTTTTAAAGTTTCTTTAGAGCCGTCGTCAATTGGGCAGTATTTTTTGATTTGAGGCACGACCATTTCGCTGTTGGTTATGGTATTCGGTTCTTTCAAGAACCTTTCTTTTTGAATATCGCGAGTTTCTCTGACCTTGGTTTTTATGGTTTCTCCTTGGCTTGGCCCCTCATGCTTGTCCAGCTTTTCGAATTTTATCTGGGGAACGTTTATAAAAAGATCGATCCTGTCCATCATCGGGCCGGAGAGCTTTCTTCTGTATTTGGTTATCTGGCCTGGGGCGCAGGAACATTCTTTTTGATGGTTGCCGAAATTGCCGCAGGGGCAAGGATTGGCCGCGGCTATCAGCGTGAACCGGGCGGGCAGTTTGATACGGGTATTGGCACGTAAGATGGTGATGCTCCCCTCTTCAAGCGGCTGTCTTAAGCTTTCCAGAACGTCCCGATGGAATTCAGGAAATTCGTCCAAAAATAAAATTCCCCGATGCGCCAGGCTTATCTCTCCGGGCAGAAAAGGATTCCCGCCTCCGATCAGAGCCGCGCTTGAGGCAGTATGATGGGGAGAACGAAAAGGCCGGTTTTCCATTATCGGCGTATTGCCGGGAAGAAGGCCGCTCACGCTGTATATTTTAGTCACCTCGATCGCTTCTTCGAAAGAAAGCGGCGGCAGTATAGAAACCAAAGCTTTGGCCAGAAGGGTCTTTCCTGTTCCCGGAGGCCCTTCCATCAACAGATTATGGCCGCCGGCTGCTGCTATTTCCAGCGCTCTTTTGGCCATCTCTTGTCCCTGGACCCAGCTTAGGTCGATCTGGCCTTGGCTATCCTCCAAGTTGAAATGTTGGTCAGTTTCGATCGGATCGGGCTGGTATCGGCCTTCCAGATAGGCCAGGGACTCTTTCAAGCTATCAACTCCGACAACTTTGATGCCAGATACCAAAGCCGCTTCCTTGGCGTTGGCTTTTGGTACGATGATCTCTTCGAACCCGGCCGTTTTGGCTTTGGAGGCGATAGCCAAACAGCCTTTGATAGCTCTTAGTTTTCCGTCGAGAGAGAGCTCTCCCGCTACCATTTTGTTTTTTGGATCGAATTTGGCTTGGCCCGATGCCAAAAGATAGCCCAAAGCGATAGGAAGATCGTAAATAGAGCCCTCTTTTTTCAATCCGGCCGGAGCGAGGCTGACCAGGAGTTTTATCCTCTGGGTCAAAGGGCTTTTTAAGCCCGAGCTTTTGATGGCCGCGCCTATCCTCTCTTTAGATTCTTGTATCGTTTTGTCCGGCAATCCTACAATATTAAAACAGCGCAAACCGTAAGAAGCGTCTATTTCCACTTCCACGATTTGCGCGTCTAAACCGACCAGAGCGGCCGAGAATATTTTGATAGGCATAGATATTCGAATGTCGAATGTTGAGAGTCGAACGTCGTTACGATTCTCGGTTCTCGAATAGAGACATTCGCTGTTGCGCACTCGAATGTCGAGGTTCGAATATCGTTAAGACATTCGACCTCCGACACTCGAATATTGAATCACTGTATACACTTTGAGCAATGGCGGGCTTCCGGACAGACTTCCAATCTTGCCTGGGATATCTCGCCTCCGCATTTTTCGCAAATGCCGAACTTTCCGTTCTCGATGTTTTCCAAGGCCAAGCCGATATCTTTAAGCTTGTTTTCCAATGTATGTTCAATGGAAAGCAAGCTTTGGTACTCTTCCACTTCGTCGGCTTCATCTTCCAGCCCGCTGCCTTCGAATTGCGGGTATCTGGTTTGCCAATCCTTTTTATTATCGGGATTTTCATTGGCAAAACCATGGAGCTCTTTTTCCAAAGATTCTTTTTTCTCTTTGAGATCTGCCTTTATTTTTTCTAAGAATTCTTTTTCCATTTTGGGTTGCGGAGCGGTCAGCTCGGTTTATTTGCTAATAAAAATATCACCGCAGCTGCTATTGCTCCTAAGATTATTAAAATTAAAAATCTGATTAGTATCTTGGTGAGAATATTTTGTTTAGCCATTGATTCGGCTCAAGCGGTCGTTAACTGATTTAATATCTTTTTTGACCTCTTCCAGTCTTTTTGAATTCTTCTGGTACTCTGTTTTGATCTCCCCTTCTTTCAGGGTTAATTCTTTTTTCTTGTCTTCGATATCCCACCTTTCTTTTTCCGTTTCCCTTCTCTGCTGGGCTAAAATTTTTCTCTGGGCTTCCACTTCCCTTAGTTCCATCTGGTCTTTTGTCCATGATTCTTGCGATTCTATCGCTTGGATCTTCGGTTCAAGGTCTTTCTCTCTCTGCGCTATCGGGCCCAGTTTCCCCTCCAAGTCGTCTTTTTCTTTTAAGATAGAGGATAGGCTCCCTCTCAAAGAGCTTAATTTTTCATTTAAGCTGTCGTGCTCCGTTTTTAGCTCTCCATTCTTTTTGGAAAGGTCTATCATCTCTTTTTTACCGGAGAGAGATTCTTTTTCCGCCAGCAATTTTTTTTCGGCTTCTCCCAAGCGGTTTTGGATGGCTTTGCATTCGTTGAGCTGGATATCAAGCGTTTTTATATTGTCTTCCGCGGCATATCTTTGGCTCTCAATTTCTTCGAGCTGGGCTTCAGCTTCATGCCTGGAAGTTTCGATGCCCCTTTTTTCTTCCGGGGAAACTGCCGATTTTTGTTTTTCTTCGAGCTGTAAAACTTTTTTGCTGATCTCACCCTCTTTAGCAGTTATCTCTTGGAGCTGAGTGCCGGTCATTTTTTTTATTTCTTTTGATATTTCTTCATATCGCGAATTGACCGGCGTTTTTTCTTGAGATATGCGAGCCAGCTCTTTTTCTATCGCCAAGCTTCGTTCTTCCAAATCTTTGGCCATTTCCATAGGATCATTTTTGGGCGTTGCGGCGGAAGGGGCCGGATCCGTATTGGCTATCGCCGGTATCGGTTGAGGCCCGACAGGGTTTGGCCGTCCGCTCTGAACAGCCGGTTTTGCGGGAATATTTATCGAAGGAGCTTCTTCTTTCAGGTTGATCTTGACCGGTTGCGGTTGAGAAAATTTGGCGGCTGGCGTTTCCGGTTTGCGCTCCGGCTGAGCGAAAGGCGGTTTTGGCAAAGGAGCTGGCTGGGGTTGTTGAACGTTCGTTCGGGCTTGGGGTCCGGGTTGAAGTTTGATGGCATGTAAAAATTTTCCGAAGGCCGGCTTTTTTTCTGTTTTTTCGTCAATCTTCTCTTTGTATTTGTCGTTGCCGCCAGACCGGGAAGGCCGAGGAATGTCGGCTCCGATACTTTTATTTTCCTCCGGTTTTGGCGCGTCCGTCAAGGAAGACAGGTCGGCAACCGTTCTTCTCGGAGGCAAGGGAGGCGTCGGACGGCAAACAGGCAAGATTGCCGGAGCAGGCGTTTTCGCGGTTGGTTTAGGAGCCGCCGCGGCGGCAACCGGTGTTTTTTCCCTTTGCCCCTTTTCAGGCGCGTTGCTCTCTTTTTTTTCTTTATTTTGTTCCGCTAGAATTTTCTCTTGGGCCTTTCGAGCCAGCTCTTTTTCTTCTTGGTCTTCTCCGATCTTTGCAAATTTGTCCGATAATTGCCGAGTTTCCTCTTCTTCCTCCAGCCGGGCGGCTACAACATTCGCCGGCTTGGGAGCCGTAGGAGGGTTGGCGGATGGAGAGGGGGCGGGCCGCGCAACAACCGCCGGTTCCTTGTCGATATGAGGAGCGGAAACGGGACGGGCTATGGCCCCTTCTTTTTTTACGTTCAAAACACTCTCTTTTTTTGTTTGAGCTTCTGATTCGGCAAACCTTCGCAAATCTTTTTTCATCGTTTTTATATTTTCTCGCTGAAAAAGATCTTTGATTTCTTCGGACATAGAAGGTGCTAAGATAGTTTAGAATTAATTTTTTGCGATCCGCCATTCGCCAGAGGCGGGAACAGATCGCATCGTCGTTTGCAGGATTTTTATTTCTTTCCTTCTTTCAATGATAAATTGATTCTGCCCTGTTGGTCAATAGAGATAACTTTAACTTTGACGACATCCCCTATGTTCACGACATCGGTAACTTTTTCCACGCGATGATCGGCGAGTTGCGAGATGTGGACCATGCCGTCCTGTTTTGGAAGTATTTCCACAAAAGCGCCGAAGTCCAAAATTCTTTTTACCGTGCCTTCAAAAAACTCCCCTGCTTGAACTTCGTGCGTGATGTTTTTGATCCAGGCCAAAGCTTTTTGGGCCGCTTCATCGGACTCTCCGGTGATGAACACTTCGCCGGTATCCTCAATGTCGATAGACACTCCGCATTGGTCGATGATCTCGTTGATAATTTTCCCGCCGGGGCCGATCACTTCCCTGATCTTGTCCGGTTTGATAACAAAAACTATTATTCTTGGAGCATAAGGAGAAAGCTCGGCTCTTGGAGCGGCTATGACGGATTGCATTTTATCCAAGATTCCTTCTCTTGCTTTTTTGGCCCCGTTTAGCGCCTCTGAAAGCATCTGGCTGGTCACTCCGTCGGTCTTTACGTCCATTTGGATTGCGTTCACGCCGTTCCTTGTGCCGGCGATCTTAAAGTCCATATGTCCGTAGTGGTCTTCCGGCCCTTGGATATCGGTTAGAATTTTATGGTTCGTTCCGTCGGTGATCAATCCCATGGCTATTCCGGCCACCGGATTCTTGATCGGCACTCCCGCGTCCATTAATGCCAAGCAAGCGGCGCAAGTCGAAGCCATAGAAGATGATCCGTTCGAGGAAAGAACCTCTGAAACGATCCTGATGGTGTAAGGAAATTCTTTTACTTCGGGAAGAACAACGGACAAGGCTTTCTCGCCAAGCATTCCGTGGCCGACCTCTCTGCGGCCTGTTCCGCGCATGGGTTTCACTTCCCCGGTGCTGTATGGCGGAAAATTATAATGGTGCATGAACCTTTTCTTTCCTCTGACCTCCATTCCGTCCAATAATTTTTGGTCTCCGGGAGCTCCCAATGTCACTACGGACAAAGCTCTGGTCTGGCCGCGCGAGAACAATCCGCATCCATGAGTGCGCGGCAACAGGCCGACTTCGCAAGCCAGCTCTCTCACTTGGTCAAGCTTTCTGCCATCGGGCCTTTTTTCGTATTTTAAAATATTTTCACAGAAGATCCTTTCTGTTTCTTCTTCATACAGATCGGTCGCGTATTTTATTTTTTGCGGGGTCTCCCCTTCCAGCAATTTTTTCAATTCATCCTTCAAGCCCGATAGAGTAAGAGTCTGTTCGTCTGTATTCTCGCCTGCTTCAGATTGGCCTTTGGCTATCGATTCGGCAAAGATCTGCTCGATCTTTCCGCTTAAGAAAGATCTCACTTTTTGTTCCAGCTCCGGATCGGACGGGCCTTCGGCCAGAGCGGCTTTTTTCTTTCCAATCTCTTTTTGGATATTATTTTGAAATTCGATGATGCTTTTTAGGGACGTTCTGGAAAAATCGATCGCTTCCATTATTTCTTGTTCTTTAACTTCTTTAGCCTGTCCTTCTAGCATATTCATTACTATTTCTTCCTTGGCTTCCGTACCGGCTACGACTATGTCGTAAAGACTTTCCTCTCTCTCTTGATAGGTCGGGAATATTTTGATCTGGTCTTTTTTGACGAGCCTGACAGCCGCGATAGGTCCGTTCCAGGGAATGTCCGAGATCGTAAGCGCTGTTGAAGCGGCGATCATCCCTATGGTGGCGGGATCGTTCTCTCCGTCCCAGGAAAGGCAGGTAATGACTATCTGAACTTCGCGGTTAAGGCCTTTTGGAAAAAGAGGCCTTAATGTGCGGTCGATGATCCTTGATACCAAAATAGCTTCGTCGGTGGGTCTCCCCTCTCTGCGGAGGAACCTTGACCCCAATATTTTTCCGGCGGCGTAATATCTTTCGGAATATTCAACGGTCAAAGGGAAAAAATTCAATCCCTCCAAAGGTTTTTCGGACATGACGCAAGTCGCCAGAACGGTAGTGTCTCCGTATTTGACCAGCACCGAACCGTTGGCCTGTTCGGCCAGTTTTTTAGTGCTGACTTCCAACGTTTTCGAGCCGACTTCTAGTTTAAAAATTTTTTCTTGCATAAGTTTAAGGTATTAAATATTTTTGCTGGTTTTCTTCGAGATCGAAATAATAATCGGCAACTTCTTTTACTTTGCCGGAAGTGGTCCGTCCGAATCCCATTATCTCTACGCGGGTCGGCGTGGCATTTTTGATATAGTCTATCAACGGCAAAAAGTCTCCGTCGCCGGAAACCAGAACAATGCTGTCAACCGAAGAGCTTAACCTTACTGCGTCCATCGCGATGCCGACGTCCCAGTCGCCCTTTTTAAGCCCTCCGGGAAAGATCTGCAGATCTTTCATTTTTAATTCTATTCCTATATGAGATAACGCTTTAAAAAAAGCTTCTGATTCTTGGTTCTCGCTTCTGACCACATAAGCAATAGCCCGGATAAGTTTCCGGCCGTTTACCGCTGTTTTGAGCAGTTCTGCAAAGTTAACTTTAGCCTGATACAGATTTCGGGCCGAATAATACATATTTTGAATATCTATCAATACGGCCACTCTTTGCTCTTTGGATCTGCTTGCTTTGGGCATTAGTTTAGAGGCCTAGTTTTTTGACCAAAGAAGCGTGCCTTTTTTCATCTTCCTTAGCTAAAACTTTTAAGAGTTTTCTTCTCTTGGCCACCATTTTTAATAATCCGCGTTTGGAGTGGAGGTCTTTCTTATGAGTTTTAAAGTGCTCCAGCAATCTTTTTATCTCTTCCGTCAGCAAAGCGATCTGCACGTCGACAGAGCCTGTGTCTTTTTCGTGAACCTTGAATGCGTCAATGACTTTTAATTTATCTTCTGGTTTGAACATATTTCGTTAATATTAATGTTGTTAACTGATTAATTAATCCAAATTATTAAATAATTTTCACTGCGAAGGTATGAACTATCTAATATTTGTTCGATAACGTCGGGTTCGCTTACCGGCTCCTACAAGCTAAGAAGCTACAAGCTAATTCCTCGTTTGTGCCCCCAACAGGACTCGAACCTGTAACCAATTGCTTAAGAGGCAAGTGCTCTACCAATTGAGCTATGGAGGCGTAATTGGTTTTTAATTGCAGGTGATCTTGTACCAGCCGCCCAGCCCCGTCCATTCGGCGATGCCGAATGATCCAAGGAGAAAATTGACCGCCAGATAAGATCCGTAGACCATGATAAGCCCGATGGTAACATTTTTGAAAATTGTCTGGGCCTTAGCCACGTTCCCTGGATTTTGGGGAGATATGATGTAATAGAACCCTGCGACAGCCATCAGCAACACGGCTATCGCTGGCGCTATGTCTATCATTATGAACTGGACTATCCGATGGATCATATCAAAAAGATCACACAGCTTGCAAGCGCAATCTTTCGTCCCGCAAGGTACGAACCCTTCGGTGGGACAGCCGGTTCTAGCCGCTAAGGCGTTAGTCCCTAAAAATAAAAACAGAGACAGAACTCCTACAAAGATAATGAAATTTTTTTTGATTTTAGTCAAGCTTGTCATTGTCTTTTAGCTATTGGATGACCCCGGAACGCGTCGTTGGGCTTGCCCGGAACCCCACGTGGTTCTGTGCCCTCGGCAGGACTCGAACCTGCAGTCCTCTGTTCCGAAGACAGATATGTTATCCGATTACACTACGAGGGCTGAAGTTTCTAGTGTGGATTTTAGCAGAAAAATCCCAGAAAGTAAATTGGGCCCGGCACCACGTGGGGTGCCGGGCTGGCCCCGAACCCTACGTGGTTTTGGGCCAAGATTTGATCTGCTCTTCCAGCCTTTTTTTGTGCCTGATTATGATCAAAGGGATGGCGAAAAGGGCTGGCAGGAACAATGGAGTGTGAAGATAATATACAGGAAGCAAAGCAAAAGCCTCTCCGAACAACCGGCCTAGAACCTGGGTCGTGATCGCTTTGCCGAAATTGACCTTCTTTTTTTCGACAAGCTCGAACAGGAATATAAAAAGCAGAATGCTGGAAAGGGTTATGGCCAAGACCCTCCAGTCGAAGAACAAGAATATTCCTCCCAGCGATGCGGCTCCCCTGCCCCCGCGGAATTTTAAGAATAAAGAGTAATTATGTCCAAGGACTGCGAAAAACGAAGCCAGTGTCAAAGCCAGGACATAATCCGGCAGGAGGTTAATGGCTATAAGACAGGCCGCTACCGCTTTTAGGCCGTCGAAGAAGAACACTCCCAGGAAGGCCGCAATCCCCCATCCCTTCCCTTTCTCTTTCTTAAATATTCGAAAAGTGTTCAATGCCCCGGTGTTCTTTGTTCCGCTTTCTCTGACGTCTTTTTTCAGCAGAGAAGAAACAAGTAAAAAAGCTGTGGGTATGGATCCGAGGAGATAAGACGATAAGATGACGAGCAGGTATTGAAAGATCATATTTATAGTTCGTGCCAAGCGCAAACCAAAGCGCCCGGTCCGAGATGAATACTGATAATGTTATCCATTAAGCTCATGAAAGATATTTCCGGATCGTTGAGTTTTTCCGCAAGCAGCGTCGCCAGCTGTTGGGCCGCCTCTTTATTGTCGGCGTGCGAAATGGCCAGCCTTGCTCTTTTTTCTTTCAAGCTATTTTTTATTGTTTGAGCCAAAGATTTTATATAATCTTTGCCCGAGACATCGAATTCAACCGTTGTCAGCCGGCCGTCTTTCACTCCCAAGATCGGCCTGATCCCCAAGTTGGAAACTTGTTCCAATATCGTAGCGGATACATTGCCAATCCTTCCTCCCGCTTTCAGCCATTTCAGATCTTTTACGCTGCCCATTACGCGGACGCTGGAACGGAAATTTGTTAAAAAATTCATTATTTCTTGGACCTCTTTTCCCTCCCGCATCATCTCGGCGGCTTTAATGGCGATCAGCCCTTCTCCGGCGCTGGCGCTTTCGGAATCGAGAATGAATATTTTTGATCGTTGTCCTTCGTCCATCATCCCTCTCCCCGTTTGAGCGGCCTCCATTGCTCCGGAAAGCTTGGAGCTGATAGCCACGTAAAGCACGGAATCGTTATTCTGTAATTTCTCTTCGAAGAATTTTTTATACAGCCACGGCGCGGGATGAGAAGTTTTTGGCAGATCTTCATCGCTGGCGCTGGCCAGCTGCTCGCTGCCTATTTCCCGGATGATATTTTTTTGGTTTATTTTTTTATCTTCCGCCCAATCAACTGTAAAAGGGATCATCGTCATAAAATATTTTTTGATGATCTCTTGAGGCGGGGACGCGCTTTGGCCGACGATAAGAGTTGCTTTGCTCATTTGATATTGATTATAGCGGAATGTTGCCGTGCTTTCTAGGGGATCGCGCCTCCCTTTTGTTCAATAATGATCCCAGCAATTTCAAAAGGATGGAACGAGTTTCCTTAGGATCGATTATCATATCCAATTTTCCCAGTTTGGCCGCTTGCCATGGGCTTAGGAACGTCTCGGCCAGTTGGGCGATCTTTTCTTTTTCCAAGAGGCCGGGATCTTTGCTTTTGGCCAGGTCTTTTCTGAAAATTATTTTTACCGCTTGCTGCGGCCCCATCACTCCTATCTGGGCCGATGGCCAAGCTATCACTTTGTCGTAGCCAAGTTCGCGCGAAGCCAAAGCGATATAGGCCCCGCCAAAAGCTTTCCTCAAAATAAGACTGATCTTTGGGACGCTGGCCTCGGCATAGGCGTATAAGACTTTGGCCCCGTGGCGGATGATCCCTTTGTGCTCCTGGTCTGCGCCGGGAAGGTATCCGGGAGTGTCGATAAGATTGATGATGGGAATATTAAAAGCATCGCAAAGCCTGACAAATCTGGCTATTTTATCGGAAGAATTCACGTCCAAAGTGCCGGCCATTGTTTTTGTTTGGTTGGCAACGACACCCGCCACTTGTCCTCCCAGGCGAGCCAATCCGGTGATCGAGTTGGGGGCGTAACCGGCCTGGACTTCCAGAAAAGATCCTTGGTCGAAGATTTCTTTTATCACTTCCTTCATATCGTAGCCTTTGTTCTCTTCTTGGGGCACTATTTCCAGGAGGCGGGTGCAAGGGCCTCCGGCTGCGGCGAATTCGTCTTGTGCCGGAGAGTTTTCCATATTGTTTTGAGGCAAGTAATCCAGAAGTTTTTTTACATTCTCAAGGCAGGTTTTTTCGTTTTTGAAAATGAAGTGGGCGCAGCCGCTCTGGAGGGCGTGGATCGAAGCCCCTCCCAGGCCGTCGAAAGATATTTGTTCTCCGGTCACGGATTTGATCACTTCGGGCCCGGTAATATACATTTGAGAGATCCCTTCGACCATAAAAACAAAGTCCGAAAGACCGGGGGCGTAAGACGCTCCTCCGGCCGACGGACCGAGTATAACGGAAATTTGGGGCACTATCCCTGACGCTTTGACCATCTCCCTGAATATCCCGGCGTAGCCGTCAAGGCTGGCTATCCCCTCCTGGATGCGGGCTCCGCCGCTGTCGATAAGCCCTATTACCGGACAGCCGGTTTTCCTGGCCGTTTGGATCGTGTCGATTATCTTTTGTCCGTGCATCTCTCCGAGCGATCCTCCGATCTTTGAAAAATCCTGGCTGTAGATGCAGACTTGCCGGTCGTTTATTTTGCCGAATCCGGAGATGACCGCATCTCCCGGGAATTTTTTTTGGTCCATTCCAAAATCGCCAGAGCACGATTCCGCGAATGAATTGATCTCAATAAAGCTGTCTTTGTCCAGAAGAGCAATAATCCTTTCCCGCGCGGTGAGCTTGCCTTTTTCGTGCTGTTTGGCCGCCATCTCCGCGCTGTCGAGAGCAGCCGTTCGAGCATTCAGTTTTTTGATCTTTTCTTCAAGAGACATA
>JBAZHV010000011.1:15409-28163 GCA_041652155.1 Minisyncoccota bacterium
ATTGGCTTATTACCGATAGCTGTTTTTTGATGCCCTTGATCATTTTTTCCAAGAGCTCTTTGTCGCTCACTTCTTTCTTCAATTCTATTTTAAGCGATGTGGCGATATCTTCCAATTCTTTAGGGAACTTTTCTATGTTGGTATCGAGCCCGATCCCCATGACCGAATATTTTATCTTTTTTCCGGCGATGATATTTTCCGTCAGTATGCCGGCAACTTTTTTATTGTTCATCCAAACATCATTGGGCAGTTTTATAAATGTTTGTTGCCCGAATTCTTCCATAATGGTTTTAGCCACCACGAAAGCGGCCAAGATGGTCAATGTTTGCAGGTCTCCTATATTGGTTTCGGGCAATATTATTGAAAAATAAAGCCCGCCTTTCGGGGAAAACCAGCCGCGTTTGTCTTTGCCGTATCCGTTGGTCTGGCTGCCGGCCAAAACAACGGTCCAAGGCTTGGCGCCTTTTGCCGCAAGTTCTTTGGCCTTGATATTTGTTGATCCCAGTTCGGGGAAAGATTTGATAGACATGCGATGTCGAATGTCGAGGATCGAGGGTCGAAGATCGTAACGATCTTCGACCATCTACTTTCGACTTTCGAATATCATTCAAAAGAAATAAGCAGCTCGTCGGTTTTTACCATTTGGCCGGCCTTTACTTTGATCGATGCCGTTTTTCCGTCAAATTCGGAAACGATCTCGTTTTCCATTTTCATGGCCGAAAGGCTTAATACTTTTTGCCCGATCTTCACGTCTTCGCCTTCTTTTATGAATATCTTGGCTACGGTTCCCGTTATCGGAGCGCGTACCTCTTTCAAGGACTTTCCGGACGATCGGGAGGCATCGCTGTCCTCGCAGCCGCCCGCTTCTTTTTGGTTTTTATCTCTAAATATAAAACCGCGGCCGTTGACCTTCACTTTCACGGTTCCCTTCCCCATCTCGGAGATCTTGATATCGTAAATTTTATCTTTTATCTTTATTTTCATAAGAAATTTTGGATAGCTCGGAGTTATTCCCCCATCATCTTCAGGCGCTGGGCCATGGTCCAATTGGAGATCGGTCTTTTCCCGCCGGTTTTCATCTCTTTTTTCAGCTGTTTATAAATTTTGAAAGCGATGATCGCTACGCTTTTTTCGTCCAGCTCCGATATCCGGCAGACCTTCTGGGCCTGCTCTTTGGAAAGTTTTTCCAGTATCTCTTTGCGTTCGATGAAATTAGTGAAGAAATTTCCTTCTAAAAAGCCCTTGTCCCTGACGACAATTTTAAAAAATGGCATGGTTGTCGGGATCCCTTCTATCACCAGTTCGTCCAAAGCTCTTTTCAGCTTCGAGATCGCTTCCCCCCGGTTATTGCCGAAAGATATGAGTTTGGCGATCATCGAATCGAAGTGAGGGTAGATCTTTTGTCCGGCCTGCAGATATGTATGCATGAAAATTCCTTGTCCTCCAGGGGGAAGATACCTCTGGACGGTTCCCGGCCCCGGTTGGAAATTTTTTTGCGGGTCTTCGGCGTTGATCCTGGTCTCTATGGCCCAGCCCTTGAGAACAACGTCCTCTTGCTTAAAAGACAGTTCTTCTCCTTGAGCTATTTTTATTTGTTGAGCCACTATGTCGATACCGGTGATAGCCTCGGTGACAGGATGTTCCACCTGAATGCGCGGATTTACTTCCATAAAATAGTAATTCTTGTCTTTGTCTATCAAAAATTCCACCGTGGCCGCTCCTTGGTATTTCAGCTGTTTGCCCAGTCTGACCGAAAGTTCTCCCATCTCGCTGCGCAATTTTTCATCCAGGAACGGAGAAGGAGCTTCTTCCAAAAGTTTTTGAAATCTTCTTTGAATGGTGCACTCCCTCTCTCCCAAATGCACTACGTTCTTTCCGTCTCCTAATATTTGGAATTCTATGTGCCGCGCTTCGGACAGATATCTTTCGAGAAAAAAGTCCGCGTCCGCGAACGAAACGGACATTTGCCTTTGGATGTCCAAAGACAAAGAGTATATCCCTTCAAAATCGATATGGCCGTTGACGACCCTGATGCCGATGCCTCCTCCTCCCCTTTGGGCTTTGAGCACGAACGGAGATCCTATCTTCTCCACCCATTTTAAGAGTTCCTCTTTTGTTTTTATGGTGCTGTCGCTGGCCGGGAGCGTGGGCAAACCGGCTTTTATGGCCGCTTTTTTGGCTTCGACCTTGTCTTCAAAAATTTTTAAGGTTTCGGGATCCGGCCCGATGAATTTTATCCCGTTCTCTTCGCAGGCTTGGGCGAATTTCCAGTTCTCGGACAGGAATCCGTACCCGGGATGAATGGCGTCGGCTTTTGCCTCTTTGGCAATGCCGATGATCTTTTTAATGTTCAAATAGCCCGAGGATCCCTCTTCGTTCAAAAAGCGGCATTCGTCGGCCAGGCTTGTTTCCAGAAAAAATCTCTCCTGGCCGGGCATCGGGCAGAGAGCCGCGGTTTTGATATCCATTTCTTTGCAGGTTCTGATGATCCTTAAAGCTATCTCTCCCCTGTTGGCTATCAATATCTTTTTAATTTTTGCCGGGTTTGTCATTTGCTAAATTGGATATTTCGTTCATTACTTTATCGGTGATCTTCTGGCAGAGGTCTTTATATTTTTCATCTTCGAAAGAAAGTCCTTTGGCCAGCCTGAACTCTTTTTTGAAATAAAGAGGCTGGCCTATAATTATTTCCACCAGCTTTTTGATCTTCAGCTTGCCGTGAGGGGGCATCAGATCGAATGTTCCTTTAACGGCGATCGGTACGATCGGCAGGCCGGTGTCCAGAAATATCTTTGCCACGCCGGTTTTAGCTTTTCCTATGCGCCCGGTCCGGCTGCGCGTTCCTTCCGGATAAAGGCCGATGATGTCTCCTTTTCTCGCGAATTCAGCGGCTTGTTCCAGCACAATTCTTTTTGAGTCGTCGTTCTGCCTGTCCAGAATTATAACGCCGGTCAGGGAGTAAAATAATTTTACCAAAAAATTGTTGAGGCCTTTATGGCCGTCTATCTGTCCGATGAATTTAAAGCTCCTGGGAAAGCAAACGCATCCGAGCACGACGTGGTCAAGATTGCTTTGATGGTTCGCGGCCAGGATAAAATTACCGGCCGGAATATTTTTTTTCCCGCTGATCTTTTTGATGATCGCCGCATCGATGAGCGGCTTGGCGAATATTTTACAAAGAAGCGAAAATGTTCTGTTCATGTTTTTCCAGATAACTTGCTATCTCTTCAACTATATCTTTGCAGGTTCTTATTTCTTTGATGCCGGCGGCCGACAGTCCGGCCAGCAAAGGGATATTATCGACATTCACTCCGCCCAAAGATCCGGCTATCTTTTCCGCCCGCAATTCTTCGGGGAAAATATTTTTGGCTTCCAGTTTTTTCATATCTTCGGACCATTTGTTTTTGATGATCCTCAAGGGGTGCCCGGTAAAAGCCAGCACCACTTCTATATCGTCGGCGGAAGCTTCGATTATTTTTTGCTTATAGCTTTCAGAGACAATGCATTCCGGCGCGGCCAGGAATCTGGTCCCCAATTGCACTCCATCGGCTCCGGCCAGCATAGCGACCGCTGAAGTGTGTCCGTCGTATATTCCCCCGGCGGCGATCAAAGGTATATTTTGGATCAATTTTTTGGTTTGAGGGACAAGGCAAAAAGTGGTGTTCGGTCCCACATGGCCGCCTGATTCTATGCCCTCGACAACCACGGCATCCGCCCCGTTATCTTCCATTTTCTTGGCCAGCCGCGGCGAAGGAACGACAGGGATCGTTTTTATTCCCGCTCTTTTCAAATATGGCATAACGGGCGAAGGGTTCCCTCCTCCGATGAAAACGATAGGCGTTTTATTGGAAATAATGGCTTTTATTATATCTTCGACATTCGGATTTTGCATGAACAGATTGACCGCGAAAGGCTTGTCTGTCATTTGCCTGGTTTTTTTGATCTCCTGTTCGACCCAGGCGGCGGGCATAAGCCCCGCTCCGATGGTGCCCAATCCTCCGGCATTGGAAACGGCCGAAACCAAGCCGGATTCGGAGATGCCTGCCATGCCTCCTTGGATGATGGGATATTTTATGCCGAGAAGTTTTGTAAGTTTATTGTCCTGGAACATATTTGTGTTTTAATATTTTTCGTTTTGCGTTTTAGGCGGTCAGCGGTTCTTTGGCCAGTATCTCATTCGCTTCATCGACCAGCTCTTTCATGAGGTCCTTAACGGTCATCATTTTGTCCACTCTCCAAACATTGGAGCCGGCAAAGACCAATCCGTTCTCCAAATCTCCAAGACGTGCGTTTTCCAATGCCTTCAGGATGCAGTAACTTTTATCGCATACCGGTCCGATGCATCCCTGGCATTCGAGCGGATCCGGCTTGGGAGCTTTTCCTTCCATTAATTTTTCAACAAAAGGAGTTTTCACCGCCCTCCCCGGCAGCCCTACCGGCGAGTGGATTATCACGATATCTTCTTTTTTGGCGTTGATGTGGGCTTCTTTGAACTTGATATCGGCGTCGCATTCTTCGGTTGAGACGAAGCGGGTTGCCATCTGCACTCCCTTGGCCCCGGCTCTCAGCATTTCCACTATATCTTTGCCGCTGTATATCCCCCCGGCGGCGATGACCGGTATGCTCACTTCTTTGACAACTTCTTTGATAATGTCGATAGTTTTGCGAAAAGGATGTCCCGGAGGAAAGCCCAAGTGGCCGCCCGCGTCCGAGCCCTCCACTACAATGGCCGAAGCTCCGGCTTCCTGGGCTCTCTTGGCCACTTTGGCCGAGGAGGCCATGGCGAAGACGGGAATGCAATGTTCCTTGGTCATCTCGAAAATATCAGTGCGGAACCCCGCTCCCTGAATGATCAGGTCAACTTTTTCTTCGACGGCAGCCGTTACCAGCTGTTTGAACGGTCCGACGACGCCCATTATATTGATCCCGATGGCCCCGTTCTTTCCGGCGATAGCCCGGGCTTTCCTGATCTCGTCTTTTACTTCCTGGGGATCTTTCATACCGGAAACGGCGATGATGCCTATGCCTCCTTCTTTGGCAACGTTCCCCGCCAATTTATGAAGGGATACCCGGACAGCCATTCCTCCCTGAATGATGGGAATCCTGGCTGTGATATTGCCCATTCTAAACTCCGGGATCTTGTATATTTTTTCTTTTTCGATATTTTTCGGGTTCGCTTGTTTTTCCCTGTCCGCCAAGAATTTTTCCCGCATCTCTTTTTTATCGAGGATGACCGCGGAGAATCTCAATTCGCATTTAAGAGTTTCGTTGACGTAAGCTTCGCCTACGAAGTTGGCGATCTTAGAGTTATAAACTCCCAGAAGGCGGACTTTGTACCTGATCTTGTCTCCCGGCAGCACCGGAGAGTAGAACATGGAGCTCCTTACCTGGTAGGCCAGGATGTGTTTTTTCTTGTTGTCTTGTCCCAGTTTTTCGCGCAGCAAAAGAGTTCCGGTCTGAGCCATGCCTTCGACTATCAACACGCCGGGCATTATCGGAAAATCCACAAAATGGCCCTTGAAATAAGGGTCTTGGGGGGTGGTTTGTTTATAACCGATTATGATATCTCCTTCGATCTTTTCGATCTCGTCAACCCATAAAAAAGGATCGTCGTAAGGAATGATATTTTTAACTTGGTCTTTGGAATACAGCATAATGATTGATCGTCGAGGGTCGATTGTCGAGGGTCGTAACGACCTTCGACTCTCGACCCTCGATATTCGGTTCTCTTAGATCAGTTCTATCTCTCTCCCCACGCCTTCCTTCTTCGCCAATTTCAATACTTCGACGGCGGTGTACAGATCTTGGAGTCCGAGACCGGTCGAATCGAACAGGGTTATTTCTTGGGCGCTGGTTCTGCCTTTTTTCTTTCCGGCAATGATATCTCCCAGACCGCCCCAGATGTCTTCTTTGGTTATGGCCCCTTGCTTGAGAGGAACATTTATCTCTCCCGAGTGGCTGGCCTGTGCCCAGTCGTCGATCACCAATTTCATTCCTTTCAAAGCTTCGGCTTCTATTTCTTCTTTGCCTTCGGCATCAGCTCCAATGGCGTTGATGTGAGCTCCCGGTTTGATCCATTCTTTTTTGATGATCGGTTTGCGCACGGGAGTGGTGGTGGTGACGATGTCCATTCCGCAGGCTTCTTCGATGCTGGCCGCGGCGCGGACCTTTATTCCCTCTTTGGCCAGGATCTTAATAAGGTTATCGACAGCTTTCGGATTTGGATCATAAGCGGCAATATCTTTTAATTTGCGGACTTTGGAGGTGGCGGCGATCTGGTAGATAGCTTGGACTCCTGCTCCTACCACTCCGAGAGTTTCGGCGTCTTCGCGGGCCAGATATTTGGCGGCAACCGCTCCGGCGGCTCCGGTTCTCATGGCGGTGATATAGCTTCCGTCCATCATTGCCACCGGCATGCCGTTCTTCGGATCGTTCAAAATAATGCTGGCCATGACCGTTGCCAAGCCTTTTTTAGGATTGCTGGGGTGGACGTTGACGATCTTGGTGCCGGACATTTTCAGCACGGAAGAGTAAGAAGGCATAACCCTCAAGTCTCCGTCGTTCTCCGTAAAATAAAGATATTGTTTGCACGGCATTTGGACAAGCTCTCGGCCGTAATCGCCGAAAGCGTTCTCTACCGCTTTGACCACAATTTTGATATTGCTTAACGGGATGAGCTTTTTGACCTGTTTTTGGTTTATTGCCAACATTATTTTTTTGTTCCCAAAGCTTGCGAGGCTGATGAAAATTATTTTTTATTATTTTGATCTTTAAAAAAATGTAAAGCGTAAAGTGCAAAATAACAGCGTAAAGTTTAAAATATTCGTCCGTTGTTTTTAGCTTTTCGCTTTTACTTTACGCTTTACGCTTTTAGTTTTTCGCTTATATTGCCAGCCCTCCGTCTATATTTAAAACAACACCGGTGATAAAGCTGGCATCATCCGAAGCCAGAAAAACTATCGCAGCGGCCGCTTCTTCCGGTTTTCCGAACCTGCCCAGAGAAGTAAGCTTTTTGATCATGATCTTAAAGTCTTCCGGTATGGCCTCCGCCATTCTCGTTTCAATGAACCCGGGGGCTACGGCGTTAACGCGCACGTTGAATCTTCCCACTTCTTTCGCCAGCGATTTGGTAAACCCGATGATCCCCGCTTTGGCGGCGCTGTAATTGGCTTGTCCGAAATTTCCTTCAATTCCGACCACGGACGAAAGGCTGACGATGTTCCCTTGATTCGGAACGAGGAGCGGCAATGCCAGTTTGGAACAATTGAAAACGCTGGTCAGATCGATATCGATCACCTTCTGCCATTCTTCCGCTGTCATTTTCGCCAAGGTGCGGTCTTTTGTTATTCCGGCGTTGTTCACCAAAACGTCCAAGCGTTCGAACTTTTCTTTTATTCCCGCCATCATTTTTTCAACATCGTCGAATTTGGAAACGTCGGCCATAAAATATTCGGCTTTGCCTCCGGCTTTTTCGACCTCGGCTTTGGCTGTTTTCAGATTCTCTTCCTGGCTGGGAATATCGTTGAGCGCGATCGTGGCTCCGAGGCCAGCGAATTTCAGCGCGATGGCTTTCCCTATCCCCTGCGATGATCCGGTGACGAGAACGACTTTGTCTGTAAATGTCATAATTTATTTGGTCTTAAAGTGAAAATTTATTTTCGCGCCGTTAGCTGTTAAATTTCGCTTCTTCTACGGTGCGTCCAACCACGGGTATTTCTTCGATCTTAGTGTCGGACAACATCTCCGGCAGAGGTCCGCTCGAAGTTATTTCGTTGAAAATACGATCAACGGCCAGGGTGTCGAACCCAGCCAAGGCCAGGCCCAGATACTTAACGAATTTGTCCGGCCTCTGGACATTGTCGGCTTGAGCGATGGTAAGGATGCGGGGCAGATAAATTTTCAGGTTGTCCAATATTTCTTTTTGGGAATACAGGTACTTTTGCCCCAGATAATTTTCTTTCTTCAAAAATTTGAACAGATTCTCGCAGGAGCCGGCTTGCCCTATTTTTAATATCGGCAAATTGACGATCAGATCGGCTTTGAAAACTTCGCCCGCTATCTCCAAGTCTCCTTTTTTTTCGAAATTGCCTTTGGCCAGATCGAATGGCATTATTTTAAAGTTCAAACAGACATCCAGCAGCCCTGACTTTTGGGCCGAGGCTTCGATCGGTATATCGTTAAAACTTTGAGAACCGACTTTGATGTTTTCTGTCAATGCGCCTTTGGCCAGCAGAAATTTTATCGTCTCTTCCAGGAATTCAGAGCTGGTATTCTCGGCGAAATAGGAATGCTTGGGAGAATTCAACGCCGGGAGGACAAGCACCTTTGTTTGGCCGTTGATCTCCGTTCCGCCCAAAAATTCGACAGTCTTTTCAACGGCTTCCATTATATCATATTTGATCCGCCAAATGGCAACGGTTCGGGGATCCCCGCCGCCGTTTTCGGGAGCGGAAAATTCTTCTCCTATTTTGTGTTCCTTAAAGCTTTTTTGCGCCCAGCGGTTGCCCGCTTCGTCTTCCAACAGCACGGCAAAATAAGGGACTTTGGGATGGGCCAGGGAAGGAATGATCACTTTTGACAAACCGATCACTTTGGCCTTGCCGCTTGGCATCCGTTCCAGCGGCATAAAGCATTCCGGGCATTTTCCAACGGGCTGCTGCCATATTTTTTTGCACTCAGGGCATTGGTAGAACATAGGTTCGAAATATGTTATTTGTTTATCGGCGCGTCCGCGGCCGTTGTTCCCCCTTTATCTTTTAATTTTTCTATCTCTCCTTTCTATTGTTTTTGTTTTCTCGGTTTTAAATTGTTTCTAAAAATGTTAAATTGTTTTTGTTTTCAATATGCCTGTCTTCTTTCAAAGCTATCGTTTGCCGGACCACTTGCGCCGGGAATTGGCCGAACCGATCGGATCGGCGATCTTCGGTTCGGACGAACAGGTCGCGGTAAAGTTCAACAAGCTTGTTTGGGAAAAGAAATTCAAGAAAGTGATAACTGTCGGCGATTATTGTTCCCTTAACCTGATATCGAACGTGAAGATATTTGACGGCAAGACCAGGCGTACGCGCTTGATGGATAATTTAAGCTACAGCCTTTCCCTGTCCAACCCCGCGGCCACCATTCAGGCCGAGGCCTGGTCGGTTCTGAAAGAAGCGATAACTTTCAATAAAAATGTTTTTGTCGAAGGCGAAGAGGATCTGATGGCCATCCCCTGCGTTTTGCTTGCCGAGGCCGGTACCGCTGTCGTGTACGGCTATCCTTGCAAAGGCATCTGCGTTGTCGAAGTTGATCCTTTGGCTAAAAAATATTTCAACGATCTTCTGGCCAGATTCGAGATCATTTAGACTTTCTTAAAATATTTACCGTGATGCTTCCGCCCGCTCCGCCGATGTTCTGGCAAAGTCCGATCTCGGCATTTTTTATTTGCCGGGCGCCGCATTGGCCGCGGAGCTGTCTGGTTATCTCGTAAACTTGGGCCAGGCCTGTCACGGATATCGGATGGCCCTTGGCTTTCAATCCTCCCGAAACGTTGATCGGCAGTTCTCCGTCCAGGTTCACTTTGCCGGATCTGATCAGTTCGGCCCCCTTTCCTACTGGCGCGAATCCCAGATCTTCATAGGAAAACAATTCTATCGGAGTGAAGGCGTCGTGCAGTTCGGCGACGTCGATATCTCGGGGCGTTAAGCCCGCTTCTTTATAGGCCTGTGCCGCGGCCATTCCGGTGGCTTTAAAGTGGTCGATCTCTTCGCGGCCGAAGGTCAGGATATAATCGGTGGCGAAACCGGAACCGGCAACCTGCACTTCGGTTTTGTCTTGGGTTAAAATTGCCGCCGCCCCTCCGTTGACCGACAAAGAACAATCCATCAGGCGCAAAGGAGAAGCTATTTCGGGAGACTTTTTGATCTCTTCCAACCCTATCGTTCTTTTATAATAGTAAGCCTTAGGATTGAGCGCGGCGTTTTGGTGGTTTTTGAAAGCGATCAAAGAGAGGTCATCCATTGTCGCGCCGTATTTTTCCATATATTTTTGCCAGATCAAAGCGTTTTGGACGGGAAAGATCATCCCTTCGGTCTGTTCGCATACGCGTTCCGCCGCCGACATTATAAGGTCGGTGGTCACTTCGCTGCGGTTGTCGGTCACTTTCTCTCCGCTCAGAACCAGAATATTTTTGAAATTGAGCTTGTTGGCGGTCCAAAAAGCAACTCCCCCGCCGGCGCAGACAGAGGGAGTTTCTATTATGGGAACGTGTGTTTTGAATATGTCCGAAATCAGGGAGACCTTATGGGTCTGGTGTTCTCCCGCTCCGGAGTTGGAAATGGTGCTCAAGACTATGGCGTCTATCTGGGATATTTTTAAATTGGCGTCCTGCAAGGCTTCTAAGGATGCTTCGTACGCGAATTGCCACCAGTGCTTTTGGCTGTAATCGAATTTCGTCATTCCGACGCCTTTGATGTACATAAGCTTTTTGTTCTTGTTAGCGAATTTTTAATGATGCGAGACCGGCTAGTCCATTATCGTCCAAGCCGCGATGATCGAACCCGGGCCCATATGCACTCCTATCACCGATCCGATCAGCCCGACGAACGAGACTTCGAAATTTTCCTGGCGCAGCATTTCTTTCAACTTTTGGGCTTCTTTGGGATTATCGCAATGAGTGACCACTACTCTTATGTTTTTGTCGGAGCTTCTGTCTTTTTTGGTCTTAGCCATTATCTCTTTAAAAACAGTCTCCGCGATTCCTCCGCCGTTCAGCTGGAATCCCGCTTTTTCGATCTTCCCTTTCTTAAGCATTAACAAGGCGTTGACGTTGATCTTTTTCAGGCGCCTTAGCCATTGGGCTTTGGAAGGGCTTAGCCTTCCTCCCCATTCCAGCCACTTCGGGTCGTCCGGCAATCCGCGCAGTTCAACGCGCGATGCTTCTTTCTCGAGCTCCTGCATTATTTCTTTGATATTTTTTTGCATCTGCACCAGTTCGATGGCTTTTAAGACCACTAGAGATTCGCTGGCGGTCGCGTTGAGAGAGTCGAGAATATGAACCCTTCTTTTTTGTTCTTCGGGAAGCAGATCTCTCGCCTGGCAAGCCGAGTTGTACGATCCGGAAAGTCCGGAGGAAAGAGTGACGCACAAAACCTCTTTAAATCCCTGATCGAATTTTTTCTTGAAAGCGTTGATAAAATCTTTTGGCGGCGGCTGGGAGGTTCTTGGCAGGTTTTTTATGCCTTTGGCGGCGGCATCTCTCATCTTTTGATAAATATTCTCTCCGTGCAGCAGGCTTTCTTCCGGCCAATCGCAAACGAAAGGAATGATGTCTATATTATAATGTTCAGCGATCTTTTCCGAGAGATCGGCGGCGCCGTCCGTGATCAGCCCTATCGAAGTTTTTTTGACAGATGGCTCCCCTATTACCTCCTTGGTCATATCCTGGGTGCGCAAGGTCAGTATTCTCCCGTTTTGTTTGATGGCGTTGATCGCGTCATCGGGCAGGTCCGTGTGGATATGGATCTTCATTTTGTTCTTTATTTGAACGATATCCAGAGAATTGCCGAACCGGGCGAGAGTTTTTCTCATCTCGACGTCATTGATCCTCGGGCTTTCTATCAGAGCGACGACCTCGAACCGGGCGGAGATGATCTGGATGATGTTCTTAACTTTGTCCGGGGATCTCGTCTCTATGCCCGATGATATTTTTTTATCTTTTAAAGCTTCGAGATAACTTTCCAGGATCATCAAAAATCCAAGCCCTCCCGCGTCCACTACGTTGGCTTTTCTGTAAAGTTCCATCTGCTCGCGCGTTTTTAACAAGGCTTCGTTGGTGGCCTTTATAGTGTCTTTTAGAATGGAAGGTATATCAGACTGGCTGTCCGATCCTTCTTCGAAAGCCTTGGCGGCGGCGGATACGACGTCAAGAATGGTGCCGTCTTTCGGGTGTTGGATGGATTGGCGGGCTCTTTCCGATCCCTTTCTGAATCCCGCGGCTAGTTTTCTGGCATCGCTCTCCCCCTCGTTCAATTGCGACAAAAAACCGGCTAAAAAACCGGTGTAGATCACTCCCGCGTTGCCTTGGGCGCTTGAAAGAGAGGCTTCAAGAATATCGTTGGTCAGATCTTCGGCGGAGTCGTACTCTTTCCCCTCTATGGCCGTCCTTATCCCAGCCAGCGTTTTGGCGAGATTATTTCCGGTATCCTGATCGGGAACCGGGAAGACATTAATTTTATTAATGTTTTCTTTGTCTCTTTCTATTCTTTGGCAAGAATAGACAACCATTTTTTTTAATTCTTTTGGAGTGATTGTTTTCATAGTCTTGTGATCCGATATTCGAGGGTCGAATGTCGAAACGATATCCAGTCTTTGAGAACATTGATTATTGCCACAATATTCAAAAATCGATATTCGACCTTCGAATATCGACTTTCGAACTAAGATATTTTGTCCTTGATCTCGTCCAGTATTTTTTTAGCCAGGTCTTTCCCTCCCAATCCGAAGGATATCCCGAAAGCTAAGGCTAGGGCCGCCAAAAACGCGATGAAAATGCTTAAGACCAGTGCTTGGGCTATCTGTAGCTGATAAAGCATGGCCAAGACCGCCAATATCCAGATCGAAAACCTTGTTACTTCCCCCAATATTTTGGAGTAGTTCAGCCTGTCTTCTCCGGTATTGCCGATCATTATTTTGCGCGAGAAATTATCGGCGAATAGGGTTATGAAGAAGATAAGGATGGCTATGTATATGTTCGGCAAAAATCCGACTATGGCGG
>JBAZHV010000012.1:0-27420 GCA_041652155.1 Minisyncoccota bacterium
ACCGCCAAAACAACGCCGTAGAATGAGGCTAAAACCTTGACCTGTCAGCTTGGGAATCGGGCTTCTAAAAACTCTGCATTATTCCATATACTCTGCCACCTAAAAGTCTGCATTCTAGAATGCAGACCTAATGCAGAGTAAATGCAGAGTTTTTAGCTGCACAACGCACACCTTCACCCCCCATCTTTTCGGCTAAAATGCGTTGTGCCAAGCCCGATTCCCAAGCCGGCTGCCGGTCTGCGAGCGAAGCTTTGGTTTGGTACTCCAAAACAGGGCGAAGTGAGTTTAGTCGGGGGTAGAATGTTGCGCCTTTTGCCCAAAAAAGATACAACAAAAATACCAGACAGAAATCGGGGCAGTTTAACCGTTTTTAACCGTTCTCTTCGAGAAAGAAAGTCCGAACTTTTTCATACAAACAGCTCCATTAAGTAACTTAAGTCAGTTTTAGGAGGAAAATTTCTCGCGGCGGCGATCGCCGCCCATTGATTTGCGCCTGCCTGCCGGCAGGCAGGGGCCTTCCCGTGATTTTTTTGGCGGAAAGATGCAGGTCCGAGCCGAAGATTTTTTTGGCGGATACCTTTTTGGCGGAAAGATCCGAATTTCGGGCGATTTTCCCTATATTTTGCGCTTCATTTAGCCATTCTCGCATCGGTCCGAGCCAACTATTACGGCCTTGCTCAAGATCGCCGATTTTCTCCTCCAGCGTTTTCTTCCGGCTCATAAGATCGGCCTTCTTTTGGCGATAGTCCTCGCGGTCGACGTCTCCGGACATCTGGGGATTATGTGAGGAGCAAGGGCGAGGTTAAAAGCGAGATCGCGTAGTGAGGAAAAGAGAACTAATATCCGGAGCGCAGGAAGAAATTTTCACGGACCCTAAATGAAGCGCCGGGCCATTTTAGCGCAGGCGGTTGGCCATAAAAACAGGGGGGATGAATCAAATGGAGCCGCAAGGCTTCGTTTGATTTTCTGGTTAAAGTTGACAAAGATTCCAGTAGATATAAAATATCAATATAAATTGATATATGAAACTAGAGTGTTGTAAAAACAGCCATCGGAAAGAAGAGATCTCCCAAGCTGCGGCGATTTTAAAATTGCTGGCCGAAGAGAATCGGCTCAAGATACTTTGCATATTGAGAGACGGCGAACATTGCGCCTGCCAGATCATCAAGCATCTTGATCTGCCGCAAAATTTGGTTTCGCACCATTTGAACAAATTAAAAAAGGCGGAGCTGATCAAAGGTCGGAAAGAGGGCGTTTGGATCCATTACTCGCTAACCGAAAAGGGCAAGAAAATAACCGCGGTTGTGTTTCAACTGATTGAAAAAATATGCGCAACTTATTAACCCAGTGGGTACATCTAAGCGTTGATGGAGAAACTTGCCAGCGTTGTTCGGATACCGGCAAAAATATCGTCCAAGTTATTGGATGTTTAAAAAATGATTCGCGTTTTAAAGAGGTTGATTTTAAATTTAACGAAATGGAATTGCCGCCGGAAAAAATAGGCAGTTCCAATGAAATTGGACGCCGATCGAAAAGTTTATTGCCAACGCGACAATCGGGGAGAACGCCTGCCGATCTTGTTCCGATCTTTTAGGCAAACCGGTAAATTGCCGCACGATCTGCTGCGGGAAAGAAATTTTGAAATCCATTCCCAAGGAAGTTATCCGGGAAGCTATTTTGAATTGGCTGAAGCAGGATGGAAACCAAGATATTTCGGAAGGCTGCCCTTGCGGCGGCGATTGCGGCTGTTTATAATTTTAACAATCATTATGGAAAACAAAATCACATCAATTGAAGTTATCGGTTCGGGTTGCGGAAACTGCAAGAAACTGCACGAACTGGCGGTTGCTGCGGCTAAAGAGTTGAACATCGGCACCGAAGTCGGATATTCCCGCGACATTCAAAAAGCGTTGGCAATGGGCGTAATGCAATTTCCGGTGCTGGCGGTAAACGGTAAAGCCGTGCTTACAGGATCGGCGGACATGGAGAAAGTTAGAAAAGAGTTGAGCCAACGGAAGGGCGGCAACGACCAGTCTTATCCTTGTTCTTGCGGCGGCGATTGCGGCTGTTTGTAAATATTTAAATGATGCTCTATGGATATTTTTTTACCCGTTCAAATCTTTGCTGATCTGGTCGTTAATAATTGGCTTGGCATAGCCAGCGAATATTGGGCCAACGCGCTGAACTTTTTTATTTACGACACGATCAAGATCGGCCTGCTTTTGGTCGTTATCAACTATTTAATGGCGGTTGTCCGCTACTATCTGCCGGTGGAGAAAGTTCGCGATATTCTGGCTGGCCGCAAATGGTATGGATTCGATTATTTTTTAGCGGCAATGCTTGGGACGGTAACTCCATTTTGTTCTTGTTCTTCAATTCCGTTGTTTGTCGGATTCGTGGGGGCTGGAATTCCGCTAGGAGTGACTTTTGCGTTTCTTATCGCTTCGCCTTTAGTCAACGAAGCTTCGCTGTTTATCTTTCCTTCGATCTTTGGCTTGAAAATGACTCTTTTGTACAACGGACTGGGAATTTTAATAAGCGTTTTGGCGGGTATGGCGATCCAAAAGTTGAAATTGGAAAAGAGCGTTAACCCGGCTTTCTTGCAATATAAAACGCGACAGGACGCGATCAGAGAAAACGGCGGGAATAAAGTGACTTTAGCCAAAAAAATTGCGATTTGGCGGCAAGACGCCTGGCATATCACCAAAGAGATATTCCCTTACGTAATTTTGGGAGTGGGTATTGGCGCGTTGATCCATGGATTCGTGCCCAAAGAATTTGTGGAGAATAACCTGTCGGCGGCCGATTGGTGGGGCGTGCCGCTGGCAACTATTTTAGGATTGCCGCTTTACGCCAATTCGGTGAGCGTGCTTCCGATAGTGGAAGCGTTGACCGGCAAAGGCGTTCCGTTGGGCACGGCATTGGCGTTTATGACTGCCACAGTTACATTATCTATTCCCGGATTATTAATATTAAAGAAAGCGATGGACTGGAAATTACTTTCGGCGTTTGTCGCAACCACCAGCATTGGAATTATAATAATGGGCTATTTCTTCAATTTTATCAGCCTTTAATCATGAAAAAGATCATTATTGTTGTAATTTTTGGAATTGCCGGATTGTTGGGAATATTATCCGCGATCCCTAAAAAAGAAGCGGTAAATAGCCAACCGGCGAATTTGGAAACCGCGTCACAACCGCAACAGAAGGACGCAAGCAATTTGTCCATCGCGGTGGAACCCGCGCAAAAGGTGGAAGTATTTTTGTTCCATCGCACGCAAAGATGCACGACTTGCATCGCCATCGGCAAATTAAGCGGCCAAACGGTTGAAGAGCGGTTCGGCCAAGAAGTTTCGAGCGGCAAAGTCGTATTCCGGGAAGTGAACTTAGACGAACCTCAAAACAAGGAATTGGCGGAAAAATTCAAGGCCAGCGGTTCGGCTTTGTTTATCAATACCATCCGCAACGGAAGCGACAACATCCAAGAGGATGTTAGCGTGTGGCGCTTGACCGGCGATGAAGCTGCTTTCAAGAATTATCTGGCGGGCAAAATTAACGGCCTGCTGGGAAAACAATAATGGATATTTTAAACGCGTTGATCGACAGCAACACCATTCCCGCGCTGACCGCTTTTTTGCTGGGAATTTTGACGTCGATCAGTCCGTGTCCTTTGGCGACCAATGTCGCCGCCATCGCTTATCTGTCCAAAAACTTAAAAACGGTAAAGAACACTTTGGCCAACGGGGCATATTACGCCCTTGGCCGCGCGGCCAGCTATACCTTGCTGGCAATCTTGATCTATTACGGATTATCCTCTTTCCAAATATCCAAATCCGTCCAAGGCTTGGGAGAAAAACTGCTCGGTCCGTTGCTCATTATTATGGGCTTGGCAATGCTCGGCGTCGTGAAGATCAAATTGCCGTCAACCGGTGGCAGGTTGGAGAAAGTTAAACTTTGGCTCACAAGCAAAGGGGGATTCGGCGCGTTCTTACTCGGCGCGTTGTTCGCCTTGGCCTTCTGCCCGTACAGCGCCGTGCTTTTCTTCGGGGCGTTGATCCCGTTGGTGATGGAATCCTCCGGCGGGTTGCTTCTGCCGCCCTTGTTCGCTTTGGGAACGGGTTTGCCGGTGATCTTTTTTTCTTTCTTAATTGCTTTCAGCGCGCAAAAGTTTTTGACGGCTTTCCAAGCGATGCAGAAGATCGAAAAAGCCATGCGCTATCTCATAGCTTTTACTTTTTTAGCGATCGGCGCTTATTACCTGCAATTTTTGTTTTAACCGACGGAAGGAGGCCGCCCGGCCTTGCTCAAGGTCGCCGATTTTCTCTTCCAGCGTTTTCTTCCGGCTCATAAGATCGGCCTTCTTTTGGCGTTAGTCGCGGCATTAAGCAAAGCAGAGAGCAACCAAAACCGCCCTTGTACACGGGCGGTTTTGCTAATTAGCTAGTGGCTACTTCTTACAGCAATCTTTGTTGCAGCAGGTTTGGAAAAATTTTTGTGCTTTTTCCGGGTCAAATCCTAGTTTTTCCAAACACTCTCTAATGGTCATATCCAATTTGATCTCCGACAGATCGCATTTGCAGTTGTTTTTTGTTTCCATAATATTTTATTTTGGTTAAGGTTTATGATCCTTCGACCTTTATTACAACATGTTGTTACTTGATATTTAATCGAAAAATTTCGATGAATTGGGCAAAAAAATATAGCTATTTTCGAAAGAACTTTTCCAAAAAGCAGCAGCAATCAGCTGATTTTTCGCAACAAATACCGTAAAAGGAATTTGTTCCTTCTGTTCTCATCTTTACCGCTCCGGATTTTTTGAGCAATGCCAAGTGGTGGGAAACGGTGGCCTGTGCCAATCCGAGCCTTTTGACCAAGTCGCTGACATTCAATTCGCCGCTCTTTCGGAGCTCTTCAAGTATTCGCTGCCGGACGGGATGCCCGATAGCCTTAAAAAATGATGGGAAGCAAAGATCGTTCATAATTTAATTCATTGATATTTTTCGATGGATATATTCTTAATATAGCTCTAATCAGAACTAAGTCAAGCCAAGATCAGCAAAAAGAAACAGTAGATCCGAGCCGAATATTTTTGCGTTCGAAATGTTTGAGCTGTGATGATATAATATGTCCATGACCAATCCGGCGATAGAAAGGGAGATACAATTGGAGGACGAATATTCTCGCAATATTTTTGCATTGAGCCGGTCTGGTATTCTGTCCAAGCTTCCCCGATCGGGAACTTTGGGGGTGGTTGGAATGGACGGGATAGAATATCCCGTGCCGACTTTAGAGCAAGTCGCTGAATTATTTTCTCACAATAAAGAGCTCGTGAACAGAAAATTTTCGCAAGGTTTTGACCGTTTAGAATTAACGCCGTTGGCTTTGTCGATGTCTTTTCTTATAGATCGAATGAAAGAGGCTGTTATCAAACACGCCGCCGCCGGGAAAATTTATCAGACCAGACGAACTCCTTCGGACCCTTTGACACCTATCCGCGTTAATGCCGAGAAGCATGTTTGGGTATGGGAGACGTTGAAGCAGGCGTTGGACGCGGATGAGCTTATATATTTCCCTCAAGAATATTCGAACTATCATCAAGGCCAGACAAAAATTGGAGCGATCTGCAATGAACGTATCTGCGCCGTTCCGGGTTGGTCCGTTGGGCTGGTTGAAAGTTTGCCAGTCATGCCGCGATTTGGCGAAGGCTTGATCTTGGGAGGCAGGAAACAGCTGGAAACCGGTTTTTCTCCCCGTGAATATTTGCAAGTGCTGCAAACGCCATCTTATAGGGGAGAGACGGGAAAAACGCTTGAAGATTTTATTATAAGTTTCCTTATCCGTCTCGAAACCGCCAACGAAGTAAGCAACGACGCGGATGACGGCAACGCTTTATGGTGCCTCGGACAGTACCTGAAAATATCATACGCGGAGGTTGTCCCGACCGGGCGCTGGGTTCGGAAAGTCGGGCGCGTCCGTTTGGATATGCATCGTACGGGGAACAAACTTTGCACCAAGGATTGGGGCGTGTCCACCGTAGTGAGACTGCCCAGGTTTTGATCTTAATTCGTGGATATATGACTTTGTAAAAATTATCGTATCTGTTATATTGAAAATATGAAGTTTCCTCGCACAAAAAAACTATTGTTTGCCAATAATAAAGGCGGGGTCGGCAAGACTACTCTAGCTTTTAATTGTGCGATGTCTTTTGCTAAACAAGGGTATAAAACTGTTTTGATCGACCTTGATCCGCAATGCAATCTTTCTCGGCTGGCGATGGGAGACGATCAATACGAAAAAACATTATTTTCGACTGTCGAAAAAGATATTTTTGATGTGTTGAAGGGGGTGATCGAGGGCGGCGCGGATATTAATTTGAGCGTGCCTTTTATTCCAATAGCTAATAGCTGCGGGAATCTTTCTTTAATGAAGGGAAGTGTTAACCTTTCACTCTATGAAAATTTGTTAGTAACAGCGTACGGCCAGGCGGCATCAGGCCAGCAGCTTGGTTATTTCCAAACTAGCGCAATTGATAGATTCCTTCGAGAGAAAGGATTGGGCGAAGAAATAGATATTTTTGTGATCGATACTTCTCCAAGCCTTTCGCTGCTTAATCAAATTATTTTTCTCGGTTCGGACTATTTTGTAGTGCCAATGATGCCCGATGCTTTTAGCGTTCAGGGCATTGAAAATCTGGGTAGCATGCTTGAGAAATGGAAACAAAATTGGAAGATCACCGGAAAGGCGCTTTCTGGCAATACCGAAAGCAAATTTGTCCTTTCAGGAGAAGGGCTATTTATCGGTTATATAGTAAATTCATATAATGTTTATGGCCAGCACCCGATCAAAGATCATCGCCGCTGGATCGAAGAAATTCCTAAAAAAGTTAAAGTTTATCTTTCAGAGAAGCATTGTAAAAATGGATTAGTTGAAAAAAGTTGGAAAAATTCATTGGCAGAGATCCAAGACTATGGGCGAATTCCAGCAAAATGCCAGGAAGTCGGGGTAGCAATTTTTGATTTGGACCCGAATTGCATAGAAGAAATTCATCAAGGAACCAAAGAAAATATTGAGAAGTCAAAAACTGAATTTGGCAATCTATCGGAAGCTATTTTAGAGGTGTTGGCAGAATATTGATCATTATTTTTTTGATAAAAGTCATGTCTTCATTGCCGGCGCGTTTTATCGGGGGAACCCCCGATTTTTATTTTGTCAATATTTAATGGTTTGTCAACTTACTTGACAGAATTGCAACATCGGCTAGAATAAATGTATAAGATATTTTTAGCCTATGCACATTATTCAGCAAAAAATTTTAAATTTGGCCAAGGAAAGAAACTTGGCAGAATTAACTTTGCGTAAAATAGGCGAATTGGTTGAAGAACCGGATAGCCCGCAAAAGATTAAGCACCATTTGGACAAATTGATCGAAAAAGGTCTCTTGCTGCGCAGCGCAGATGGTAAACGATTGGAAGTTATGGCCAGCGGTTTTGATATGAAATCCAAAATAATTTCATTGCCGATCATCGGTTCGGCTAATTGCGGAGAGGCGCTTGCATTTGCCGATGAAAAAATAGAAGGATATTTAAAGGTTTCTTTGCATACCCTGGATAGCAGTTTGTCGCGCCGGATCGGCGATCTTTATGTTTTGTGCGCCGTTGGCGACTCAATGAACCGTGCTGATATAAAAGGAAAGTCAATTGAAGAAGGCGACTATGCGATCGTTGATAAGGCGGTCAAATTGCCGAAAAACGGCGAATACGTTGTTTCGGTGATCGACGGGTTATCCAATATCAAACGTTTTTATGACGACCAAAAGAACGATCGAATAATCTTATTTTCGGAATCAACAATGAATATCCCGCCGATCTATATTCACAAAGAAGACTTCGCGGAATATTTTATCTGCGGCAAGATTGTCGATGTCTTTAAAAAACCGGATAAGGAAAAAATTTGGCAAGATGCCGCCGGATCCGATGCGATAAAAGATCTTGGCAAAATGAAGCGCGGAGAAAGTGAATATTACAATAAACTGTAAACAACGGCTATGAACGGCATAATTGAATATGGCGATATTTATCTTGTAGGTTTTGCGCCAAGCGTTGGCCATGAATTCCAGGGAGACAGGCCGGCAGTGGTTGTTCAGCCCAACGAACAATTGGCAAAAACAAATCTTGTTACCGTAATTCCTTTGACATCAAAAGTGGATAAGGCCCATAGCGGTGATATTCTTATCAAAAAGGACGAGGTAAACAGGTTATTTTGCGATTCTTTGGTCAAAGTACATAATATCGAATCATTCGACAGGAGCCGTTTTATTAAAAAAATAGGCAAAATAAGTACGCAAGACTCAGAGAAAATTAAAATTTATCTTATTCGTCATTTTGATCTATTATCAGCGAATCCGTCAAAAATTTAGAATTATTGAAAGTTGATAAAACGTTTCAAAAACGTTAAATTAGACAGGTATAAAATTGCTAATAATTTACCGCGGCATAAGATGAATCTATGAAAATTCTTGTTTCCGGGTCTCTTGCGTACGACAGGATAATGAATTTTTCGGGCAAGTTTTCCGAACATATACTGCCCGAGAAGATCCATAATCTCAACATTTCTTTTCTTCTCGAAACATGTACCGAAAATTTCGGCGGCACTGCCGGCAACATTGCTTATAATCTGGCTTTGCTCGGCGAAAGGCCGGTCGTGCTGGCCACCGTTGGCAACGATTTTGAGCCTTACCGCGTTTGGATGAGCGAACACAATATAGACTCAAGCATGATAAAGGTCATTCCCGAAGAAAAGACCTCTTTTTGTTATATTATGACCGACCGTTCGGATAACCAGATAACCTCTTTTTATCCCGGAGCGATGAAATATCACGGCAACGAGATAGGCAAAGGATATGCCGCAGGCGATACTCTGGCGATCGTTGCCCCCGGATGTATGGAGAGCATGAAGGAATATTCCGAATTTTACAGAAAGAACAACATCCCTTACATCTACGATCCCGGCCAGCAGATCACGTCTTTGAACGACCGAGATCTTTTACATGGAATAAGCGGCGCGAAAGTTTTTATTTCCAACGATTACGAATTGAATATGGTCATGCAAAAAACCGGATTCAACGAGGATGATCTTTTGCAAAAAGTGGATATTTTGATAACCACTCTTGGCGATAAAGGCTGTACGATCAAAAACAAGGACACGGTTTACATCATTCCTCCGGCCAAGCCGGAGAATGACAGCGATCCGACAGGCGCGGGCGACGCGTTCAGAGCTGGCTTTATCAAAGGATTGGCGCAGGGCTTGCCGCTGGATGTCGCCGGAAGGCTGGGGTCGGTGACGGCGGTCTATACCGTCGAGAAATACGGGACCCAAACCCACGCGTTCACGATGGATGGACTAAAAGAAAGGTATAAACAAAATTTTGGGCAGGACTTGGCGATTTAAAAATTTATTAAAAAATTCATAGATAAATCATTTCGTAACGATTTTAAAAAATTCATGGAATACGATATCAAAGATATCAGCTTGGCACAGCAGGGTAAAAAAAGGATCGAGTGGGCTTCGAACGATATGCCTGTTTTGAAACAGGTGCGCGAGAAATTCGAAAAAGAAAAACCTTTGGCCGGTTTGAAAATGTCCGCTTGTTTGCACGTCACTTGCGAGACCGCCAATTTGGTCCGCACGCTCAAGGCCGGAGGCGCCGATGTTTTGCTTTGCGCTTCCAACCCTTTGTCCACACAGGATGATGTGGCGGCCAGTTTGGTAAAAGATTACGGCATCGCGGTTTATGGAATGAAAGGAGAAGACCGTGATATGTTTTTCAAACATATCAAAGCGGCGATCGCGCACAGTCCGAGAATAACCATGGACGACGGCGCCGATCTTATTTCCACCATCCATAAAGATCATCCGGAACTTTGCAAACAGATCATCGGCAGTATGGAAGAAACGACCACCGGCGTCATTCGTTTGCGGGCAATGGATAAGGATGGAGCTTTGAAGATACCCGTGGTGGCCGTGAACGATGCGAAAACAAAGAATATGTTCGACAACCGTTACGGTACGGGCCAGTCCACTTTGGACGGCATTGTCCGCGCGACAGACGTTTTAATCGCCGGCAAGACTTTTGTTTGCGCCGGATACGGCTGGTGCGGACGCGGGTTTGCCATGCGCGCCAGGGGTATGGGCGCGAAAGTGATCGTGACGGAAGTCGACGCCATTAAAGCGCTTGAGGCGGCCATGGACGGTTTTGACGTTATGCCGATGATAGAGGCGGCCAGGATCGGCGATGTTTTCTGTACGCTAACCGGAGATATCAATGTTCTCGACAAGGATCATTTTAAGGCGATGAAAGACGGGGCGATAATTTGCAATTCCGGGCATTTCGACGTGGAAATAAACGTTAAGGGTTTGGGAGAGATAGCCAGCAAGGTTACCAAGGGAGTGCGCAATTTTGTGGATGAATATTTGGTTGACGGTAAGAGGATATATCTTTTGGCTGAAGGCAGGCTGGTGAATCTGGCCGCCGCCGAAGGCCATCCGGCCTCGGTCATGGATATGAGCTTTTCGACCCAGGCTCTCGGGAGCGAGTGGGCGGTAAAAAATCAGGCGGACCTTAAGCCGGGGGTTTATGACATTTCGGAAGAGATCGAACATTACGTGGCCGGTTTGAAGCTCAAGACAATGGACGTTTCCATCGATCAGCTGACCGACCAGCAAAAAAAGTATTTATCCAGCTGGCAAGAGGGAACCTAGCAGACAGTTTGACATCAGTTAAATTTGCGGTTAGCATAATATTATGATCTCATTATCCTTATCGAGAAATTGTTGTTGTTCGGCCAATTCTTTGCCGGCGGTTTTGCGCGTAGGATAAACTAATTTTTTATAATATTTTCGCAAGCAAAACCTCCCGGCAGCGGGAGGTTTTTAAATGGTTAAATAAAATAAAAATATATGAAAGCAGAAATTAAAATAGTGAGAACAAACTCTTTAAAACAGCACGAGATGATCAGAGAAGATCATCTGAAAGAGCTGATCGAAGAAATAAGGGGAGACGGATACATCAACGATCCGATAATCGTCGACAGGAATACGAAAATAATTTTAGACGGGCATCACCGGTTTAACGCCATCAAGTTCCTCGGACTGGCGTTGTCGCCGGTGTATCTTTGTCGATTATAATGATCCCGACATAAGAATAGAAGCGTGGAGAGACGGGGAAAAAGTGACCAAAGAAATTGTCGTGCAGGCCGGATTGTCTGGAGAGCTATTGATCCCGAAAACATCCAAGCATTTTATCCCGGACAGGCCGGTCGGATTAAGAATATCTTTGGAGTCTCTTAGACGGGAAGCCTGATTTGGGTTGAGCGACCCTTGGACAAAGAGGATCTGCTGGCTTGAGCCAAGCGTTTTTGATAAAATAGGCGCAAACATCTGTTCAAGAGAACGATCATCATTTCAATGCTTAAAGTCGAATCGCTCAAGAAAATATTCGCGGGGGAGGCTCTTTTCGACGGGGTCTCTTTTAGCGTTAATGCCGGGGAGAAGATCGGGCTTGTCGGAGTGAACGGAGCCGGGAAAAGTACTTTGCTAAAAATCATTGCCGGAGAAATAGAGCCGGATCAGGGCAGGGTAGTGATCGGCAAAGATGAGAGGATCGGTTATTTAAGGCAGGCGGTCGAAACAGATATTGATAAAACGGTGGAGGAATTTTTTGATGACGGTTTTCCCGTTCAAGGATGGAAGATCAAAAAAGTTTTGAGCCAATTGGGTCTTGGCGAAGTTGATCTTGAGAAGAAGCTTGAAGGGTTCAGCGGGGGAGAAATGGCAAAGATAAATCTGGCTAAAGTTTTACTGGGCGAGCCAAGCATCCTTTTACTGGACGAACCGACCAATCATTTGGACATAGAGGGGATAAATTTCTTGCAGGATTTTCTTGCCGGATTCAAGGGCGGGGTGCTGATCGTTTCCCACGATCGCTGGATATTGGATAAAATAGCCGCCAAGATAATAGACCTGCAGATGACCGAAGAAGGCAGGATCGCCAAGATATATCCCGGCAATTTCAGCGAATATGTTCAAGCCCGCCAAAAAGAGATCGTGAAGAAAAAGCAGCTTTATAATTTACAGCAGAAAAATATCGGAAAGATCGAACAGCAGATAGCGAAAACAAAAGACAGGTCCGCTTTGTTGGAGAGCAAAACCAACGGCGGGGATTATTATGTCAGGAAGAAAGCGGCCAAGGCGATGAAGCAGGCGAAAGATAAAGAAAAGAAATTGGAAAAGTTTTTGGAAAGTGATGACCGGATCGAAAAACCGCAAAAAGAAAAAAGTTTCAAGATGATCTTTGATAATTATTTGGGAGAAAGCCAAAGGGTTTTGCAGATCAAAAATGCTTCGTTCGTGATCGAAGGCAAAAAGCTTTTCGATCTGGCGGATCTTGCGTTATTCGGTAAAAGCAGGGTCGCTTTGCTCGGCCCGAACGGGTCGGGGAAGACAACTTTTATAAAAACAATTCTTGGCCGGATCAGGCTGGAACAGGGAGAGCTAAAACTCAATCCAAGCGTAAAGATCGGTTATCTTTCCCAGGAGATCATTTTTGACGACCAAGAAAGAACCGTTTCGGAAGAATTTGAAAAAGGATATGAGGCCTCGTCTGGAGATATTCGGAAAGTGCTCGGCAGGTTTCTTTTTTCCGGCGATGATCAGGTAAAAAAGATAAAGGACCTTAGTTTGGGGGAAAAAAGAAGGCTTTGCCTGGCCAAGATAGTGGCCGCGGGAGGAAATTTTTTGATCCTGGACGAACCGACCAATCATTTGGACATCGCTTCCATAGAAGCTATCGAAAAAGCGTTGAAGGATTTTGGCGGCGCGATCTTGGCCGTTTCCCACGACAGGTTTTTCTTGAAAAATATCGGCATCGAAAAATTTTATTATCTTAAAGGCGGCGCCGTTCAGGGCCTGAAGTCTCTCGATGAGATATCTTAGGACGAAAACTGCGAGGAAAATCTTTTTCCTCTATCGGCCAATTTTTGATAAAATATTATCGATCAGATAATCCGTAAATTAATTATATAAATATGAACGCTCAATTTTTAAAAGACGCTTTTGGCTGGGGATCTGTTCTTTGGCTTATCGGCTACTTACTCGGCATCGCGCTATTTTCTGTCGTGCCTACTTCTATGATCGGCTGGATCATTATGCCTATCGGCACGGTGATCACTCTTTGGGTTTTGTTCAAAAAGATAAGAAGCGGATCATTCCAATATTATTTTTCTTTGGCAGTTATATGGACGGCTATCGCAATAGTTTTCGATTATTTTTTCCTCGTCAAATTGTTCAATCCGGAAGATGGCTATTATAAACTGGATGTCTATTTGTACTACATTTTAACTTTTGTTTTCCCTCTCGCCGCCGGCTGGCGCAAGATCGCGGTTAAAAAATAATTATATGGAATTTGAAGGCCAGAGCTTTGAAGAGCAGAAATTTTCCAAGATCGTTTTTCTTGAAAAAGACCTTAGCCATCGGGAATTTTCCGATTGCACTTTCGATAAGTGCGATCTTAGCGGGTGCAAGTTTTCCGGTTCTTTATTCATCGATTGCACTTTTACCGGATGCAATCTTTCCAATATCAAAATAGATAACTGCGGATTTCAAAACGCGGAGTTCGACGGCTGTAAATTACTTGGCGTTATTTTTGCCGAGATAAGGACCTCTCTGGTCAAACTGGCTTTCAGAAAATGCAGTATTTCCTTATGCGATTTTACCCGGTTGGACATCAGAAATACCAAGTTCGTCGAATGCACGATCGGGGAAACGGAGTTTGCGGCCGCCGATCTTTCGGGCTCTGATTTTTCCGGATCCGATCTGAGCGGCAGCAAATTCCAAAATACCAATCTGGAGACAGCGAATTTTCGCGGAGCGAAAAATTATTATATCAATCCGACATGCAATAAATTGAGGCATGCCTTATTTTCCTACCCGGAAGTTTTGGCCCTGCTCGCCGCTTTCGAGATCAAGGTGGAATATTGATATCGATCCGCCCGCCTTTGCAAATTTTCGAGCGTTCAATCGGTTGAATATATCGTATAAGATATCTGCCTCCGCGGGGCGGTTTTTTTATAGTCCATCCCGTCTAATTTTATGAGGTGCGCCGCTGCACCAATTCGGCTTTTTGAACCGTACCTTATTATACCTATAGAGCTGATCGGGTCGCTCCCGTTTAGCGCGAAAAGGAAAGATAATAAGTAAAGCAAGCAAATACAACTATGAATAAAGCAAAAAATATCGTTGCGGCCATGGTGGTTGCTCTCGGCCTTGCGGCCGCCGGCATCACTGCGGTCTACGCATCTTCGAACGCCTCGGATGGTAAAAATCCGATGAACGGCCTCGTATCGGCCATCGCCTCGAAATTTAATCTTAACGTTAGCGATGTCCAGGCGGTCTTTGATGAACAAAAGGCCGATATGGATACCCAGCGTAAAGAAAGGATGGCGGAGATGGAGGCAAAGAACCAGCAGGAATTCGCCGATCGTCTTGTTAAGGCGGTTGCCGCGGGGAAACTTACCCAAGATCAAGCGGATAAGATCACCGCCAAGAAAGTCGAGCTTGATAAGTTAAAGTCGAGCCTTGAAGGGAAAACCTCTGAGGAACGCAACGCAGCTATGAAAGACCAGAAGAGTTCTTTGAAACAATGGGCGGCGGATAACAATATTCCCAACGGATATCTTTCTTATGGAGATATCGAGCGAGGACAGCCTGGCGTGATGGGAACGGTCAGCGCGATCAGCGGGACAACGATCACTTTAACAGCCAAACAGCCTGGTTCCGACACGGATGTTGTTTATACTGTTGACGCCAGCGGTGCAACTGTTAAGAAGTTCACAAAGGGCGACGCAACAAGCAAGCCCGTAGAAACAACCATAGCAGTTAGCGGCATTGCGGCCGGAGATAAGATAATGGTCAAAGGTACGGTTTCGAGCACCAATATCGTCGCCACAGAAATAACCGACGGCGATATGGGCGGGTTCCATCGCGGAGGACAAGGATTTGGGAGATCATCGCCGGAACAGGAATAAACAGACATATCAAGGTCGAATTTAATAAATAATTTTAAAACAGCCGCTTGTCATAGAGCGGCTGTTTTTTTATTGCGTCGCGCAATTTTTTAGCCGTATTTTGAATAATTAATGATCATTGGTAAGATGTAGGTATGAACTTCGAACACCAAAAATATTTGGAGGCGGTAAAAAGCCAAGTGGAGAACAATATTTTTCTTCACTCTTTAGCTCTTGAAGCTTGTATGGGAGGTATTTATGACCATCTAAAGTCCCAGGGCCAGATCGGCGAAGGCGAACCTTCGCGAGAAGAATGGCTTTTGGCCGGACTGATCCACGACATCGATTACGCGGAAGGATACAAAGAAACCCATCCCGCCAAAACAAGAGAGGTTTTAAGGAAATATAATCTGGAGATTTCCGATGCGGTCGATCTGATCGTCAAAGCGCACGCGCCGGAGCGGACCGATGTGCGTCCGCAAAATAAAGCCCAATGGGCAATCTTTTGCGCCGACAGCTTGACCGGTTTGATCACGGCGGTCGCACTGGTGTATCCTTCCAAGAAATTGGCCGATGTTAAATCTTCGTCGGTAATAAAAAGATTTTTGAAAGAACCGAAATTCGCCGCCGGAACAAGAAGGGAAGAAGCGGCGATGTGCTCGAATCCGGAGGGGTTGAACATCCCTTTGGAAAAATTCATCGAAATATGTTTGGCCGCGATGCAAAAGCTCGAGCCGGATAAAGCCGCGTTATGATCGCCGAAAAAGTTTTAATTAAAGATTGTTTCCTATGGTCCAAGATTTGCAGTATTTAGTTTTCGCCGGAGCGGTGTTTTCTATTTGTTAACTCTTCTTTGATAATTTCGATCTGCCGCAAGAAGATTCTCGGGCCGTTTGCCCACCGGAGATAAAATAGGTAAAATTCCGTTATCCGAATATTTCTCCGCGCGAAAATGCGCGGCCTTCCCATGACCCAATCGCAAGCATTATTAATACTGAAAACCGGCGCCAATGTTTTTTTGACTGGCGAACCGGGCGCAGGAAAGACCCACACGATAAACGAGTACGTGGCTTATTTGCGTGCGCAAGGCATCGAACCGGCGGTTACGGCTTCAACCGGCATTGCCGCCACGCATATAAACGGAATGACCATCCATTCTTGGAGCGGCATAGGCATCAGGAAAGAATTGGACAAATACGATCTCGACAAGATCGCTTCCACCGAATATATTTCCAAGCGCGTCAGGCGAGCCGAAGTTTTGATCATTGATGAAGTTTCCATGCTGGCCCCGGAAGTGCTTTCGATGGTTGATGTTATTTGCAGGGAGATAAAACAGAATTTCGAACCGTTCGGGGGGATCCAGATAGTGCTGGTCAGCGATTTTTTTCAGCTTCCGCCGATCGTAAAAGAAGATCGGGCTGGCAATTCCCAAATGGCATTTCTCGAAGAACCCCGCGGCCGTTTCGCTTACAATTCTCCCGTATGGAAAAAATCCAATTTTATTGTTTGCTATCTCACGGAACAGCACAGGCAGGACGACAAGGATTTTCTTGATCTGCTTTCGGCGATCCGTTCCAATATTTTTGACGATAACCATTTGCAGCATATCAAAGCCAGAAAGATAGAGCGGACTGCCGCTCCGGCCGGAGTGCCCAAACTTTTTTCGCATAATATAGATGTCGATCGGGTCAACGACGAGATACTGGCCAAGCTTCCCGGAAAGCCGGAGGCATTCACTATGTCGGCTCAAGGTCCTGATGCGATCGTCGCCGCGCTCAAAAGAGGATGTCTTTCTCCGGAAAAACTTTATCTTAAGATCGGAGCAGCGGTGATGTTCACCAAAAATAATTTAAAAGAGGGATTTGTGAACGGCACCATCGGGGTCGTGGAAGGTTTCGATGATGACAGCGATCTCCCGGTCGTAAAGACAAAAAGCGGACGCCGGATCGAGGTTCCGACAATGGATTGGGCCATAGAGGAAGGCGGCAGGATCAAAGCCAGGATCGCGCAGCTGCCGTTGCGCCTGGCCTGGGCGATAACCGTGCATAAAAGCCAGGGCATGAGTTTGGATGAGGCGGTGATGGATTTGAGCACCGTTTTTGAATTCGGCCAGGGATACGTCGCGCTTTCGCGCGTCAGGAGGTTGTCGGGATTGTACCTTTTGGGATGGAACGACCGCGCGTTCCAGGTGCATCCGGAGGTTCTGGCAAAAGATATGGAATTCAGATCGCAATCAGAGGAGGCGGCCGATGTTTTCGACAGCATGTCCAAAGAAGAAATAGGGAAAATGCACAGGAAATTCATCATCGCTTGCGGCGGAAAATTCGTCGCGAATATCAAAGAAGGCGCGCCGAAGGTTCGCTCTGCGGGGAAATTGACCCTTTCTGAAAAACGCGAACAGCGCTGGGAATGCACTCTTTCTTTGGTCCGTTCGGGGAAAAATTTGGCCGACGCGGCCGAAACTCTCGGACTGACAGGCGGAACTGTTTTGAAGCATTTGGAAGAATTGCGCGCGTTGGGCAGATTATCGTCCAAGGATGTATCGCACCTTGCAGCCAGCCTTGAACACGAACTTGATCAGATACAGGACGCTTTTCGCGATCTGGGCATAGACAAACTCTCGCCGGTTTTCAGCAGGTTCGGCGGCGAATTCTCATACGACGAACTGCGCATAGCGCGCCTGCTGATCGATAAATGAGAAGAATGTATAATCCCGATATTCAAAAACCGGCTTAAGCCGGTTTTTGAATGCGCCGATTCTGTCGCGCCGTTTAGCTGCGGTCTTCGATGTCTTTGTTGAATTTTTGCGTAAATTTTCTAATGGCCGGCTGTCTTGAGCAGAACTCCAGAAATTTTTTATAAAGCCAGGGGAGAATGAATGTTTTGAAAATAAGCAGCAGGACAAAAACCGCGATCTCTTTCGCTTTTTGTTTTATCTGTCTGTTCTGTTCTTCCTTTTTGGATCTTATATCCTGGAAAAGGTTTTTACTGTCTTGAAGCGGATCCATTGTTTTTTTATTCGCTTTAAATTTAAAGAGTTGTCGGCAAAGTGAACCAGAATGTGGTTCCTATGTTTTCTTCGCTCTCGAATCCGATCTCGCCGTCGGACATTTCGATGATCGTTTTGGCTACGTAGAGGCCGAGGCCAGACCCTTGGCTCTGGCGCTTCATCGCGTTTTCCGAACGGAAGAATTTTTTAAATAAATGTTTTTGGTCGTCTTTAGGTATTCCCGCGCCGCTGTCTTTCACTTCAAAACGGACCTTCATCCCTTTTTCTTCATAGGCAAGGGTTACGATCACTTTACTTTTTTTTGGGGAGTACCTGATGGCATTGTCTAAAAGGTTTTCCGCGGCTATTCTGATCTGCTTTTGGTCGGCATGGACGAATTTTAAACCTTTTTCGCAGTTCAGCACTATCTCTATCTCTCGAGAATCGGAATAAGGCTTGAACAGCGTGATCATGCTGTTCGTCATTCCTTCCAAGGAAAAGGCGTCGTTATTAAAAACCAGAGTTCCTGATTGCAGGCGCGAGACTACAAGCAGATTGGAAACGAGATCTCTAACTTGAGTATTGTTTTTTTTCAAAGACGCGAAATATTCATCCATTTCATAGGGTATTTTCCCGGCGCGTCCGGAAAGGATAAGGTCCAGGGTCCGGCTCATATCAGCCAAGGGGGTTCCGAGCTCCCGGGAAACTATTTCTATAAATTCCGATTTCATCCTGTTGATCTCCGCCAGTTTTTCAAAGCCTTTGGCGATCACAAAAGAGATCACAAGAAGGATGGTGGCGAGGGCCATAACGATCAGAACGACCACCGGTTCTTTGAGATAATGTCCGCCGAGGTAATAAGCAGTCGCTTCGCTTATAGCGATGAGGGTTCCCAGTATGGGAAACAATATCAAGGGTCTGTCCCACGGGCTTTGCGTATTATGGATATTTCGAGGCAATTTTTTAGAGCTCATTGAAGTCAATATAACACAAAATTATTTTGTTAAAAAATAAGACTCTCCGCGGAAAGCCTCATTTTTATGCCCGCCTATTTTTTAAAAAATAACCAGCAAAGGCAATGGCCGTTCTTTTCGATCTCTTCCCGGGAATAAGAACAAGGGCAAATGTTTTTCTCATCGATCTCGGGCTGGCCTTTTACGATACGGCAAGGGCAATAGCGGGCTCCGTATTTTTTTTCGTTGGCGAGCAATCTTCCGGCCAACCCGTTTATCAAATTTTTGTCGGGATTTATTTTAAGGCCGTTTTTTTGCGCGTATTCTTCGTACTGTTCAATGAGTTTTTTTTCTTCTGCTTCCATGATGAAGCGAGCGTTGAAGATAGGAGGTCGAAGATCGCGGCATCATCACAACGACATTCGACATTCGACATTCGACTCTCGAAGTTAATTTTTAAGGCTTCCCAATATCCAATCTTTGACCGCGTCTTGAGGCATAAAGCCAAGGAAGTCGGCGACAGCCTCTTTGTTTTTGAACAGTATGACCGTCGGAACCTGTTCAACTTTGAACTGCCGGGTTATGTCGGGAGATTTATCAATATCCATTTTGGCGAAGATAACCTCGCCGGCCAAGTCTTTGTCCTCGGACAGTTTATCGAGCACGGGGCTTAACATCGAACACGGAGGGCACCAGGTGGCGAAAAAATCGACCAGCACCGGCTTTTCCGATTCTTCGATGAACTTTTTGAAATTTTGATCGTTTAATGTGGTGATCATGTCCTTTATTTTACCTTATCTGTCTAAAATGGGCAACCAAAAAGGACCTGTGCAAAAATTTTCTTTTATACTCAAGGAAATTTTGGTAAAATTAAATTAATGTATCCTCAAACCAACAGTTCCGGCAGAAACTTCTCCCGTCCGGGTTTTACTCTCATCGAGCTTTTGGTTGTCATCGCCATCGTCGGCATTCTGGCCGGGATGGTCGTGGTGAATATGTCGGGAGCGACAGAGAGCGCGAGGATCGCCAAGGCTCAAGTTTTTGCTTCCAGCATCCAGCGCACCATGGCTACTAATTTGATCGGGGATTGGAATTTTGATGACCAGACCGCAAATGATTCTTCTGGAAAGGAGAATAATGGGACGGTGATCGGAGGGGCGGTTTTTTCTACGAGCACTCCGTATGGGAACAACGTTGCCGGACGATATTCGATGAATTTTGACGGTATAGATGATATAGTTAACCTGCCGGATAACGGTTCCCTCGATTTCAATAAAAGTTTTACCGTTGTTTCCTGGATCAAGGCCAGCGCGTTTGCCAATCCTGTCCCTATCTGTAAACAGGCGCCTATTGTGGCAAATGATGATTATGGTTGGAAGGTCGTGCTAGGCGAAACAGGTTATGTTAGAGCTTCGATATATCATACCGCCGGGGTCGGTTCCGGTTTTTCCGCCAGCTATCCGATCGTTCTGGATAGATGGTATAGTATCGTTTTTGTGTATTCTCAAGAGAGAATGAGAATGGATCTTTTTATCGACGGCAAACCGGCAGGGAATAAATCATTTACAGATCTGAATATCTATTATTCCGGAGCGGATAGCCCTCACATAGGAGCCATCACCGGATGCGGAGGCCAGAACAATTATTTTACCGGCCTTATCGATGATGTTCGCATTTACAATCAAGCGTTTTCCGCTTCACTGGTCAAGGAAGATCATCTCGCTGGTCTTGATAAACTTTTAGCAGTAGGGTCTGTCACGAAGGAGGAATATCAAAAAAGGACAGCGGACTTAAATTCAAATTACGCAGCTAATGAATAACCATCCGTTCAAATTCCAAAAAGCTTTCACCCTCATCGAGCTTTTGGTTGTCATCGCCATCATCGGCATTCTGGCAGGTATGGTCGCGGTGAATATGTCGGGAGCGACCAACGCCGCTAGGATCGCCAAGTCCAAAGCTTTTTCCGGATCGATCCGAAGCTCTATGCTGATGAACCGGGTTTCGGAATGGAGGTTCGACGAAGGATCGGGGACGGCTACTGCCGATAGTCTTGGACCGAGCAACGGAATTCTCAATAATTTTAATTTTACCGGAAGTTCCAATTGGAAAACGGGAGCCGATTGCGTGAGCGGTTCGTGTTTGAGCTTTGACGGGTCGAATGACTTTGTTAATTTCGGGAACGACCCGAGCCTTAGCAGCCCGACCTTCACTTGGGAGATGTGGGTTTACAATCCTAAGGTGGGAGTGTGGGTATTTTCAAAAAATAAAGATGACGGGATCCCCAGCATGGAATACGGGTTTATCATCCAGTCTCCGGGAGCATTTTTCCAAACGTATATAAACGGAGCGAACCGGTCTACATCGGCGAATACGAATCTTGCCACGGCCGGATGGAGCCATATTGCGGTGGTCTTTGACGGAACGAAAATAGTCTATTACATCGACGGAAAAATATTTGAAACGGACAATTGGACGGGGACAGTGACCGCGACCGATGCCAGTTTGCAATTTTCGGGCCGCCGGCCGGGATACGGCTCTCCTTTCGGAGGAGTTCTGGACGATTTCCGCATCTATAATTCTCCGCTTACTTCTTATCAAATACAGGATCATTATTTAGCAGGATTGAATAAACTTGTGTCCAAGGGAATTATCACTGAAAATAAATACAACCAGAAATTATTAAATTTTAATTCTCCGCATGCTTCCAGCAAATAGCAAAAATTTAAAAACCCAAAAAGCTTTCACTCTGATCGAGCTGTTGGTCGTGATCGCCATCATCGGCATTCTGGCCGGGATGGTTGTCGTGAACATGTCGGGGGCGACCGAGAGCGCGAGGATGGCTAAATCCAAATCTTTTTCCGGTTCCATTCGAAGCTCTCTATTGATGAGCCGGGTGTCCGAGTGGAGGTTTGACGAGGGAACGGGAGCTACAGCTTTTGATTCGATGGGTAGGGGCAACGGTACTTTGCTTGGCGGTCCGATATGGAAGTCGGGAGCGGACTGCGTGTCGGACGAATGCCTAAGTTTTGACGGCGCTGATGATTATATAAATATAACAGATACTGTTAGTGTTAATAATATCGTTTCGGAAATTACGGTAGAGGCTTGGGCTAAGGCCAATGAATTTAATAACGGAGTTTTTGCAAAAGAAACAGGGCATGGAGCTTTTATCTTGGGTTTTTACGGTTATGCCAGTCCGAAGGTCGTAACTTTTCATATCAGAAATTCTTCGAACGTGGGTTCTTATACGACATATACTTTTGCCGGGATAGATAGCTCAACTTGGAACTATTACGTAGGAACATGGAAAGCGGGACAGTGGCAAAAAATATATATAAACGGCAAACAGGTAGCAAGTTCGGTCCCTGCGGCCGATATGTGGGCAGCCAAAACCGGGATTCAGATAGCCGCCAGGGATTGGTCGTATGTTTATCCTGCCGGAGATGGTTATTTCAACGGCCTTCTTGACGAGGTCCGAATATATAACGCCGCTTTGACCTCATCCGCTGTCCGGGACCGGTATCTCGCAGGGCTGGACCATCTTTTTGTCGGAGGCCAGATCACGGAGCAAGAGCATCAAGAGAAATTGTCGGAATTAAATTCAACCTATGCGACCAATGAATAGTAAAAAATCCAAAACCGAAAAAGCTTTCACTCTGATCGAGCTTTTGGTTGTGATCGCCATCGTCGGCATTCTGGCCGGGATGGTTGTCGTGAATATGTCGGGGGCGACCGAGAGCGCGAGGATGGCTAAGTCTAAATCTTTTTCTTCCTCATTAAGGGATTCCTTGCTTATGGCCAGGGTGTCCGAGTGGAATTTCGATGAGGGATCGGGCACCAGCGTTGCCGATTCCTGGGGGACGAACGGCGGGACTTTGACCAATGGTCCGGTCTGGAAAACGGGAGCCGATTGCGTGAGCGGTTCGTGCTTGAGTTTTAGCGGATCAAGCTATGTCCTTGGACCCGACGATCCTTCTTTAAGAATAACCGGAGATATCACTCTGTCTTTTTGGGTTAAGCCCGACACGGCGTCGAACAGTTTTATGGCTGTAGTAACCAAGGAGTACGCCAAAGAATGGCTTATTGCCGTAGATGTCAGAGGAACGGGCAGGGCTATCGCCTGGAGGCATGGAGACGGGGTCGTTGAATACGGCACTTTCAGTAATGTTTTTATCGACGGAGATGTTTGGTACTACGTAGCGTGCACGAGAAGTTTGTCCCCTAAAACGATAACCTGTTATAAGAACGGCAATAAGGTCGGAACGTCTTCTTATTCGAAAGATGTTGTCAGCGGATCGTTGCCGTTAACGATAGGAAGCGGCGCTTCTAATTATTATTTTAGAGGTTCGATAGATGAAGTTCGGATATACAATCAAATTATTCCGTCTTCGGCGATAAAGAATAATTATCTGGCCGGGCTGGAGGATCTTTTTTCCAAAGGAGCCATTTCCAAAGAAAATTATTATCAAAGATTAGCGGATCTAAATTTAGGCTATGCGATCAGTAAATAACCGACAATTTCAAAAAGCTTTCACCTTGATCGAGCTTTTGGTCGTCATCGCGATCATCGGCATTCTGGCCGGGATGGTGGTCGTGAATATGTCGGGGGCGACCGAGAGCGCCAGGATCGCCAAATCCAAAATGTTTTCAGGGTCTATTCGCAGTTCTCTTCTGGCGGACCGCGTTTCCGAATGGAATTTCGATGAGAACCAAGGAATCGCCGCAGCCGATATTGTCGGCGGCAACAATGGAACCTTGGTTAACGGTCCGACCTGGAGAACGGGCGCTAATTGCGTATCGGAAAGCTGTCTTGAGTTTGACGGAAATAACGATTACGTCACTTGCGGTAATAATTCTAGTCTTGATCTTTTTCAAAATTTTACCATTGAAGCTTGGGTGTATCCGATGCAGGACAAATCGTCTTATGTCTTTTCGAAAACCGATTATGCCGACCCCGGAGGATATTCAATATACTGGAGCGGGCCGTCCAATACGGTTATTTTTTATTACGGCGGATCAGCGGGAGCGGTCAGTTCAGCTGTTTTTACGGAAGTGAACATTTGGGTTCATGTCGTTATCGTTTCAAGAAATAATGTTTTGACTTTTTATAAGAACGGAACAGCGGCAGGAACGGCATCGGCTTCCGTGGCCACAGACAACTTTAACTTTGTGATAGGAAACAGGCCCGGTTCGGAAGGAGCGGCCGGCAACACATTCAACGGCCGGATAGACGGCGTCCGTTTATACAACCAAGCGCTCGCCGCTTTCCAGATAAAAGACAGCTATGCCCTTGGAGTGAAGAAACTTTTTTCCAAGGGATCCATTTCCAAAGAAAATTATTATCAAAGATTAGCGGATCTAAATTTAGGCTATGAGATCAGCAAATAGCCGACAATTACAAAAAGCTTTCACCTTGATCGAGCTTTTGGTCGTCATCGCGATCGTCGGCATTCTGGCCGGGATGGTCACGGTCAATATGTCGGGGGCGACCGGAAGCGCGACGATCGCCAAAGCCAAAACTTTTTCCAGCTCCATGAGAAGTTCCCTGCTAATGAACAGGGTTTCGGAATGGAGGTTCGATGATGGTTCGGGTATCGGCGCGACCGATCTGGTCGGGACCAATACGGGGACTCTTATCAATTTTAATTTTTCCGGAGACTCCAATTGGAAAACGGCAGATTGCATTTCGGGAGGTTGTTTGAGCTTTGACGGGATCAACGATCATGTGGAAGCCGCCGATAGCGAGGGCCTTAATCCCGGTTCCGGAGACTTTACCGTGGAAGTATGGTTTAAACTGAATTCGGTTGGGGCAGCCAATTATTCCATACTGTATAATAAGGAAAATCTATACGAAGCGTCTGCCGGCGGAGGATATTTTACGTATGCCTGGCGTCCGCATTGGGTTTGGGACGGAGGGACTTCTTTCCCGGTGGATGTAGGAGAGTGGTACCACGCTGTCGTCGTTTATGATCATGCCAAACAGTATCTTTATAAGAACGGCAAGATGGTCTATTCTCGTTCGCAAACAGGAGACATGGAGACGAACACGAATGCCTTGAGAATAGGGGCGAGAGGGGCCCCCGGCGCCGCTTCCAGTTTTTTCCCCGGGCTTATCGACGAGGTCCGCATCTACAACGCGGCCTTGACCGCTTCCGCCGTCCGCGACCAGCATGCTTTAGGTCTAGACAAGCTTTTGGCCGGAGGACAGATAACCAGTCAGGATTATCAGCAAAGAATAGCCGGCCTGAATTCAAATTACGCGGCCAATAAATGAACGGCAAACCGAATTTGTCTTAAAGGACTGCTCCTTTGAAATTTCGATCGGATTTTGCTATGCTAAATCCGCCAATCTCGTTCCTTAATGGTTCAATAATCAGAAAAATATTTTGGGCTATAACTGTTTGTCCAATACAAATATGCCGGAGTAGCTCAGAGGCAGAGCAGAACCCTCGTAAAGTTCAGGCCGCGAGTTCAAGTCTCGCCTCCGGCTCCAATGTCAGATAAGAAGGTTATCGCCGTGTCCGACGCTTAAAGGATTCCCGGCGCGTTAGAGGCTAAGAAGGATCTTTCGGAAGTTGATTCGAAATAGAAACAAAGGAAAATACAACAAAACAATGGATAACAAAAAGATCAAAGTAGTCGTGTTTCCTTGGAGGGAATGGACCAGCAGTAATCCTTATTTGGACCTGCTTTATTCGCCGATGAAGACCAGCGATGTGGAAGTGATCTATTCTGATTATCACAGATTTTTTCCTTTGCTCGAGAACTACGCCAGATACAAACCGCAGATATTCCATATACATTGGCATTACAGCGTTCTTAGGGCCAGCGATCCGATCAAGACTTTTGCCAAATTCTCGGTCTTTTTGTTCGAGATATTTTCCTTAAAGATGCTGGGAGTGAAAATAGTTTGGACCATCCACGAGCTGAACGACCTCGATAACAAACGCTCGATGATGGACAGGATTTCTTCGAAGGCGTTGTTCTCTCTCGCGGACAAAGTTATCGTTCACGGAGAAAGCGCCAAAGAGATATTGGAGGAAAACAATTTCAAAGATTTCAGCAAACTGGCCGTCATACCTCATGGAAACTATATAAGCTGTTATGAAAATAATATGTCCCGGGAAGAGGCGAGGAAGGCTTTGGAACTGGACGAAAAAGATTTTGTTTTCTTGTATTTCGGCAGGGTCAGGCCGTATAAAGGCATAGAAAATCTGCTGGAGAAATTCAAAAAGATCGCGTCGAAAAACGCGAGGCTGATAATCGCCGGACCGGCGGCCGATGTCGAGGCCAGGGAGAGCGTGGAGAAGGCGGCGGCCGGAGACGAGAGGATAAAACTTATCTTGAGGTTTATTTTTGACGACGTCCAGCTTTATTTGAACAGCGCCGATGTGGTCGTTCTTCCCTATAAAAAAATTTTTACTTCCGGAACCGTATTTTTGGCTATGTCTTTTAAAAAACCGATAATAGTCCCGAAGATGGGGTGCGTAAAAGATATCTTGGACGAGAAAGGAGGGTTCTTTTACGATCCGGCCGATGAGAACGGGCTGGCCGATGCGCTGGAGGCGGCCATGAAGAGCGGCGATCTTCTCAAAATGGGAGACCATAATTTTGAACTGGCCAAGAAACTCGATTGGAAAGATATCGCGGCGCGGACAGTAGCGGTGTACCGCCAAGCTCTGGAAAAGTGATCGCTGCCTTGAAAATGTTTTCGGCTTGCTCTTCAATGGCGGCCGGATATTAATTTGCTCCTTCCCATCATTCCTCTTGCTATTTTTTTTCAACGGCATCGATTTTTTTGCTCCGGCCATTTCCCCGGAGATTTTGTTTTCTCTCGGAAAAATAAATTGCTTATCCACATTGCGGCGTGATACTTCGCCTAGGCAGGACCGTTAATTTTTGATAAAATAGGTTCACGCGGAGTTTAAAAACTCCCTTAAAAAATTTATGGAGAATTTTAACCAACCAATTGAAGAGATAGAAAAAGAGGTCCTCTTTTTAGAGGGCCGCCTTTGACCCGGCCGAATTGCAAACCAGCATAAAAGAATTGGAAGAGATATCCGCACGCCAGGATTTTTGGCAGGATAATAAAAAAGCGCAGGAAGTGTCGCAGGAATTATCTTTTAAAAAAGAACAGTTGAAAGATATCGAAGACATCAAGAAAGAACTTCAGGAAATAAAAGAATTGTCGGTCATCTGTCAGGGAGACCAGGAAATGGAGAAAGAACTGAACGAGAAGATAGAAGTATTAAGATCGAAGATCAAGCAAAAAGGAATAGAAGAAAGGTTCAAAGGAAAATACGACGGCAACAATGTTCTGCTGTCGATCTATTCCGGAGCCGGCGGCCAGGATGCCCAGGATTGGGCCACGATGCTTTTGAGAATGTATCAAAGATACAGCCAAAAGAAAGGATTCGGAG
>JBAZHV010000013.1:0-27142 GCA_041652155.1 Minisyncoccota bacterium
GCAGAGTGAATGCAGAGTTTTTAAACTCCACAACGCACACCTTTTACCCCCCACCTGCGGCTAAAATGCGTTGTGGATGCCTCGATTCCGGGCCGGCTGGTGCGCCAGCGGCTAATTGCGAGCGCAGCCCCTCGGAGGTACGCCGAAGAGGGGCAAGTGAAGCATAGTCGGGGGTAACTCAACCCTGCCCATCTGTCCAAAGTTAAGATTTTTTGATAAAATGAGTTCGAGCTGAATCATAAAGACTCACAACAATTCGAGAATCGGGTAAAAGCCCGATTTTTTCGCGCGCGGCGGCTAACGCCGCCCATTCATTTTGGGGCAATCCGAAGATTTTTTTGGCGGAAAGCGAAAAGATCGAGCGAAATACCGAAGATTTTTTTGGCGGGTGATTTTTTGGCGGAAAGTAAATACGAAATGAAAAACCGAATATTTTTGAAATTTGTAAAATTCATACTGACGGCATCAGCATTCCAATTTTTCTCAATAGTTGCGAGCGATACATTGTGTAAGTATTATAGTAAGCCTCAATATAAGTCCGAACCTCAATTTCGGTAATACCGTTTTCAAAGTCGATATAATCTAAATCACGATAATTAGCTTTGATCCTATACCAATAAAAGAAATCTATAAGCATTAACTTTTCGGCAGAAATAAAAGCGGATTGTTCGATCCTGTGTTTTTTTGTGTGCAAGTTCCATCTCTTTCCCATCCTTACATCATGCAATTTATATTCCATTAATTTCTTGGCAACGGAATTCAAACATTCGGCTTTACACCAAAAATCGTTAGTAGCATTTTGGCCGGGCGCAATCGATGGAAAATTTTGAATATTAGCAAGCACATGAACACAACTTAATTCTGGAACGCCAAACGACAACTTTCCTGTTGCAACGAGGCTATAGATTTTTTTTCTAACGGCCGAGTGCCCACCCTTGCCGAATCCAGAAATAGTGCCATCTATCAAATGGATAAGTATGCTTTCTAAATAATACAATGAATAGTAACACTTAACCGGGAACCATGGAGCCGCTATAACCGCAAAGGCCGCGTCTTCGCGAGCAAGCGCAATGTCTTTGCGAATACTTTTCCGTGTTACTATGTCAAGCTTTCTAAATCTTTTTATATCAGCAATGCGTAAGGTTGGCGTACCTACGATAGAGCCAGAAATAGAGCTACTTGCCACAAATCGCTCCATGCACTTGATGTAATTCAAATGCGTCATAAACGAAGCTCTTTGTGAGGCTAGCGGCGTAGAGCCTGCGAGAACAAATGATATTTCAGGTAATGGTGACATTTTATCTGAGCAACTCGTCAACTGAAACATTGATGGCGGCAGCTATCCTCTCAATTGTTGCGAGTGTTGGGTTTGTTTTGCCATTTTCGATATTGCTTATAAAAGCCTTGTCAATTTTAAGCATTCGCGCAATCGACCCTTGCGATATACCTTTTTCTGTCCGAATCCGTTTCAAGTTCATGCCAAGTTTTTGAGCAGCGGTTTCCATATTTGTGATTATAGCAATTAGTTGTATTCTATACCACCGTTGTGGTATAATACATCTATGATTAACTATTTTCTCTATGCTCGAAAATCTACCGACACCGAAGATCGGCAGGTTTTATCCATCGACGCGCAGCTTTCCGAGTTGCGAGCTTTTGCCAAGCTCGAAAACCTGCATATCGTTGAAACCTTTATTGAAAAGCGGTCGGCCAAGGTTCCGGGCCGTCCGATCTTCACCGATATGCTTTCGCGCATTGAGAAAGGCGAAGCGCAAGGCGTGATCTGCTGGAAACTTGACCGCCTCGCCCGCAACCCGATTGACGGCGGGCAGATCAGCTGGATGTTGCAATGCGGCAAAATCCAGCATATCCAAACCCACGATCGGGGCTATCTCCCCGCCGATAATGTGCTGATGATGAGCGTTGAGTTTGGAATGGCCAACCAGTTCATCATTGACTTGAGAACAAACACGATGCGCGGCCAGCGCGAAAAAGTGCGGCGCGGCGATTATCCGGGCATCGCTCCCCTCGGCTATTTAAATGATGTAAGAATAAAAAAAGTTGTCGTTGATCGAAAAAGATCAAAGATAGTGCAAAAAGCTTTTGAGCTGTATTCGCAAGGCGACCAACGCCTTGAAGATATTGCTGTCTTTTTCGCCGAAAACGGCATAATGGCTAAATGTAAAAAACCGCTCCACCTTTCGAGGGTGTCGTTTATTCTTTCCAACCCGTTCTATTGCGGCCTATTCCGCTATTCCGGCGAGCTTCACGAAGGCAGGCACGAGCAGATCATCCCAAAGAAACTTTTTGACAAAGTGCAGGAAGTTTTAAAGCAAAGAACGCATACCCACCGCCAGCCGGAAAACGATCCGCGGCCGTTTTGCGGCTTGATCCGTTGCGGCGGTTGCGGAATGGCAATAACCGCCGAAAGGAAAACCAAGCACCAAAAAAACGGCAATATCCACGAATACATTTATTATCGCTGTACTAAAAAATCAAAGTCCTCAAAATGCCGCGAGCCGTTCGTCAGAGAAGAAGACCTCGACCGGCAGTTATCGCAAGAAATTGAAAAATTCGCTTTGCCCGAAAATTGGGCAAAGCAACTATCACGAATGGCGGACGAAGACGAGCAAAAACTTGCTCAATCTTCGACCAGCCTTATTAAGGAATCGCGGATAAAGCTGGAAAATTTAAACATCAAAATCCAGCGGCTTTTAGACGCTTATCTTGAACAGGACATTGAGCGGGAAATATATCGCGCGGAAAAAGCAAAGCTTGTTTCCGCTAAAAGGACGCTGGAAGAAAAAATCACCGAAATTGAGCGGGGCCAAAATGATTGGCTCGAACCTCTCCGCCAATGGTTAAAAGACGCTCAAAATATGCGGGAAATCGCCAAAAATACCGATCTATCCGCCAAAAAAGCATCCGCCAAAAAAATCTTCGGCTCGAACCTCTCGCTTTCCGCCAAAAAAATCTTCGGATTGCCCCAAAATGAATGGGCGGCGTTAGCCGCCGCGCGCGAAAAAATCGGGCTTTTACCCGATTCTCGAATTGTTGTGTCCCCACCAGGAATCGAACCTAGATTTGCAGCTTAGAAGGCTGTAGCTCTATCCGTTGAGCTATGGGGACGAAAAACCGCTTTTAACCTTTACAGCGTATCAGAAAAACCTTAAAAAATCAATGAAACCGGCATTATCTCTCTTTGACTCAACCGCTTAAAAATGATATAAATTATTTGTTTTGAGGCTTGCGGGGCCCGCCCGGTTAGAAATTTTAGGTTCAAAAATATTTTTACCACTATTTCTAAAAAGAGCTTATTTTATCAGTATTTTGAAATGTAAAATTTCTAACGGGGTGTAGTGTAATGGTAGCACGAGTCCTTTGGGAGGATTTAGTTCGGGTTCAAATCCCGCCACCCCGACTTAAAAATAGTTTCAAAAGAGGCCGCAAGGCCTCTTTTCCATTACAATATTTAACCGCCGTTTCAGTTGATTTTTAAAGGCTTAAATGATATATATTATTGTGTAACGCGAGGGTAGCACAGTGGTAGTGCGATAGCCTTCCAAGCTATTCACGCGGGTTCGACTCCCGTCCCTCGCTCCGTAAGCCCAGCACCCCACGTGGTGCTGGGCCTCGCTCCAAAAGTTAAACCCGGCATCCCACGTGGTGCCGGGCCAACAAAAACCGCCTTTTAGAAAGGCGGTTTTTTGTTAAACTATTTCGCGATCAGTTTGACGAAAAAGGTTGTGCCTTGGCCTTCTTCCGATTTGAAAGAGATATCTCCCTCGCTCATCTCCACTATCTTCTTGGCATAATGCAGGCCAAGGCCGGTGCCGCTTTCGGGAGTGCGCTTGGCGTTGCTGGCGCGATAAAAGCCTTTGAAAATATTCGGCTGGTCTTTCAACGGAACTCCTATGCCGTTGTCCTTGAACGAGATGACATAAGAACTGTTTTGCTTTTCAAATTTTACGATCACTTTCCCGCCGGGCTGGGAATATTTTATGGAATTGGAAATGATGTTTCCGAACACTCTTTTCAACTTGGCGTCGCCGAACACGTTGATCGGCCCCTCCGGAAATTCCGTCAATTCGATATTGATATTCTTGGACCTTGAGGTAAGGTGCATGCTGTTTACCGCTTCTTCAAGCAAAGGTTTTATATCAACAGACTGGCCGGGTTTAAGGCTTTGACGGCTGGATCCCAAAGCTGAAATATCCAAAAGGTCGTTAACCGTGCCAAGCAGATCTTCGCAATTCTGCTTGATAAGAGATATGGTGCTTCTCTGGTCCGACGACAAATTGTTATTGTCGGGCGACAAGAGAGACTCAAGAGCCCATTTCACTCCGGTTAGAGGAGAGCGTATCTCGTGGGAAGCGATCGACACCAGCTCCGATTTAAGCTGTAATATCTGCTCTTCTCTGCGCTTGATCAAAAACCCTATCGCTATGAGGATCATAAGGGACGTTGCAATTATGGCTGGAAAAGCGGAGTAGATAACAACTGACTTTATATATTTATCGGCGTTGACGTCCATTCCCACCACGGCCACAACCTTACCGTCGGGACCAATGATCGGACTGAGAGCGGTAAGCCAAGCGCCCCACCTGTCGGGAGAGGCATCGTCTATGACCGATTTGCCGACCACAAAAACATTTTTGAATGTCGGCGTGGCCTCAAAATACACTTCTCCGGGAGGAGAGTAAGAAGACGAAAGAGGGTCCTCGGAATCGGCAAAAAAGAAAACCTCTCCATCGCGGATCCCCGTCAAATAGACAAAACTTATATCTTGGTTGACCGATCTTATATCGGTCATTTTTTTCTTCAAGGCGATGTAGCCGGGGCTGGCCAGATCCGCATCGCTGCCGGACAGATTTTCCAAAGAATTTGGATCGAGGGAGCTGGCTATCGTTCCCGTGCGCTGGAGCAGGGATATCTTGGTCGTCGAGTCAACCGAAAAATAAACGTAAACCGTTGAAGCTATCCCGATAGCTATCACCAAAATAATAATTATTGGGTAATACCAAGCGTATTCCGATTTGATCTTATTGTTTTTTGCCGGCATATTTTGTTGGATAGCTGTCCCCCAAATATTCAGTAAGGGAAAAAGTTAACCTATCCAATAAATATTATATCAGAAAAGACAGGACAAAAGGGGAAAAATTCATGCACAGCTTTCGCCCGGAACCACGTGGGGTTCCGGGCAAGCCCGGGACTCTACGTGGTTCCGGGCAAGCCCGGCACCCCACGTGGTGCCGGGTTACTGGTATCCCTTGGCCTGGAGATGGAAGAGCTTGGCGTACTCGCCGTTCTGTTTCATCAACTGGCTGTGGCTCCCCTGCTCCGCTATTTTGCCATCCTTAAAAACAATAATGTTCTGGGCCCGTCTCACGGTTGAAAAACGATGAGAGATCAAGATCAATATTTTCTTCTCGGCTTCTTTGATTATGGTCTCGAATATTTCTTCCTCGCCTTTGGGGTCGATGCTTGAGGTTGGCTCGTCCAGTATGATGATCTCCGACCGGCGGAAAAGAGTGCGGGCGATGCCTATTCTTTGCCATTGTCCGCCCGAAGGGATGACCCCTTTTTCAAAATCGGGAGAAAGCGGATTATCGTAGCCCAAAGTTAATTTTTCAATATAGCTATGGATGTCGGCCGCCTTGGCAGACTCTTTTATTCTTTCCGTATCGTCCATCCGGGAGATGTCTCCATAACCGATCGATTCTTTTACGGAGAATGGATATCGGCCAAAATCCTGGAATAGAACCGCGATGTTGCGCCAAAGATCTTCACGGTTCAATTTTTGGATCGGCTTGCCATCGATAAGTATCTGGCCTTTTTGAGGATTATAAAAACGGCATAACAATTTGACTAAAGTGGATTTTCCCACGCCGTTCTCCCCGATGATCGCCACATTCTCGTTGGCCTCGATCTTGAAACTGACCCCCTTTAATATCCACGGCTCTCCGTCTTTATAACGGAACCAAACATCTTTAAACTCAATACCGCCGGGCATGCCTTTTCTGATCTCTTCATGCCCCTCCCCTTCTTGCTCTACAACCTGCGGTTTCAGATCAAAGAACCAAACCAGATCGCTGATATAAAGATAATTTTGATAAGACTTGAGCAAAGAATTGACCAGCCCTGACAGATTAGTCTGGAACGAATTGATCGCTCTTAAAGCCATCTGCATCGATCCAAGCGTGATCTTTGCCAGCAGCACCTGGGCGGCAAAATAAACTCCGACCAAAAATCCGAACAGGCTCGGCAAAATGCTTGTTGCTATGCTAATATTGGTTTTTCTTTTCTCCAATTCTATCTTCTTTCCCCAAGATGCTTCCTGGGCATCTTCCATCATTTTTAAAAAGAAGGGCGGAAGAGCCAGTATTTTCAGCTCTAAAACGTTTATCGGCCTCAAAAGATAAGAAGAAAGCCAGTTCCACAGCTTATATTTTTTGCTGATCTTTTCGCTCAAATTGTAATGTTCTTTGATAAATTTGGCATTGGCGATAAAATTGGGAACCGAAACCAATACGATCAAAAACGTGACGGCTGGATTGACCGAGACGATCAGCAAAAGACTGGATGCGAGGCCCATCAAGCTGCTGAAAAAACTGGCCAGCGTTACTATCATCTCCCAGGCGCAATTGGAAACATCCCTTTGTATTTTGCTGAACCTGTTCTTGAAAGAAGAATCTTCTATCGTCTCTATATCAAGCTCCGATATCTTCTGGGCCAGCATATTTTCCAGCTTGGCCGAAAATATCCTGACGGCTTTAAAATTAAAATAGGCGTCCAGCTTGGAAAGAACGAGGGCGGAAAACTCAATGGCGGCCTTGATAAGAAGCAAAGAAATTATGACATTGAGAGAATCGCGCCATAACGGATTGCCGATATTGGATATCAGGCTGTCGAGAATAAGCTTTTCCAGATATAAGGACGGAAAGACTATCAATCCTACGAGGATATTGATCAGTAACACCCAAAAAACCAGACCGAGGTGGATCTTCCATAATATGGCAAAAGCCTTGGTGAAAGAAAAAAAGAAGCGGCCAAGGCTGCCCGGATGTTTGTCTTTGTTGTTGTTCCGGCTGGACATAAATTGGATTCTATCACTTTTTACGCCGGACGGGCAAACCAGCTATGCCGGGATTGAGGACCAACTTTGACATTTGTTAATCTAAAGTATATACTTTAGATATGAAAACTATCATCAATGTAAAAACGGACAAAGACGTGAAAGAAGAAGCTCAAAAATTAGCTAAAGATCTCGGGCTGTCTTTGAGCGCCGTTGTGAACGCTTATCTTAAGCAGTTTGTCCGGACCCGCCGGGTTGATTTTTCGATGGCTCCATCAATGTCCCCTGCTCTGGAAAAATTGCTGGGAGGGATCGAACCGGACATAAAAAAGAACCGCGATCTGTCTCCCGCCATGTCTTCCAAAAAAGATATCGATGATCGCCTCTCTTCTCTATGACAGTTTATTTCCATAAAAATTTTGAAAAAAGCTATAAGAAGCTTAAAGGCGCGGATAGAAAAAAGACCAAAGACCGGTTGGAAATATTCATAAGCGATCCCTTCGACAGCCAGCTGAATAACCACCCCCTGAAAGGGAAATACGAAGATTATCGAAGCATCAACATCTCGGGCGATCTGCGCGCTATTTATAAATATATAAACGATGGTGAATGCGTCTTTGTAGAGATTGGCACGCATAGCGAGCTATATTCATAGCAACTAAAAACCGCCGGTGAGGCGGTTCTTAGCTGTATCGAAATAAAAACTATCTGACGGCGTCTTTCAAGCCTTTTCCGGCTTTGAATTTAGGAACGCTCATGGCCGGGATGCTCAATGCTTCTCCGGTCTTCGGATTGCGTCCTGTGCGGGCCGCTCTCTTGGAAACTTTGAAGGATCCAAAACCGGTCAAAGTTACCTGGTCTCCTTTGGACAAAGCCTTGGTGATCTCATCAAGGATAATATCAATGGCTTCGTTGGCTTGAGTTTTGGAGACGGCTAATTTTTTAACTAATGCTTCAATTAAATCTGGTTTTGTCATAGGTTTGTTTTTAAAATGTTTAAGGTTTGTTTTAATTTATGCTTTGGCTGGATATTTTACAGCTGACGTCGACCTTTTAAATTGTTATCCAATTTGATCTCTCGCCTGCCGCCTTGCGGACGGCCTTGCTACTTGGCGTATTCGGTGATCCTCAATTCTCTTATCACGTTTACTTTTATTTCTCCAGGATATTTCAATTCTTCCTGTATCTTCTTGGCTATGTCCCTGGCCAATTTATGGGCGGCCAGGTCATCTATCTCTTCCGGTTTGACGAATACTCTTATTTCTCTCCCCGCCTGTATCGCGAAAGCGTTCTTAATGCCGCCGAACGAGGTGGCGACTCCTTCCAATTCCTCCAAACGTTTCAAATAATTTTCAAGAGTGTCTTTGCGGGCGCCGGGTCTGGCTCCCGATATCTGGTCGGCGACCTGCACGATGATCGCCTCGATGGTTTCATAAGGATACTCCTCATGATGCGATCTCATCGCAGAAATGATCGTTTTGTCTATCTTGAACTTCTCCAAAATCTTGACCCCAATATCAGTATGAGACCCTTCAACCTGCCAGTCAAGGGCTTTGCCTATATCGTGCAACAATCCTGCCTTCTTGCAAACAGCTATATTCGCGTCCAATTCCGCCGCCAAAGAGCCGGCCAAACGGGAAACTTCCATCGAATGCAAGAGCACATTTTGTCCGTAACTGGTCCTGTAATGCAAACGGCCCAATACTTGTATCAGCTTTTCCGGCAGATCCAGAACTTCCGTGTCATATACCGCGGCCTCTCCCGCTTCTTTCACCTTTTTAGCCACTTCGCCTTGGGCCTTTTCTATCTCGGCCTCAATGCGCGCCGGCTGGATACGCCCGTCTTTTATCAATCTTTCCAAGGCGATCTTCGCTATTTCGCGCCTTACGGGATTGAAGCAAGAGACTATCACTGTTTCGGGGGTTTCATCGACTATCAGTTCCACTCCCGTCATTTTCTCCAGCACCCTGATGTTCCTTCCTTCTTTGCCGATGATCCTGCCTTTGATCTCTTCGGAGGGCAAGGTTATTGAACTGGTCGTAAGCTCCTGCGATTGAGGCAAGGCAAATCCTTGAATGGCTTGGGCCAATATTTCTTTAGCGCGCTTATCGAACTGTTCGCTGCCCCTCATCTCCAATTTTCTGATGCGGCTGACTATATCCGCTTGGTACTCTTGCTCTATTTTTTCCAAAAGTTCGTTCTTCGCTTCTTCTCCGGACAAACCGGCGATCTTTTCAAGGCTGGTGACAACCTCTTTTTTCATTCCCTCCACGCTTTCTTTTATTTCCCTCACTTTCTCTATTTTTTGGACAAGGTCTTTCTCTTTTTTCTCAAATTCTTGATACCTGTTATCTAAAATCTCTTCTCTTTTTAAAAGAAGGTTCTCCGTTTTAATAGCCGATTGCTGGCGGACTTCGACATCGGAAAGCACTCTTTTCTCCAATTTATCGGCCCTCTCTTGGGCTTTTGCCAAAATATCGTTGGCTTCTTTCCTGGTCTGAATAAGCTTTTCTTGGAGCTTGGATTCTATATTTCCCGCTCTTCTGCGGGCGATGGACTGGCGGACATAATAACCGGCGGCAAATGTTGCGGCAAGACCTCCTGCTGTCAACAAGATCGAGATTGGAGTCATATTTCAGATCGAATGATTGGTACACCGTATGAATTTTCAACCCTCTTCGAACGCGTCATTCCCTATCGTTGATATTGCTCCCTGCTTTTCTTTTTTATTTTGAACGAAAAATTAACCGATAAAAACATTTTTAAAATTGAAGCAGAAAAGAATAAATATGCATATTAGATACCAAAAATTCAAGATTGTTGTTAAACGAATTTATAATAGACCGCCCTCCGCAGCAAGCTTCGGACGCCTCCGCCATAGACTCAATGCGGACCGCGGACAAAAGCTTAAGAATGAGGGCGACCGCTATAACGGGCTTATAGGCGCGGCGGAGCCATCGATAGTTCGCGACGGCGGCCGCGTGCTCACGTATTTGGCAGCCGCCTCCGCGTTAAAAAGCGAAGGTCTTGCCCGATCGAATAAATTGATTTCTGCGGAAATTATAACAAAAAAGCCCTTGCTGGGCAAGGACTGGACTGGACTGCGGGGAATTAGGCCGCCTTTTACAATTTTAAGACGGCGCCTTGCAAGCTTGGCAATCCAAAAATATGCACAGGCGACACCTGTGCATATTTTAGATAGAGGAGAGAGATAGGTTAAGCTGAACAGTTAGAACGGCGTCTGCTCTTTCCAAACCGGCAAAGGCAGAACGACGTCTCCCGTGGCGCTTCCTCCGCAATCGGAGCCTGTGACCTTAAGTTTGAATATTCTATCTTTTTCCGGCGTCAAAAATCTGATCTGCGGATTCGGCGAAGATACGGTGGTGCTGGCTTGGAAAGAATAATCTGTCCCTTCTGTTCCGGGAAAATACCAATTATAGGTCGCCGAAGTGTCTTGGCAAGCCTGATAGTTGTTGAACGAATCGAAGCATACGCTGCAAGCCCAATCCGACCCGTCCGGACTGACCACGGGAGAACCGGTCCCCTTCCAGCAAACCGGATAGCAAGGATCTTCCGGATCGCTCACGTTCGCGGTTGAACAAAACTGCACGTCTTCGTTGATCATAAGAGCCAATTTATCCCACGCCAATTTGACCATTGGATAATGCTTTGACGGCGTGCTGAATGACGGACCGGCAACCCAATCGCTGGTGCAGGCGTCCGCCTGGTTGCAAGCCTTCACCCACCAATAGTAGGTCGTATTATAAGCCAGTTGGCCGGCAGAAGGAGATATCTTCACAGGGACGGGGAAAGAGACGTCCGTACCCGAAGACTCGTTACGACCTTCCGCAAGAACATCGATCACCGGACTGGCGGCATTGACGTCATTTGTTGCGCTCACTCTAAGCTGATAGCTCTTGAGGGGATAACTGCCCGGGTCATCGTATCTCCAGATGACAAAAGGCGAACTGTTATTGCCGTCCTCTCTTAATGTTTCTCCGTCAAAATAGCAGCTGCAATAATTGGCGGATATTTGATCGGGAGAAATAAGGTTGGTGATCGTCGGAGGGCTGGCAAAAGAAAGAGTGGTGGTCACTTTGTAATTCGAAGTTCCGCAAGAAGACCGATTGGCGCAATTAAAGCTGATCCAGCCCATATTCGTGTCTCCCCAAGCCCAGCCCGTAAACTCCTTGGCGAGATTATTCAAAGACACTCCATAAGGGGAAGAGTCCGAAGCGGTGCCGCTCAACCTTATCCAGCCGTCCCAGCCATCGCCGGCGGCCAAAGCTTTGGCCCAGCCCGAAACGGCATAGGTAGTAAGAGACATTCCGGCTTCGCAAGTTCCTGAAGGACAGCCAGACAGATCGGAAGAATTAAAACTTATCCAGCCGGCGTATTCGGACCAAGCATAACCGGAAATAAGGCCGGTCTCCTCATTCATATCGATCCCGTAATCATTAACGGCAGTGCCTATGTTTTTGCAAGAAAAACTGATCCAGCCAACGTTCTCCGACCAAGCCCAGCCGGCCATATTGTGATCGGCGCAAGCGACAGCCGACTCTTCGGCGAGCGTGCCAATGACGGCGGCACCGTAACCGCTGATATCTTTGTACCCCACTACGAAATGAGTGGCATCCAAGGAGGCGACGGAAGGGTTGGTCGAACTGTTAGGGCTAAAAACATAACTTGGCTCGAAACTGATGCTGGTGCCTGAAATAGCGCCGACGATAGTAGTTCCCCACGAACTATTGCCAAAATCTTCATAGGCTATTGCAAAATGGGTGGAGTCCAACATTGAGGTCGAGATCTCGTAAGCGGTCGACGAAGAAAAAGGATACTCCAAACCGTAAGTAATATTGCCGGAAGAAACAGTCCCGACTATGGCTTTGCTGGGACTGCCCCAATCGACATAAGCTATTACAAAATGGGAGGGATCGATGGACGCGACGGACATATGGGCGGCGCCGTTCCAACTATAAGTGCCGAAAACTCCCGCGTTAAAAACGTTTGGCGATCCGTAAGAGATGACGTTACCGGAAGAAATAGTGCCGGCGACGGCAACGCCATCCTCGTTGGAAGGATACTGATAAGCTATTACGAAATGAGCGGAATCCAGATAAGAAACAGAAATATAGTTAGTATTTGTCGCATTAAATACGTACTCCGAACCGTAAGAGATAACATTGCCGGAAACTGCGCCAATGATGGCGCTGCCGGTAGTCCAATTATCGTTGTAGGCGATCACGAAATGGGTGGAATCTAAGGTAGAAACGGAAACATAGCAGGTACTCGCCGGATTAAAAAGATATTCCGAACCGAAGGAAATAGCCGAACCGGAAACCGTGCCAATAACTGCGGCGCCGAGAATAGAGGAATTTACATAGGCCACTACGAAATGGGTGGAATCCAGCAAAGATACCGAGACATAGCTATAATCATTCCTTAATTGATAAAAAACATATTCCGAACCGTAGGTAACAGTACTTCCCGAGACCGTGCCGATAACGGCTGTACCGTAATAGCTGTTCCCGGCGTCCGAATAGGCGGCTACAAAATGGGTCGAGTCAATACGGGCTATCGAAACATATCCGGTCGATGCCGGATTAAAAACATAGGCCGAATCGTAAGGAACGACCGTACCGATGACAGAGGCTCCCTGATTAGCATTGCTCGAATCCCTATAACCTATCGCGAAATGGGTGGAATCCAAAGCGGCGACAGATACATATTCAACTGCCCCTGTATTGAAAGTCCCCTCTGTGTAATAGGAAATATCGGATCCCGAAACAGTGCCGACGATCGCTCTTCCGTAACCGGGCGAGCAATCATGATAGCTCACTACAAATTGGCTTGAACTTAGGGATGAGACAGTAACATAATAATTATCCGCCGGATTAAAAACGTATTTGGATCCGTAGGTGATAGCGCTACCCGAGACTGTGCCGATCATTGCCGTACCATAGCCGCTATTCCCGCCGTCTTTGAAGGCCACTACGAAATGAGTGGAGTCGAGGGCGACGACATCATTATAAACGCTTATATATCCGCCCGTGTTATTATATACATATTGCGATCCGAAAGAAATTGTTGTACCGGAGACAGTGCCGATGATCGCGGTGCCATTACCGCTTGTGCTGTCCCTGTAAGCCACTACGAAACGGGTGGAACTTAGGGAGGAAACGTTAGTATTACCAGTCGCCGCCGGATTAAAAACATACTTCGAACCATAGGCAATGGTGCCGCCAGAAACAGCACCGATGATTGCGGTGCCGTAACCGCTTCCGTAGTTCTCATTGTAAACGACTACGAAATGAGTGGAGTCCAAAGGAGCAACAGATGGTTCATTAACCGTTGTCGAACTGAAAACATATTCCAAACCGAAAGAAATGACGTTGCCGCCGGACACGGTACCGATTACGGCTGTGCCGTAGTTGCTGTTCCCGACATCGGTATAGGCCACCACGAAATTGGCAGAGTCTAAAGAATAAACAGAAGTTGAAAAAGTGTCGCCCGCGTTAAAGACATACTCCGAACCATAAGTAGTCGAAGCGCCGGACAAAGTGCCGATAATGGCAATGCCATAATTGTAGCGCCCGGAATCTTTATAGGCCACTACGAAATGAGTGGCGTCCAAGCGGGCAACGGAAACAGAGTTAACCACCCCGGAATTGATAGTGTATTCTGAACCGTAGACAACAGCCGTACCCGAGACGGTGCCGACAATATCAGTTCCAAGGCCGCTGTTCCCGGAATCCGCGTAGAGCACCGCGAAATGAGTGGCGTCCAGATAAGAAACGGAAATGGCCGCAGATGCCGCCGCATTAAAAACATATTCCGAGCCGAAAGTAATAACATTGCCGCCGGAAATAGTGCCAACAGCAGAGGTGCCGTAACTGCTGTTGCCATTATCGGTATAGCTAACCACTATGCTGGTACTACTCAAAGGAGAGACAGATATCGTCCCTTGAGTAAATCCATTATTAAAAATATATTTAGAACCGTAAGTGATCGTATTTCCGGACACGGTGCCAATAAGAGCAGTTCCATTATATGCGCCCGTCGTCGAGTAAGCCACTACGAAACGGGTGGAGTCTATGAGAGCAGCGGACTCCCGAAAAATATATGAGGATTCGAAACTATACGATGACCCGAAAGTGATCGTACTGCCAGAGACGGTGCCGACGACGGCAGTGCCGCCGCTTGATGATTCGGAAATAATTACGAAACGGGTGGAGTCCAAAGCAAAGACAAAACCAGTTGCCGAGGCGTATTCCGATCCGTAAGTAATTGTTGAACCGGAGATGGTCCCAACCCTCGAAAAACCGCTGTCATAAGTCACTACGAAATGGGTGGAGTCCAAGGCGGAGACACTGGGAAAAATAAAATAGTTCGAACTGAAGACATATTCCGAACCGAAAGTGATGACATTGCCAGAAATGGTGCCGATACTGGCTCCGCTGTGATAACCTACGGATTCAGAATAAACGACGACAAAATGGGTAGGGTCCAAAAGAGAAAGAGAGACGTTGGGGAGATATCCGCCTGGAGCAAAAAGATATTCCGCGGCATAAGAGATCGTGCTTCCGGAAAGAGTGCCGATAACGGCTGTCCCGCCTTTTGCCGCGCTATAGACAGCAACGAAATGAGTGCTGTCTAAACGGAGAATAGCGCCATTGGCACTAGCAGTTGATGCATTAAAAACAGTTTCGGGACTATAAGAAACGGAGGGGTCTATACTGATAGGATAAGCAAGGTTCGGCAGATCACCGTTAAGCTTCAATGACAAAACATTGTTTTTCATCTCATAGGAGCATAGGTCTTTATGGACTGAACCGTTGGCTTCGATGATATAGGGGGCTTTGACGGTGTATAAAAGTTTTGTTTTTTCCGACTTTGCCTGGATCTCTTGGAGCAAGGCGGGGTCATTCGACTTGACGCTGTCCTGCCAAAACTTTTCCGAACCGTAAATCCCTATCTCTCCGTCCGCTCCCTGCTTCGCTTCTAAAGTATCGCTGGAATCTATCTGCCAGGATAAAGAAAAATCGCTTTTTGGTTTTTTAAAAAAGATGACATCGTTTTTAAGCTCTTTTTCGATAGGGCTGTAAACGACCACAAAATCAGAAAAATAATAGATGATGCGATCACCCCTCTTTTCCATTTTTTGAGGAGTATTCTGGGAGGGGAAATTTAGTTTCAAAGGAATGGCGCTATCGCCTCTTTGGAAGGTGATGCCTCCAAGAGAAAAACTTGCAGTGTAAGGCGCGAAAAGGTCTGCCTGGGAAACTTTGTAAGAACCGTTCTCTTCGCTCCACTTCAAATTTTGGGGAGCCGTGCGCTGAAAAATAGCTAAGGCGTTATTCAAATCGGCTTCTTTTTTTGCTTGGATGCTATGAGTTACAAAAAGAAACAAAAACGCCCCCAAGGCCAGAACCAGAACGGAGAAAACGCCGCATAGGATTATTTTTTTATACTTCGCTGAAAATTTTTGCATATTTTAAAATATTTTTCTGAACTATTCAGGCTGTAACTCTGCGAACACGCTTGTCTCAATTAAATAATAGCCTATAATCACTAAACATAGAATAGATAATATACTTGCTCTGTTTCTTGACATCTTAATGCTATTTGCTATCATTTAGATACAATCATCACAAAAAGGCTCTCTTAGGGGAAATCCCTGCGAGGCCTTTTTTTTATACTCCAAATTATTTTTAAATCTGCAGAGATTAGATCTCTGCAGATTTATCTTGTTAAAGAATAAAAGTCTCCGTCGCTGGAAACGATAATCGCTTTTTCGTAATTCTGAAATTCGATCATTGCCTGCAAAACCAAGTCAGCATCAGCCAAGATTCTTTACTCCCAGATTCAAATTCTGGCTGTCGATAAACGCGTAGTTGCTTTACTTCTTTGAATTGTTGGCCATAATTAGTATTCCACAGACGGACGGTTTGTTGCACTCTTGCGATATTTTGGCTTGCAGAGATCTAATCTCTGCAAGATTGACGCCCCCAAGGCCAGAACCAAACAGTCAAAAGGAAAGGAAAAGATAAGATAATTTTTCGGGAATTTTTCGGGAGAATGTTGCAGACATAGAGAAGATCGAAACTCGGGCTTATTTTATTTTGGATTTGAGTTGCTCTATCTCCGCTTTGAGATATTCTATTTCTTTTTGTTGTTCTTGAATCGCTTTGATCGTATAAAGAGGCAGAGCAGATAGATTTGTATCGAGATATTCCGTTCCGTTGATCGTTGTCGTTCCTACCATTTCGGGGAAAATATTGCGCAAATCCTGGGCTATAAGACCGGTAACCCGCCTCTCTCTCGTTGCTTCGTCATAACCAGTGAGGGCGTTGTAGTTGAAAGTAGACGGCCTAATTTGCATCAACCTGTCCAGATAACCATCGGAAAGAGATTCAATATTGGTTTTGAGGCGGGAATCAGAATAGTTGGTAAAAGCGGTGTAACCGTTGGCGGCTGGCTGGCCATTGACGGTTAGCTTATAGCCGGGGCTCCCCGTCCCGATACCGACGTTGCCACCGTCTCTTTGAAAGACCAAATTACCACCTGCTGTCTCACCATTAGTAATCCAGGTTTGAAGAAGCGAATACCCATTTGCACCGACAGCCGTCCCAGCGATTTTCAAATTAGAATGAATATTATCGCCAATCATCAAGGCATATTTATCTGTGTTTGTGTAGACGCTCAAAGGTTGCCCCGGCGTTGTCGTCCCGATCCCGACGTTGCCGAGGTAATCAATAGTCATCCTTTCTGTCGGAGTAACCACGCCGCCTACCGCCACTGCGGCATCGGCATCCGTAAAGAAATGGAGACTTCCGCCTGTTCCGGTATAAGCATTAATTCGGATAGCCGCTCTTCCCTGCGAAGCGGCTGCGCTCGATAAATATCCGTCGGCGGTCGCTGTCGTACCCTTCATTCCTGTAGCAAGAACTATATCTCCTGATCCGTAAGTTGTCCAAATATTAGCATAGTTTCCGGCGGTTCCTCCCCACGATAACGCACGACCGCCGGTGGCAGTACCCAAATCTAAAGCTCCTGCCGGCACCGTCGTCCCTATCCCGATATTTCCGCCGCTGGACGCGAACAATACTTCCGAAGATCCTCCATTTCCTTGTATTTGCAAGGCGGCTCTCGTGTTGTCGCTGTCTTGGTCCACTATTAAAACATCAGGGCTGGCGCCTGTCCCGGTGGATGTAAACCTGGCCACATTCGGAACAGTTCTTATGACATCCAATGCATACACTGGCGCTGATCTTCCCATGCCGATACCGACGTTACCCCAATTGAATAACACTCCATTACTGCCATAGAAAGAGTAATTACTCGCTCCTCCGCTCGCGTGCGAATATATGCCATAGTTATTCCCGCCGGCGTGGGTATCGCTCGAATAGAATATCCCTCCGTAAGCTCCGGCCGTATCGCCGGTGGCGGCCACTGACCCTCTGCCGTATATACCAGTCGCAGATGTAGAGCCGTAAGTCGTACCCTTTCCGTAGGCGCCGATCGTAACATAAGTGGCTCCCGTGGACGGAGTAACGGCTACTCCCCGCAATCCATAGTTCTCGTTGGAGCTGTAATTGGCATAGCCGTATCCTCCCACATTGATCCCTCCCGAGTGGGTGGAGTCGGCATAGAAGTATCCTCCGTAAGCTCCGGCCGTATCGGCGCTGGCGGCGACATATCCGGCTCCTTCTATTCCTTTGCCTGAATAGGCCCCCGATGCTTTGCCTATGCCCAAGATACCGGAAGCGTTTTTAGTACCGTCCGATAGAGCTTCTCCGGCTATGCCTAACAGGGCGCCCGTTGCCGAGCCGGCTACTCCTTTGCTGCTGATCATTGCCGCATAGGGATAATTGGCCGAGTTGGCGGTAGAGCCGAACATGGGCTGCCAGGAAGTGGTGCTTGGAACGAGAGTGGTGCCGGACTGGGTCCAGTAGTTTGTCCCGCCGCCCCCGACAGGGCTGCCGTTGACGGTCAAATTTCCTACGACATTAACATTCGCATTTATCGCTAATGTTTGATTCACTGGATTGGCGTCAAATGTTCCGTACATCAGGGCTTTGGATTTGTCATTAACGCTGCTTCCACGGTCCTGATTGTCTATATAGAAAGCGTTGGAGCCGGTTTCGTAACGGCCCGCGGAATATCCAAGGGCCACGTTGTTGTTGCCCGTGGCATTGGCTAAGAGAGAATAACTCCCCAGCGCGGAGTTGTAGCTGCCGGTGGAGTTGGAGTTGAGAGAACCAGACCCTACTGCGGAGTTCTGAGCGCCTGAGGTGTTGTAGTAGAGGGACTCACGCCCCAGCGCGGAGTTGTAATTGCCTTCGGCGTTGGAGAAAAGGGATCGATACCCCAGCGCGGAGTTGCTGCCGCCGGTGGTGTTGGAATAAAGCGACCCAGACCCTACTGCGGAGTTAAGATTGCCGGTGGAGTTGGAGTAGAGAGAATAATATCCCATTGCAGAGTTGTCATGACCGATGGAGTTGGAGTAGAGAGAATAACTCCCCAGCGCGGAGTTGTAACTTCCAGTGGAGTTAGAGCGGAGGGATTGATACCCCATCGCGGAGTTGCTGCCGCCCGTGGTGTTGGAGAAGAGGGAAGAACCCCCCAGCGCGGAGTTGTAATTGCCGGTGTTGGAGTAGAGGGAGAAAGCCCCCAGCGCGGAGTTGCTGCCGCCGGTGGTGTTGGTGTAGAGGGATTGATATCCCACCGCGGAGTTCTGAAGGCCCGAGGTGTTGGAGTAGAGGGATTGATATCCCACCGCGGAGTTGCTATTACCAGTATTCACATTGCCCGCTTGATAGCCTAAAAACGTTCCGTAAGTGGAACTTGGGAAATTGATCAGGTCTTTGACTTGGAGAGTATTTGTCGGAGTGGTTATGCCTGTGCCTATCCCCACGCTCCCTGCCAGGATGGTTTGTCCGGCCGGGTTGACGTAGTAGGCGGCATCGTTGCCGTCGTAGAAGATCGGGGCGGTGAAGTTTCCTTGGACGGTCAGAGCTCCGGCCTTGGTTTGTCCGGTGGAGCTGACGTTGACGGGAGCGGAAACATTTCCCGATGGCGGCGCGCCTGCGGGCTCTGTCCAGGCAAAAGCAAAATTAACGGCAAGGCTCATTGTTATGACGCCGACCGAGAGAAGAATTGGTTTTAGGCTTTTGCTGGTCATTTTGCTAAAACAGAAATGCGGTTAACTCTATTTTTAGAACGGTGTTTGCTAAATTTTGTTGATATAGTTGGCGGTGAATTCCGTCTTGCCGCGAATGTTCTGATCCGACTCCACTAAAATTTTATCGCCGGCAACAAGATGTTTCAATCCGTCCATACCGGTATATCTGACCTTATTGTTCTTTTCAAAGGTTACTGTGGTCTCGCTGAATTTTATCACGATCTGCCTTTCCTTCTGGTCCTCGAAATTGGAACCGTTGCCGGTGATGGTTATTCCGTCTTTCTCGACGGTAACAACCGTGCCTTGAGTATTAAAGATGGTTGCGGGCATCGAAGTGTTGGGAGGAATGACAGGATTGGAAATGGCTTCGGGATTTACTTCCGCCAAAGCCTGTTCGGGGGTCTGGCCTTCCTTCGTTTCCAACTGTCCTGTTTCCCCTGCTTTCATCTGCTCGCTTATTTGCGCTTCGGTCAATTGCTGGGAAACCTCGTTTTCAAAACAATTTGTTTGCACCGGTTTCGGGGCGAAGATCAAATAAGCAACCAAGCCGATATTTACCGCCACCGACACGATCACTACTTCCGTTAGAACGGCGACTGGTTTTTTGAGATCCGAAGCTGTCAACATATTTTTAAAATTATTAGCGGCGGAAAATAATTAAAAAATTCCCGCCAGATTTTTATTAATATAATTTTTCTATTTTATTTTAGCAGACGCAAGATATAAGGCAACGTGTCAAACTGTGGATAACCGAAATTAATTTTCAATTTACAATTTTTAATTTTCAATCAAATTCCAATGTCCCAATGTTTCAAACATTGAAAATTGAAACATTCATTGAAAATTAAAAATTGTAAATTAAAAATTCAAGTTCGTTTTATGCTCAAACTAAAAACCGCGGCAGTGCCGCGGTTTTCATAATCACCTTTTTGATGAAGAAAATTTACTCTTTAGTCTTTATCACTTCGTCTATCACTCCGTATTCTTTGGCTTCGGCGGCTTCCAGATAAAAATCGCGGTCGGTGTCTTTTTCGATCCGGTCGATAGGCTGGCCGGTATGCTTGGCCAGTATCTGGTTCATCTTTTCCTTGAGTTTCAATATCTGTTTGGCGGTGATCTCTATTTCGCTGGCCTGTCCGCTCACTCCTCCTACGACCTGATGCAGCAATATTTCCGCGTTCGGCAAAGCATAACGCTTCCCTTTCTGTCCGGCGGCCAGCAGGGTCCCGGCCATCGAAGCGGCCATGCCCACGCAAACGGTCGATATCTCCGGCTTAACGTACTGCATCGTGTCGTAAATGGCCAAACCCGCGGTTACCGATCCGCCGGGGCTGTTGATATACAGCTGGATATCCCTCTTGGGATCGTTCGAAGCCAAGAATAACAGCTGGGCGATGATGGAATTGGCATTGTTATCGGTTACGGGACCGGCCAAAAAAATGATCCTGTCTTTCAAAAGCCGCGAGTATATGTCATAAGCCCGCTCCCCCGACTGTGTTTTCTCAATAACGGTTGGAATCAAATTCATTCTTGAGCTTGTAGGAATTAGCTTGTAGCTTGTAGGAACTGTTGCCCCTCGGCTAAAAACTAGCTCTTACAAAGTAATTAAAAGTTTTAATCTTTTAAAGAAGAGATCATCCTATTAAGCATTTTCATAACTTCTGAAAGCAACAATCTGGATTTGCTAGAATCCGACTCTTTGACAAATGATAGTCTACTAGCTATCTCTATCTGGGTTTCAAGTTCAGCTCCCGAACCATAAGCGATGATTAAAAACTGCCGGAAATCTTTTCTACTTCCTCTTCTTCTGCCTTCGGCTATATTCGAAGGAATAGAAACGGCGGATCTTTTTGTTTGAGAAATAAGATTATATATCTCGGACTGAGGATAACTTTTAGTCAATTGATAAATTTCAACTACTAAATCCATGGCTTTTTGCCAGACAATCAAATCTCGGTGAGAAATAATTTTATCCTCATCTATTTTCACAAGTTTATTTTAGCAAAACCCCCGCATCCTACAAGCTACCAGCTACAACCTACAAGCTGATCTACAGTCCTAGTAAAATGAAGGTCTTCTCCTGCTTGATCTCGTCCTCAACGTATGCTGACAGCCTTTCCAGGTCTACTTTCTTTCTGGCGAGGTTGGCATCGGGATAATAGTTCATCAAGGCGTTGATCTTTTCTTCCACTTCTTCGGCTTCGGCCTCAACGCTCTCTAATTTGGATATTTTTCCCAGCGCAAGGAAATTTTTTACCCTCTTTTTGGCTATCTCTTCGGTTTCTTTGGCCAGGTCCTCTTCTGTTTTATTGACCTGTTTGAGATAATCCTCAAAGCTCATGTTAAAATTGGTTTCGATCTGCTGTTTGGCATTTTCCATCATCTGGGCCTTCTCTTTATCGATCAATATTTGAGGCACGTCCACTTCGAATTCTTTGGCCAATTGGTTCAAAAATTCCTCTCTCCTTCTCTGCTTCTCGGCGGTTTCTTTTTCTTCTTTCATCCCGTCTTCAATATTCTTTTTCAGCGCTTCCGCATTTTCGAACTGGCCCAACGATTTGGCAAACTCGTCGTTGACCTCGGGTAATTGAACTTTTTTCACCGCTTCCATTTTCACTTCGACTTTCAGATTCTGGTCTTTCCCCTCTTTATCCTTTGAAACAAAATTCACTTCTTTCTGCTGGCCTGCGGTCATACCGGCGATGCTGTCTTCAAATTCCTTTGGAAAATGGCCTTTGCCTAACACGAATCCGTCTTTGCGGGCTTTCCCCTCTTCGATCTCCGGCGAAGAAAAGGATATCTCGACAAAATCTTCGAACTGGGCGGCTTCGGGCTTATCGGCCAATGTCGCTCTGGAACGCTGAAGATCGGAGATGGTGCGTTCTACCTCTTTGGCCTCTACTTTGACCTCTTTTTTATCGATCTTTTTGGCGATGGCTTTGTAGTCCGGCAATTTGACTTCCGGCATCACTTCGAACTCGGCGGAAAAAACGAGATCGTTATCTTTGGCCAATTTCAAAAGGTCTATCTGCGGCTGGGAAATAACTTCCATTTTCTGCTGTTCCAACTCCTTGATGGCTTGGGGCCAAAGCTTGTTGATCGACAATGTCGCGGCCTCCACCAAAAGCTTCTCGGGATTTATGCTGGCTTCGAGCATGGTCCTTGGAGCCTGGCCGCGGCGGAAGCCGGGCAGGTCGATCTCCTTTCCTATCTCCGTAACCGCTTCTTCATAGAACGGAGAGAACTCGCTCCATGGCTGTTCTATCTCGATCTTCACTTTTGTTTTTTGAGTTTCTTTTATTGAAAGTTTCATGTGTTGATGTTTTATTTTGAGGGTCGAAAATAGAGGATAGAAAGCCATTACGATATTCGGCTTTCTGCTCCCGGCATTCGATATTCGAATATCGACCTTCGCATTTAATTTTTATTTAAAGAAAAATTTGGCGCAGTAAAAGCAAATGCTTTTGGCGCAGTAAATTTTAAATTGTCACAGTAGCTACTGCGCCATTTCGGCTTGGCCGGTTTGGCGCAGTAGTGGCGCGATAATGGCGCAGTAAATTTGTCACAGTAGCTACTGTGACATCGCCGGAATGTTTCGCGGCGAACCCGAACTGTTACTCTTCTGTTTTAATTTTGGCTTTCTTGGCCTTGGCCGGCTTCTTGGCTTTCTTTTCTGCGGCTTTTTCTTCTTTAGCGGTTTCTTCTTGAACTTCGGCGGTTTCTGCTCCCTCCCCTGTTTCCGGCTTGGCAGCTTCCTCCTCGGCGGCTTCTTCGGCTTCGGCCGCGGCGGCGGCCATTTCGCCCAATTGTTCAGGGCTTTTTACGTCTATTTTCCAGCCGGTCAATTTGGCGGCCAGCCTGACATTCTGCCCGTCGCGGCCGATAGCCAGCGACAACTGGTCGCTTGGCACGACCACTAATGCGGTATTCTTGGGCAGCATCTTCACTTCAATAACTTTCGCCGGAGAAAGCGCGTTGGCTACATATTTCTCAATGCTCTCGGCGTATTCAACGATATCTATCTTCTCTCCGCCGAGCTCGGATATCACAGCCGATACTCTGACTCCCCTCTGCCCGACCATCGCGCCGATAGGATCAACTCCTTCGGCCAAAGAAGCCACGGAAACCTTGGTTCTTGAACCGGCTTCGCGGGCTATGGATTTGATCTCGATCTGCTCGGATGATATTTCCGGAACTTCCAGCTCGAACAGCTTGGAGATCAGTTTGGGGTAAGCGCGGGAAAGCAAGATGAACGGGCCTCTCGGGCCTTCTTCCACTTTAAGAATGAACACTTTAAGCCTTTGGCCGGAGCGATAAAATTCCCCTCTCACCTGTTCTTCTCTGGGCAAATAACCCAAAGTTTTTCCAAGGTCCAAATACAACCCGCCCGGCTCGACTCTCTGGATAATGCCGGAAATGATATCTCCTTCTTTGGATCTGTACTCATCCATAATCCCTATCCTCTCGGCCTCTCTTAACTTCTGCAAAACGACCTGTTTGGCTGTTTGCGAGGCAATGCGGCCGAAATCGGTCTTTTCTTCCAAGGGAAATATCATTTCCGCTCCGACCTCGACGGTCTTGTCTATCTTCTTGGCTTCATCAAGCATAATATGCTTTTCAGGGTTCAATCTGACCTTTTTGGCTTCGCCTTCGGGAGCCGCGGCTTCTTCGGCCTCGATTTCGGCTTCCGTCTTGTTCTTTAAAGCCTCCAGTTCCTCTTCGGAGTAGATCATATCTTTATCCACTACGATCTTAACCTGCCAAAAGTTGACCTTTCCGCTCTTCGAGTCGAGTTTGGCTTTGACTATCTGGCCTTTTTGGCCGTATTCCTTCTTATAAGCGGCGGCCAAAGCTTGCTCGGTGGTCTCTACGACCTTTTCCTGGGGCAAAGCTTTTTCCTCCGCGATCTGCGCGATCGCCGATGCGAATGATTTTAGGTCCATAATGGTTCTCTCCCGATCAAGCCAAAAGGCTTTTCTCGGATCGATATAGGGTTATTTTATTATTTCGCGGGCATCATATTCAACGCCCGCCGCAAAAATTTTTTAAAAAAAATCCGGGGGTCAACCGGACATCTTCATTGAAATCTTTCGTTGAGCATATCTTACAGCAACCCGGCAGGGACTGTCAACACATTCGAATATCGAATGGCGATATTCGAAAGTCGAAAACGAAAAGCCGAATATCTCAATGGCTCTCGGCTTTCGATCCTCTGATAAATACTTTTCGTTTCGCGCCTTTTCAGCTAATATCAAAGAATAAGCAAGTAATAAATTTTATTCGTTCCACGATGAACCTGGAAATTCCAAAAGAAGTAAAGATCGTTCTTGACGGCTTGAAAGCCAAGGGTTTTGGGGCGTACGTTGTGGGCGGATGCGTGCGCGACCTGTTAAGAGGGGAAAAGCCTGCGGATTGGGACGCAACTACTGACGCGACTCCCGAACAAATAGCCGCCGCTTTCGAAAAAACCTTCAGCAACAACAAGTTCGGAACCGTGACCGTGGTGGTGGAAAGCGAAGATCCAACGTTGAGAGAGATAGAAGTAACTCCTTTCAGAACAGAACAAGGATACTCGGACAAACGCCATCCCGACGAAATAAAATGGGCCAAGACCATCGAAGAAGACTTGAGCCGCCGCGATTTTACCGTAAACGCGCTGGCTTTAGATTCAAAAGACGGAGAAATAAAGCTTATCGACCTTTTTGGCGGGCAGAAAGACCTTGAAGCAAAGATCATCCGCACGGTAGGGAAACCCGAAGAACGCTTTGATGAAGACGCTTTGAGGATGTTAAGAGCTGTCCGTTTTTCGGTAACCCTCGGCAAAGGATGGACCATCGAAGAAAAAACAAAAGAAGCGGTCAAGGCCAACAGCCGCTGGCTTGAGGCCATTTCGCAGGAAAGGATACACGACGAACTTGTAAAAATGATCCAAAGCGAACGGGCGGCGGAGGGGATAGAAACATTGAGAGAAACAGGCTTACTGCAATATATAATTCCCGAACTGCTGGAGGGATACAAGGTGGGACAAAACAAACATCATGTTTACGATGTGTACGAGCATTCTTTGCGCTGTCTGGATTTTACCGCCAAGAAAAATTTTAATTTTTATGTCAGAATGGCGGCTTTGCTCCACGACATCGGCAAACCCCGCACCAAAAGAGGGGACGGGCTGGATTCGACTTTCTACGGCCATGATATCGTGGGGGGCAAGATCGCCAGCCAAATCCTCCGGCGCTTGAAATTCCCGAACAAGGAAACCCAAAAAATAACCACGCTGGTCAGATACCACCTTTTCTATTACAACGTGGACGAAGTGGGGGAATCGTCCATCCGCCGCTTGGTGCGCAATGTCGGGACCGAGAATATGGAGGAACTGCTCCAGGTAAGAATGGCCGACCGCATCGGATCCGGCTGTCCCAAGGCAGAACCGTACAAACTAAGGCATTTGAAATATATCGTGGACAAAGTGGCCCAAGACCCGATCTCGGCCAAGATGCTCAAAGCCAACGGACAGGACGTTATGAGCATTCTCAATATCAAACCGGGCCCGAAAATAGGGCAAATATTGGATATTTTACTGGGCATAGTCCTTACGGACCCGAACAAGAACACGAAAGAATTCCTGGACGGAGAAATAAAAAGGCTGGGGGAATTGCAGGGAGAGGAGATCGCAAAACTGGTTGAGGAGTCCAAGAAAGAAAGAAACCAGACCGAAATAAAAAGAGATGAGATGACAAAACAGAAGTATTGGGTGACGTAACGAGGAATTAGCTTGTAGCTGGTAGCTTGTAGGAATTTCGCTTCGCGAAAGAGGAAAAATATATTTTTCCTCTCTTGCCTCCGCCAGATGGCGGATGGCGGAGGCAAGACCCCCTGCCCGCAGGCAGGCGGGCTACAAGCTACCAGCTAATTCCTACAAGCTCGTCAGGGGTTTCACAAACTACAAAAAATCTGATAAGCTTGTAGGCGTTAGATTTTACGGCTAATATCCGCGCCTAACGGGGTGTAGTGCAGTAGTTAACACGCTGCGTTCGGGACGCAGAGATCGCCGGTGCGATTCCGGCCACCCCGACCAATGAAAACCGAACTCATTATTTTCGACTTCGCGGGCACTCTGGCTTTCAGCCGGATGGTAGGCTTCGAAGAATTTTTTTATGGCTTGGCCGAAACGGGTTTTGAGCTAAGGTCTCAAGACGATGCGCAAAAGATCGGTTCGATCTTTCCGCAGCTTTTCGGATCAGCGGCGAGCTGGCTTGACCTCTCCAAACAATTCGCCGCCGCTTTAGCCAAAGAGCCTGGAAAGACCGACGCTGAAAAACTGGCACAATTCTTTGAAAAAGCCTTATCTTTCAAAGCTTTTAGCGATACCAAGGCGGCAATGGCCTTGCCGATAAAAAAAGCTATCCTCACGGCAGGCAACCATTTCTCGGTGGATATACCCGATGTCGCAGAAGCCGAAATATTCACTCCGCTGGAAACAAAATATTTAAAGCCCGACCCGAAAGCTTTTTTATTTGTCCTGGACAAACTGGGCATCGAACCTCAAAACGCCGCCATGGTAGGGGATGAAGTGGAAAGGGATCTGGTTCCCGCTCTAAACTTGGGAATGAAAGCCATCCTGATCGACCGCGAGAATAAATGCCTGGAAGTGCCGCCGGGGATCATCAAAATATCTTCCCTGGAAGATCTTAAAAATTATCTCGATTAAAGAAATTGCGGGCGGGCTTGAAACCGCCGGCAATTCTTTGCTATTGTAAAGAAAGCCAAATCCCAAAAAGGGGCCTGTAGTCAAGTGGTACGACGCCGCATTCGCATTGCGGAAGCGCGAGTCCGATTCTCGCCAGGTCCACATTTCTGTTTCGGAGGGTAAATTTTCGCCCGCC